>JANRBI010000051.1:19149-20768 GCA_030727625.1 Salibacteraceae bacterium
ACTACTTTTAGAACGCCATAACCCATTACGTTTGTTCCTGGATCGATACCTAATATTATGGTTTCTTTAGCCACTTTTGTGCAGATTTTTATGACGCGTAAATAGTTTGAGTAAGACTTCGAAAATACTTGTGAAAGGAGCTAAAAAGCTCATCAGGATTGAAAGTTCTGAACAAAACAGTGCGTTAAAGCGAGTGTTCGGTTTTTTTGTCAAAGTCTTGATTTCATCATTGGCCGTTGGCTTTATTGCTTTTAAACTGAATGAACGACAAACTGATTTATCACTTTTTTTAGATCATTTACTCTCGCTTTCTTTTGCTGAAATCGTATTAAAGTTCTTGATTCCAAGCATTGCTTTAATGATGCTTAATTGGTGGATGGAAGTGGTGAAGTGGAAAAAATTATTGGATACCAATGTTGAGATTTCTTGGCGAACATCCATTAAAGCTGTTTTGAGTGGAACTACGATCGGTGTTTTTTCTCCCAATCGTATGGGTGAATTTGTTGGACGAGTATTGGCTTTAAAACCAGAGCAACGCATAAAAGGTAGTTTGCTATCAATGGTAAATGGTTTGTCACAAAGCCTTGCTACGTTTACGTTTGGCGTTTTCGGACTGTTGATTTTAGTGGAAGAGTTTGCGAAAGTGCCTCTTGGTTTTGTTGGAACAAAAATTCTTCAATTGACCCTAGTGATTGCTGTTGTTTTAGCATTTACAATCTATTTAAGAATGAATATGCTGGTTAAGCTGCCTTTGCGATGGAAGGCATTGGCAAAGTATCACCACTATTTCGAGGTTTTTACTGCAGTAGATGCACGCCTTTTAAAACAGCTGTTTAACCTGTCGATGGTTAGGTTTTTGACATTCATACTTCAATATGTAGTGGTTTTTAGTCTGTTATTGCCTAGTCCTAATTTGTTGCAGGTATTAGTAGGTTCTGTTCTCACTCTGTTTTCCTCAACGTTAGTTCCTTTTCTGCCAATTCCTGATTTACTTGTTCGCGAGTCAATGGCATTGAGTTATTTTCAGCTTTATGATTTTGATCCGCTAATAGTAAGTGTAGCGGTTTTGGTGGTTTGGTTGGTTAACGTGGCTTTACCGGCCTTAATAGGAACTTCCGCATTGTTTACTTACCGCATATTCAAAGCGAAATGATTTTGTTTATTGGTGTTGCGCTTGTCGCTGTTTGGTGGCTGTTTTTTGTATCCATTGATTACTTCCTACGAAAGCGCAATCCTGAATCAGAGCAAATAGGAATTGAATTTCTTAAAAGTGATATCGCTGTTTTGATTGCAGCGCGAAACGAGGAACGTGTTATTTATAAATGTCTTGAAAGCATTTCAGCTGAAACGCAAGAAACAAGAATAAGCGTGCTTTTGGTGAATGATCATTCAACAGACAATACCTTGATTGAGGTAGACAAAGCAATACTTCATTTTCAGAACCTAGATATAACAGTGATCGAGAATGTTGAGTATGGTAAAAAATCTGCGCTTAGCTTGGCTTTAAAGCAAGTGAAAACGAAGTTGATTTACTTAACAGATGCCGATTGCCAAATACAATCAGGGAGTTTTAGCACTATGCTAAAACGCATGAATCATGGAAGTTTTGCAGCAATACT
>JANRBI010000051.1:20868-40492 GCA_030727625.1 Salibacteraceae bacterium
GGAGTTTTAGCACTATGCTAAAACGCATGAATCATGGAAGTTTTGCAGCAATACTCGGAGTTGTTGAATATGACGTAACTGGTTGGTTTTCGAGATTGATTGCTCTTGAAAATTGGAGTAATATGGCGGTGACTGAGGCTTTTACGAAAGCTGGTAAACCAATTTTGTCAAACGCTGGCAATTTTATGTTTAAGACCAAGTTCTTGCCGCTTTTTCAGGAATCGTTAGAAAGCAAGTTTGCTAGTGGCGATGATATGTTTTTTTTAGAGAAGCTAACCGCACAAGGCGAAAAGATTGGATTTGAGAAAAATGCGGTGGTGAAAACAAATACTCCTGAAACGTTGATTGATTTGTTTGCACAGCGAGTGCGCTGGGCTGGGAAATCAACAGGCTATAATAATTGGCTAGCCAAATCAATTCCCGCATTTGTGTGGCTAATGAATCTCGCTTTTATTTCTTGGATGATTGTTTCTGTTGTATTCGATCATTTTCTGCTTTGGGGATTGTTTCCTTTTTGCTTGAAAGTGTTGATTGAGTATGCTTTTCATGCGCAATGGTTTAAGAGATATGAGGTAAAACATCGCTTGTTTGATGGAATCACTCTTTCCACGATCTATCCAATTTATGTGGTGATTATCGGTTTGATGGCGCTTTTGAAACCGAGTTTTACATGGAAGGGCAGAAGGTATGTAGGTGGGTTGCGCCCCTGATTGTAATGGATATCCTTTTTGATTCAAGGCTTTAGTGAAGCATGTGTGCATGAGGCTGCCTAAAGCAGACTAATGCGCGCATCGCGAAACTTAGGCTTGAGCAAAAAGATAGGAATGGAAAGCAGGTTAAGGCGCTCAAAAAAAAATCAATAATCGATTAATTGATGGCTCAAAGATGAAAGTTTGGGTGCATTGTTATTTCTTCGCTGGTAAATGCAGAAAAAAGCAGTTTATAGAAAGCTGAAATTGGCTTTGGCGCTGGGCGTATTGTTCGTGACGCTGGCTGTTGCATTGCTTGGGGCGCTCATCAGGCCCGATAAAACGCAAGACGCAAACGATCAGTTGATTTCGATTGCAAAGTTGCCTCCGCTTGCTGATGTGAAGATGCTGAAGGTGCGGAAAAACAAATTGTTCGAGCATCAATTTTGGTATGAATTGCTGCTGAATGGTGGAAGAGAAAGTGAGTTTATGTTGGTGCCAATTAAGGGCATGGAAGTGCAGGAACACCGAGTAAAAGTGGAGGTTTTTAACACGAGCGGCATTGAAGAATATCGGTATTATTTGTTTCAAGATGTGTTGTTTGCCTTAAGCGATTCAGCATTGATTGAACTAGGCAGAAATAGAACTACGGATGGTGTTTTGACTGATTTGACGGGGCAGCAAATCGAGTTTAATCGAGAAGCCATGATTGCTGAAATTGAGTCGGAACATGTGGTTCGAAAGCGTTTTTTATTAGGTAGCGATCCCTACGGCAGAGACATGCTTAGTAGATTGATGGCTGGTAGTTATGTAACGCTGATGGTTGGTGTTTCGAGTGTTTTGATGGCGCTGATAATTGGCGTTTTGATTGGAATTTGCGCGGGGTATTTTGGTGGAATTCTAGATCGAGTATTGCTCTGGTTGATGAATGTTTTTTGGAGCGTTCCCGCTATTTTGTTGGTTATTTCTGTCACTTTAGTGCTCGGTCAAGGGGTAATGGCCTTGGTGCTGGGTATTGGCTTGATACTTTGGGTAGAAATGGCACAGGTGATTCGTGGTGAGGTAAAGTCGCTTTCGCAAAAGGAATATGTGAAAGCAGCGCGTTTAATGGGCTTGAGCAATTTTAGAATCCTATATTTTCATATTCTTCCAAACCTTTCTGGACCAATATTGGTGCTTGCGGTGAGCAATTTTGCACAAGCAATTTTGCTGGAAGCGGGGCTCAACTTTTTGGGTGTTGGCATTAGATTGCCAAAACCATCATGGGGAGGAATGGTGCGCGAACTTTATGGTTTTTTGATCACTGATGGCGCTTATTTAGCCATTGTGCCGAGTTTGGCTATCGTGATTTTAGTCTTGAGCGTAGTAGTGCTTGGAGCGAGTTTTCAAGATCGATTTAAGCTCAAATATGGAGTTACGCTCCGAAGAGGTTAAAATAGGATTAGCGCCAATCCGTAAACCATAAATCCAACTAAAAACATCACTAAGGTGAAAGGCAAAATATCGCGAGCCGATAATTTGGTGATGCCCAGAAGCGGCAAGGCCCAAAATGGCTGAAGCATATTTGTGATTTGATCGCCATAGGCCAATGCTAAAATGCTTTTTGGTAAGCTTACGCCAAGTTCTGTTGACGATTGGATAAGAATTGGACCTTGAATTGCCCATTGTCCGCCACCGCTCGGAACGAAAATATTTACCAATCCAGCACTTAAATAAGTGAACAGCGGGAAAGTTTGCTCATTTGAAATAAGTACAAAAAACTGACTGATTTCCGCTACTAATCCGCTCTCGCGCATCAACCCGATAATGCCGAAGTATAACGGGAATTGCAATAAAATGCCTCCTGCGCCTACAATAGCTTGATCTGTTGCTGTTAAGAGCGAATTCATATTCTGGTGTGAGCTCAAGCAAAGTGAAAAGAGCAGAAGATTGATGTTGTTCGGAGTGAAAAAATCCAAAGGAGAAGCATACTCGCTAAACATTTGAAAAACTAGGAAAGCCAAAATGCTAAAGCCTATAGATTTTAAAAACCAAGGACTATTGTCGAGTTTTTCAGCGCCAAGTAAAAATGCTGTTTGATCGAATCGACCATTTGGTTTTTCGACAGTGATTTCTGGGATTTGTTCTTGGGTGTTTTTGCCTAGAAAATAAAGCGCCATCGGCACCAACAATAAAATACCGATTGTGGCAAATAGGTTCATGCCAGAAAACACGGTCAAAGACAATCCGATTTGGTCGGGCAAATGTGCGATCGAGTTGTTGGTCAATTGTGCTAGATGCCCGGGCTCTGCCGCTTTTATTAAAGCTGATCCTGATAAACCACCATGCCAAATCATAAGCGCGGCATAACCAGCGGCAGCCACTAAAGGGTAGTTTATTTTTTGTTGGGCTAAGACGGCTTTTTCTCCAACTTTTCGGGCTAAGATTGCTCCGAAAATTAAACCCAAACCCCAATTAAATAGTCCAACACACAGTGTGCTAAATGCAACAATAGCCGCTGCTTTTGGTGTTGTGTCGCAATGTTTTGTTATGGTTTGAATAATCCGATCTGAGATAGGGGTAAGCGCCAAAATGTGCCCGAGTACAAGCATGAGCATCATTTGCACGGCAAAAACTAAAAGCGATGGAGTGAAAAGTCCTGCTTGCCACCAATTCAAAACTTCGGTTACCGAAGCCTTTTGTTGAGCATAAACCGCATAAAAAAGCACCACCACAAAAGTGATGATGCTCAATATGATTGCGATACTAAACGGGCTAGGTAAAAATCTTCTTACAAACTTTAAATAGCCTTCTAGCATTTTGTGTTAAACGAGATTAGAATGGTAGGTCATCATTGTCATCGCCACCACCAACATTGTTGTTGCTGTCAAATACAGGCTCGCTTGGGAAACCAGCATCGGCAAATGGATCGGCAGATGATGCAGAAGCACCTGAACCTGCACTTGCTTTAGCGCCAGCAGTAAAAGCCTCAATACGCCACGCTTGCAGGTTCACAAAGTATTTACCGTTGTATTCGTTTCCTCTCAAATTGAATTGAACTTTTACTTGGTCGCCTTTTTTGTAAGCGTCAACTAAATCGCAACGATCTTTGATCAATTCTAATTTTATGTCTTGTGGATATTGCTCTTTTGTGGTTACCACAAATTCACGCTTTGTAAATCCTGAATCAAAGCTTTGTGTTTGAAAAATCTCTTTGATGCTACCTTCAATTTCCATGTTTTCTGTCTTCTTAGTCGTTAAATGATAATAATGTTTTCCAAGCTTCTACTACTTGGTTTGATGCTAAATATGCTTTCGCTTTTTGATGCAAGGCTACTTCAAGTTGCGCTGCATCATTTTCAAATTCTATAAAAATGTCCGCTAATTCGGTCAATTTAAACTCATTTACATCCGTTTCGTTTGGCAGTGTTTCCACATTTCCAAGTTGGCCTAAATTGTTTCCAGTTAAAATTTCGCTGTTGCGAATTTCAGAAGGAATTGCGTCAACTCCAATGCCTAATGTAGTTAATGGTTTGGCAACTTCAAAAAGTGCTTCACCGTGGGCTCTGCAATACCAGTTGCCGCCCATTCTGGCTACCAAGTCAATTTTTTGCTGGTCAATGGCTCCGTTTGCGTCCAGCAAATCGTCATTAATGTGGATCATTTTCACCTCGCAGATGACCAAATTGCCTGCTCCACCTTCTGCGCCAAGTTCTACCACTTCGTTTACCACGCATTCAAACTGAACAGGAGATTCTTTTACTCTAAACGGTTTGATGGTTTCACTTTCAATGGCTGTTAAACCCGCTTTTTCAAATTCATTTACACCTTGCGCATACTCCGTGCTCGAAAGCGACATTTGTTCAACAATGTCGTAATTAACCACATTGATCACTACTTCCTTCACCACTTTCACGTTTTCAAAAGTGTGCTTTGTAGTGTTGTCTCTTCCTCTGCGTGCAGGCGAGAAAATGAGAATCGGTGGGTTCGCACTAAACACGTTGAAGAAGCTAAATGGACTCAAGTTTGGATTGCCGGCTTCATCTATTGTACTTGCGAATGCAATTGGCCTAGGGCCAACAGCTCCGAGTAGGTAACCATGTAGTTTTCCAACTGAAATATCTTTTGGGTTAACTTTCATTTCCATTAAAAAATTGGACTGCAAATGTAGAGTTACATTACTTTTTAAATCATTTTCAAAAAGTGTATTTGGATATTAAGAAAAATATATCTTTGCGCTCCCTTTATGGGATGTTCTTTAAATCTTGCGGATGTGGCGAAATTGGTAGACGCGCTAGACTTAGGATCTAGTGCCGCGAGGCGTGGGGGTTCGAGTCCCTCCATCCGCACTTTAAACGAGTGCTAGACTTTGAGAAATCTCAGTTTTCATCTCAAAATCTTATTAAACAACAAACTAAAAGACCGCTTCTAAACGGTCTTTTTTTATATGTGTTAATTGCTAGAAATATCATGAACGTTACGCAAGAAAACATCAACGAACTCAACGCAAAAATTTCAATAGAAATTACTCCAGCAGATTACTTAGAAAAAGTAAAGTCTGTGTTGGAAACGCACCGCAAAAAAATGAACCTTCCTGGTTTTCGTGTCGGAAAAGTGCCATTTGGAGTAGCAAAGAAAATGTATGGTAAGTCAGTGTTGGCCGAAGAGCTTAACAAAGTGCTTTCGCAAAACTTAAACAACCACATCAGAGATAATAAGCTAAACCTTCTTGGTCAACCGCTTCCGCAAGACATGGGAGAACTTGAGCTAGATTTTGATAAAACGTTTGTTTTTAACTACGATTTAGGCTTGGCGCCAGAGTTTGAAATTGCGCTTACCAACAAAGAAAAATTTAACAAGTACAAAATTGTGGTTGACGAAGAGTTGATCAATAAATATGTACGCGATTTTCAGAGACGTTACGGTAAGAGCGAAGAAAAAGAAGAAGTGACCGAAAAAGACATGATTTATGGAGTTTTCTATGAATTGGAAAAAGACGGCACACGCAAGCAGGGCGGAATTCACAACCACTCGACCATTGTAGTTGAGTATGTTGAAAATGCAGCTGCTAAAAAGAAATTGATCGGCACTAAGAAAGGTGATGTTGTAGTGGTTGAGCCATCAAAATTGAGCAAAGGCGAAGCTGATTTGTCAGCAATGCTTAATGTTCCAGCTGCGCAGCTTGACGAAATCGGAGATAAGTTTGAATTGAAGATTGATTCAGTTCACAGCATAGATCCACATCCTTTGAACCAAGAACTTTTTGATAGAGTAGTTGGTCCAGGAGCTGTTTCATCTGAAGAAGAATTTAGAGCTAAATTGACAGAAGATCTTAGCAATTACTTAAACAACGATAGCGAGCGAAAACTTCGTAGAGATATCAATGAGTTTTGTTTAGAGAAATTGAAATTGGAGCTGCCAAATGAATTTTTGAAAAAATGGTTGCTTGATTCTGGCGCTCAAAACCCAGAAAAACCGATTACTGCAGAAGATATTGAACGTGAGTTTGACGAGTATAGTCGCTATTTGAAAGTTCAATTGATCGAAAATAAATTGGCTACTGATAATGAGGTTAAAGTAGAGCCTCAAGAAATTCAAGACCACATCAAAGCACAAGTGCGAATGCAGTTTGCAAGCTTTGGTCAAGGCGATGTAGCTGAAGATATGATCGATCAGTTTGCTCAGAATTACCTTCAAAATCAAGACGAAGTGCGTAAAGTTTACGACTTGCTTTTGGAACAAAAAATGATGGAATTCTATAAGAATACCGTAAAGGTTCAAGAAAAAGAAGTATCCTTTGATGAATTCGCTAAATTAGCCTCGAATAAGCCAGGTAAAGGCAAATTCATGGATCAAATTTCGAACCTTTTAAAATTCTAAAATGACAGACGGGAAAGAGTTTAGGAAATATGCGGTTCATCACATGGGGATGAGCGGCAACGCAGTGGATGATTATGTGAAGGCTTCGGAAAGAGGCACAAGCCCAACGGGCATGACAAGAACGGTGATTGAAGAGCGTCCTATGCCTTTTAGAGAAGTGGATGTTTTTTCAAGACTAATGATGGATAGAATTATCTTTTTAGGAATGCCTATTGATGATTTTATTGCTAACATTATTCAAGCACAATTACTGTTTTTGGAGTCTTCAGATTCTGGTAAAGACATCCAAATTTATATCAATAGTCCAGGTGGTTCAGTGTATGCAGGTTTAGGTATTTATGATACTATGCAATACATCGGTTGCGATGTAGCAACAATCTGCACAGGTATGGCTGCCTCAATGGGCGCAGTGCTTTTAGGTGCCGGTCAAGCCGGAAAAAGAACTGCATTGAAGCACGCACGTGTAATGATTCACCAACCAATGGGTGGTGTTGGAGGCCAAGCATCTGACATTGAAATCACTGCTCAAGAAATTAAAAAGTTGAAAGACGAATTGTATCACATTATTGCCGAGCACAGCGGTCAGCCTTTTGACAAAGTGTGGCAAGATAGTGATCGTGACTTTTGGTTGACTGCCGAAGAAGCTAAGGCTTACGGTATGATCGATGAAGTTTTAAGTAGAAAATAATCAAGATGGCAAGACAATCTTCAGAAGAACAGGTGAAGTGTTCATTTTGCGGACGCGACAAAAGAGAAACTGCAGTTATGATTGCGGGTATCACGGGTCATGTTTGTGATCGTTGCATTCAGCAAGCTTCACGCATTGTTGACGAAGAAATGAGTTCACGTTTGCGCGACTCTGTTTTAGGGAACGTAAACCTGTTGAAACCTGCAGATATAAAAGCTCATTTAGATGAATATGTAATAGGTCAAGACGAAGCAAAACGAGGCTTGGCAGTTGCAGTTTACAATCATTACAAGCGTATTTCTCAAAATGATTCAGCGAAAGACGAAATCACGATTGAGAAAAGCAACATGATTCTTGTAGGCCGCACAGGTACAGGAAAAACGTTACTTGCTAAGACCATTGCTAAGGTGCTGAACGTACCTTTTTGTATCGCTGATGCTACTGTTTTAACAGAAGCTGGATACGTTGGCGAAGATGTGGAAAGCATCCTTAGTCGATTACTTCAGGCAGCGGAATACAATGTTGAATCAGCTGAAAGAGGAATCGTTTTCATTGATGAAATCGATAAAATCAGTCGTAAGAGCGATAACCCAAGCATCACGCGTGATGTGAGTGGTGAAGGTGTTCAGCAAGGTTTGTTGAAGTTGTTAGAAGGCTCTACTGTTGGTGTTCCGCCACAAGGAGGTCGCAAGCACCCAGAACAAAAATTGGTTCAAATTGACACTAAGAATATCTTATTTATTTGCGGTGGAGCATTTGATGGAATTGAACGTATTATCTCGCGAAGATTAAATACCTCAGCCATCGGTTATCGCAGCAAAATGTCAGAAGAGCAAGTAGAGAAAGAGAATTTGCTTCAATACGTGTCGCCTGCAGATTTGCGTGATTATGGTTTGATTCCTGAACTTATCGGTCGTTTGCCATTGGTGTCCTTCTTAAATCCGTTGGATGAATCTGCTTTGCGCAGAATTTTAACAGAACCTAAGAATGCGCTTGTTAAGCAATATGTTCGCTTGTTCGAGATGGAAGACATCAAGCTTTCGTTTGATAAAATGGTGCTTGATTACATTGTGACCAAAGCCATGGAATACAAGCTTGGCGCAAGAGGTTTACGCTCAATTTGTGAAGCGATTATGCTGGACGCCATGTATGAATTGCCGTCAGCGGAAGAAAAACCTGAAGAATTTAAGGTTGATGTGGAATATGCACGAAAGAAGTTTGATCAATCAAGCTTTAGAAAACTGAGAGCTGCATAACCTGAAATCAGAAATTATAAGTCATAAAAAAAGCCGCACCTGCGGCTTTTTTTATGACCGTACTAGGTCAAAATATGAGTCTTAATTCGTGTAGGGAATTTCTACTTGAATCTTAGTGTTGTCTCTGCTTTGGATGAAAATATTATCGCAAACTCCATCAATGCCGTAGTTAATCAATCTTGTTTGCAGGTTTGGAACATAGAGCTCGCTTCTGCCACTTTTAAACCACTGGCAGCTCAAGTCAGAAGAGTAAGCCTCTGTTATTGAGTTTACAAATGTGTTTCCTCTCGAATTTCTTCCATTTGCTGAGCCACTGATTTCAAAAATGTCATCATCAACAATGCCATCTGTGCTAGAGCCTGAAACCCAAACCATGTCATGTGTTCCTTGCCATTCAATGTCAATGTTTCTACCTGTAATAATTCCATCGGTTACTTGTACTGAAAATACCCTGCGACCATTATCATTAAGGCCTTTATTGGTCAATAATATATTTCCACTTACATCAAAAGCATCTTTACGATAACCTTCAAAACTGATAGCGACTTGTGTTCCTTTGTTTAAATATTTCCCACTGAAACTCGCTCTTATAAGGCCGTATCTGTTAAATCCATCATCGCACAAAGTGGTATCGTCACTATAGTTTACAGATAAATAAAGCGGAAAAATAGCCAGTGTATCAGATAAAGTGGCTTTTACGATACAATCGTCAAACCATTGCACAATGCCCGTATCGTTTAGCAATGAGTCGCGCATTGCAAAGCGGTGTACTACACGAAATGCATCGTCAAAAACGTGATAAGCCAATGCGTTGTCACGGGAAGCAGTGGTTTCGGTGTCTTCATCTCTTTCTGATTTTTGACAACCAGCAAAAGCCAGCATCAAACCAGCAATTACAAGAACTGAGAAGATTGATTTTTTTAAAAGGGGCGATGCCATGTTAATTGAGGTCAATTTTCACAAATGTAATGATTGACACCTATTAATGTTTTTTAGTGTACAAGCAGATTTTAAAGTCGAAATTGTGAACATCGTCTTTCGAGTAGGATGCAATTTCTTCTACTGAGAAAGTTGAGTGGTCAAATTCTGGGAAATGCGCATCGCCATTGGGCGCAGCATCAACGTGAGTGATGTATAAGCGATCTGCTAAATCAATGGTTTGGTTGTAAATTTCACCGCCACCAATGATGAATAATTCGTCTTCTCCCTTTTCTCTTGCAAAATCAATTGCACTCTTGATGTCATGAAATACGTCAATATCGTTGGCTTTAAAATCTGTTTTTCGGGTAACTACCAAGTTTGGCCGACCAGGTAAAGGCCGATATTTTTCTGGAATGGAATCAAAATTTTTCCGACCCATTAATACATGATGGCCACGCGTTGTTTTCGAAAAAAACTTCATGTCCGTTGGTAAGCTCCATGGTAAATCGCCATTAGCGCCAATTACGTGGTTTTTGCCTACTGCGGCAATCAATGAAATAATCATGTTTATACAGCTACAGCGGCTTTGATATGTGGATGTGGGTTGTAGTTCACTAGCTCGAAATCTTCAAATTTGAAGCTGAAAATGTCTTTCACATTAGGATTAATTTTCATTTGTGGAAGCGGTCTGAAATCTCTTGAAAGCTGCAACTGTGCTTGCTCAATATGATTTGAATACAAGTGCGCATCGCCAAAAGTGTGAATGAATTCACCCGGTTTTAAATCGCAAACTTGGGCCACCATTAGGGTGAGCAATGCGTAGGAAGCAATATTGAAAGGCACGCCTAAAAACACGTCAGCACTTCGCTGATATAGCTGACAACTCAATTTGCCATCGGCTACATAAAACTGAAACATGGTATGACATGGAGGTAAAGCCATGTTTTCTACATCGGCCACATTCCATGCGCTTACTAAGTGTCTTCTCGAGTTTGGATTGTTTTTTATCTGATCGATCAATTGTGAAATCTGATCAATTTTTCTTCCGTCAGAGGTTGGCCAAGAGCGCCATTGCACGCCATACACAGGGCCGAGGTTTCCATCTTCATCAGCCCATTCATCCCAAATTCGTACACCATTATCTTTTAAATATTTGATGTTCGAATCACCTTGCAAGAACCAAAGCAACTCGTGAATGATAGATTTAAGGTGGAGTTTTTTGGTGGTTAAAACTGGAAAACCTTCGCTGAGGTCGAAGCGCATTTGGTAACCAAAAACACTGATGGTTCCCGTACCTGTGCGGTCGCCTTTTTGAGTGCCAGTTTCTAAGATATGATTGAGAAGATCGTGGTATTGTTTCATCTAAAAGAATGGTTTTCTGAAGATCAAACAAAGGTGAAGGCTAGGGGCAAAGCCTGCAAGCGTTTTAAGAGAAAAGAATCAAAGAGTTTTGAACGGGTTTAATAAAACATCCCCACAATACTTGCAGTAAACAAGCAAGCGATGGTTCCACCGAGTAGCGCATACATTCCAAGTTTGCTCAATAAACCCTTTCGGTTTGGAGCAAGGGCGCCAATACCACCAATTTGTATTCCGATGGAAGCGAAATTGGAGAATCCACATAAAATATACGAACTCATGATAATGGATTTTTGACTTGCAAACGCTCCACTTTCTTTCAATTCGCCTAAAGTTACATAAGCATAAAATTCATTCAGGATGGTTTTTTCACCCAAAAGTTGGCCTACTAAAACAATGTCTGCGCTGTCAATTCCCATCAAATATGCAATAGGAGCAAAGGCGTAGCCAATGATAAATTGAAAGCTTAATCCGCTGTAAATGGTGTTTTCAGCTATCACGCTGTTCAAACCAGAAAAGCGCCCGATTATGTCTTCTAAAATGTAATTTCCTAAGTAAATCAAAGCGGTAAATACCAAGAGCATGGCGCCAACATTCACGGCTAGTTTTAGTCCGTCAGTGGTTCCGTTTGCAATCGCTTCCAAAAAGTTGCTGCCTACATTGTGGCTTGAAATACTCATGGAAGTATCGAAGTGCTCTCTTTCTGGCACAAGAATTTTCGCTGCAACAATTGCCGCAGGTGCAGACATGACAGAAGCGGTTAAAAGATGCTTTGCGAATAAGATTTGTTCGACTTCGCTGTCTCCACCCAAAAAGTTGATGTAAGCTGCCAGTACACCGCCAGCAATGGTAGCCATGCCGCCTGTCATCAGGCACATGATTTCGCTTTGGGTCATTTTATCTAAATATGGTCTTACCAAAAGCGGACTCTCCGTTTGGCCCATAAATATGTTGCCAGCAGCTGCTAGGCTTTCGGCTCCGCTCAAGTTCATTAAGCGTTTCATAACCCAAGCAAAAGCATACACCACGCGCTGAAGTATTCCTAAATAATAGAGAATACTACTCAGTGCGGCAAAAAAGATAATGGTAGGTAAAATGTTGAAGGCAAAATTTACAAGAGCAACTTCGGTTTGACCTGTTACGAAAGAATCGAACAAAAAAGCAGATCCAAATTGAGTGAAGGAAATCACTTTTACAAACGACTTGCTTAGTAAATCGAACCCTTTTTCAATCCAGCCAACTTTTAGTACAAGTACTGCAAATGCAATTTGAAATAGAATTCCTTTTCCTACTAAAGGCCAATTGATGGCTTTACGGTCCTTACTAAAAAGCCACGCAATACCAACTAAAACGGCAAGACCAAGCAGACCTCGTAAAATAGATTCTATCACTAGATTGATTTTTGGGTGGCTGAAAATAGAAAAACTACTTCCTCTTTTGTATTTCGTCTCTTAAAATAGAGGCTTTTTCGTAATCTTCATCATTGATTGCCTTGCCAAGCTCTTCTTCCAACTCGTCAATGGTCATGCTTCGGTAAGCACTTGATTTAGTGTTTTCAATGGCTGCTTCAGCTTCTTCCTCGTCAAAGTTTAGCGGATCGGCTTCGTCTTCTTCTAAGATAATGCCGGCTGAACCGAGGATAAACTCATAGGTGTAGATAGGGCAGTGAAAACGCACCGCGAGCGCAATGGCATCGCTGGTGCGTGTATCAATTTCAATTGGCTCTTCGTTGCCACGCTTACATACAAGCTTGGCGAAGAAAATCCCTTCTAATAAGTTGTATACGATTACTTCAGTCACGGTAATGTCAAACGTATCGGCAAACGTTTTGAAGATATCATGGGTCAACGGACGACTTGGACGCATTTGCTCTAACTCAATGGCTATAGCTTGCGCCTCAAAGTTGCCTATGATAATCGGTAGTCTGCGTTTACCTTCAGCTTCGCCCAATACCAGCGCATAAGCACCTGTTTGGGTTTGGCTGTATGACAAACCAAGAATCTCAAGTTTGATTTTTTCTTTATTCATAAACTCAGCGCTGCTTTTATGCTTGTGCAGCTTTGAATTCTTTAACGGCTGCGATTAACTTAGGCACTACAGTGAACGCGTCACCTACAATACCGTAATCAGCAGCTTTGAAAAATGGAGCGTCAGAATCTGTATTGATTACCACAATTACTTTACTTCCGTTTACACCAGCTAAATGCTGAATGGCACCTGAAATACCAACTGCGATATACAAGTTTGGTCTGATAGCAATACCTGTTTGGCCAACGTGCTCATGGTGAGGTCTCCAACCGATGTCAGAAACTGGTCTAGAACAAGCAGTTCCTGCACCAAGTTCTTTCGCCAGCTCTTCTATCATTCCCCAGTTTTCAGGACCTTTCAATCCGCGACCAGCAGAAACAACCAATTCAGCTTCTGTCAATAAGATGCCTTCGCCACCTTTTGCTTTGAATTCTTTTATAGTAACACTGCTTGTACCCAAATCTGGATTGAAAACAGTAACGTTTGCGCTTGCTTCAGTTTTTGTTTTTCCAACAGAATTTGGAAGTAAACTGATCACTTTCTTCTCTGTATTGAATTTTACTTCAGCGAGTGCTTTTCCAGAGAATACCGC
The DNA here is from genome assembly GCA_030727625.1 of Salibacteraceae bacterium. Classification (GTDB taxonomy): domain Bacteria; phylum Bacteroidota; class Bacteroidia; order Flavobacteriales_G; family Salibacteraceae; genus SHAN690. The sequence continues at coordinate 34,261 of JANRBI010000051.1, forward strand.
TTTCTTAACGGTAAATGAACCATCTGTGCTTGGGTAATCAATTACTCCAGTTACCAAACCAGCTTTCATTCTTGCAGCCAGCATTGGTGCAACACTTTTGCCAGTGTAGTCATGAGAGAAAATCACCACTTCAGCTCCAGTTTCGTTGGCGGCAGCTTCTACAAGCTTTGCCAAACGGGCTGGATCCATATCGTTGATTCCGTTAGCGTGTAAAATGTTGGTGATGCCATATGAAGCAAGCTCATTCATGCTTGACTCAGAGATTTCACCATAGGTAACGATGCTCGTATTACCACCGTTAGCAATTTTAGCACCGTAACTTGCTGCTTCATGAGCCGCTTTCACAGCACTTCCGTTAAAACTATCTGCAAATACTAATACGTTCATCTTATATAACTTTTGCTTCGTTGTGAAGAAGGTTTACCAATTCGGCTACATTTTCAGGATCAATCAATTTCACTGCGCCTTTTGCATCTGGCAACGTGTATGAAACAGTTTCAGTAAGTGCTGCTGCACCTGAAGCTGCAATTACATTCAATGGTTTTGAACGAGCTGCCATAATACCGCGCATATTTGGTATGCGTTGCTCGGCCATGCCTTTTGCAGCACTGATTACGCAAGGCAATTGCGCTTCAAGCACTTCAGTTCCACCTTGTTTTTCACGCTCGATAGAAGCTGTAGTTCCAGCAACATCAAGTTTACTTGCATTAGACACATAAGCTACATCCATCATTGCTGCCATCATACCGCCCACTTGACTTCCGTTGTAGTTGATGGTTTCTTTACCAAGCAAAACCAAATCAAAATTGTTTGCTTTTGCATAATTGGCCAATTCAGCTGCAACTTGATTGCTGTCTGTTGGATTTGCATCTATTCTTACCGCTTCGTCAGCGCCAATAGCCAATGCTTTTCTTAAGATAGGCTCATAATCAGCGCCACCTACTGAGATGATGGTCAATTTTCCACCTAACGTTTCTTTCAATTCTAAACCACGAACCAAAGCATACCACTCGTCATAAGGATTCACAATAAATTGAACACCATCTTCATTGAATTTGGTGTTTCCATCTGTAAACGTGATCTTACTCGTGGTGTCTGGAGCTTTACTAATACAAACCAGAATATTCATAATATATATTGACTTAGTCTATTTCAATAATTGAGAGGTGCAAAAGTAGTTTTTACAATCTAAATGATTGAGAATAGAAATTGTTCGATGCATAGTAAAATCAATAGACTTAGTGTAAAAAGTACACTTAATATTTTGGTTTCAAACCGAACAAAAAGAACGAATAATGTTTTGTTGTTAGCTAAACTCAATAAGGCTATTATTTTTGCCACCTCTTTATAAAGAAAGAAATGCGAACATTACAATTCAGAGAAGCCCTTCGCGAAGCGATGAACGAAGAAATGAGAAGAGACGAAAGAGTTTTTCTCATGGGCGAAGAAGTTGCCGAATACAACGGTGCATATAAAGTAAGTCAAGGTATGTTGGAAGAATTTGGTCCAAAACGTATCATTGACACACCCATTGCTGAGCTTGGCTTTGCAGGTATCGGAGTAGGAGCTGCAATGAATGGTTTAAGACCAATTGTTGAGTTCATGACTTGGAACTTTGCGATTCTTGCGGCAGATCAAATCATCAACAGTGCGGCAAAAATGTTGCAAATGAGCGGTGGGCAATACAATGTGCCAATCGTTTTTAGAGGTGGTAACGGTACTGCAGGTCAATTAGCAGCAACGCACTCACAAAGTTTCGAAGCATTTTATGCGCACGTTCCAGGTTTGAAGGTACTAACTCCATCAAATCCTGCTGATGCAAAAGGACTTTTGAAAAGCGCTATCCGTGACAACGATCCAGTTGTTTTCTTGGAAAGTGAAAAAATGTACGGTGATAAAGGCGAAGTTCCAGATGGGGAATATTTAATTCCAATCGGAAAAGCGCGTATTGCTATGAAAGGTGATGCTTGCACCATTGTGACATTTGGTAAAATCACCAAAGTGGCTATTGCTGCTGCTGAAGAAATGGCAAAAGATGGCATTCACTGCGAGGTAATCGATTTGAGAACCATCAGACCATTTGATACAAAAACAGTAATTGAGTCGGTTAAGAAAACAAACAGATGTGTGGTAGTGGAAGAAAGCTGGCCTTATGCATCTATTGCTTCTGAAATTGCTTATCGCATACAGAAAGATGCATTTGATTATTTAGATGCACCAGTATCTAGAGTAATGCAGTCTGATACACCATTCCCATTTGCACTAAACTTATTAGAAACTGCAGTACCTACTGTTGAACTAGTAATACAGCGCGTAAAAGAGTCACTTTACTTAGTGTAAGGCTACACTTTATAACACAAAGGCAAATGAAAAGGCCCGTTTCCGAGATATTTGGAAACGGGCCTTTTCGCTAAACTAAACCTACTAACCTATTCACAAAAACGAGCTTCGGAGCCTTTTATTTTGAGTGTTGTGGGGTAGAATTCTTAAATGAAGTTAAATGCTAAAAACGTTCATTTCATCAGATTGAAACCACCGACTAAAAACGCTGTTTTATCGAAGTAAATACTGTACTCATTTTCGAGTTGTTCACGGTATTTTAAGTAAGGTAATAACTCGATTTCAGAATTAATTATTTGTATTTCAGAGGTTTGAAAAGTGCTTGTATTGCTTAATTGTTAAGCTTTTCGGGGCCTTTGTTTATTTGTGAATGCTGTTATCTTTGGTCGCTTTAAAAAAAACGATACTAACAAACCTTTTAACTATTTCTAAATCAGTTGTAAATGAATAACTTAATTTATGCGATCCCCGCATTTGGTGTAGTAGCGCTACTTTACGTAGCTTGGAAAAGTGCTTGGGTAAACAAGCAAGAAGTCGGAAACGAGAAGATGGCCAAGATCGCGCACAACATTGCCGTTGGTGCCATGGCGTTTTTGAAGGCAGAATACAAGGTGCTTTCCATATTTGTGATAGCAGTGGCAGCATTGTTAGCATTTAAAGGAGCTAATGAAGCTAATTCTAGCCCATTGGTAGCTTTATCATTTATTATGGGAGCGGTTTGTTCAGCGCTTGCTGGATATTTAGGAATGCGTGTTGCAACCAAAGCAAACGTGCGCACAACCAATGCAGCTCGCACCTCATTAGGCAAAGCACTAGAAGTAGCTTTTGGTGGTGGTTCTGTAATGGGTATGGGCGTTGTAGGTTTGGGAGTTTTAGGCTTAAGCCTTCTTTTCATTCTTTATGCCAACATGTTTGGTCTTGGAGATGAAAATCAAGTAGCAACGGTACTTAATGTACTTGCTGGTTTCTCTCTTGGTGCATCATCCATTGCATTATTTGCTCGTGTTGGGGGTGGTATTTATACCAAAGCTGCCGATGTTGGAGCCGACCTTGTAGGTAAAGTAGAAGCTGGTATTCCAGAAGATCACCCATTGAATCCTGCAACCATTGCTGATAACGTTGGTGACAACGTAGGCGATGTGGCTGGTATGGGTGCCGACTTGTTCGAATCTTATGTTGGTTCTATTATAGGTACAATGGTATTAGGTGCGGTTTTCGTTCCTGGTTTCATGAAATTAGATCCAACAAACTCATGGTTGGGCTTGGGTGCAGTAATGCTTCCTCTAGCGCTTGCAGCGGTAGGTATTTTGGTTTCAATATTCGGAACCTTCTTTGTGAGAGTAAAAGATGGCGGTAATCCACACACCGCATTAAACATTGGTGAATTTGGTTCTGCTGGTGTAATGGTGGTTATTTCTTATTTCATCATTACTTATTTCCTTCCTGCAACTTGGAGTTTTGAAGGAACAGACTATTCTGCAAACGGAGTGTTCTTCGCCACGCTTGCTGGACTTATTGCTGGTCTTGGAATCGGTAAAATCACTGAATATTATACAGGAACCGGAACACCTCCAGTGCGTTCTATCGTTCGTCAATCATTAACAGGTTCTGCTACTAATATTATTGCTGGTTTAGGTGTAGGTATGATGAGTACTGCTATTCCAGTAATCTTAATTGCTGCCGCTATTCTTGTTGCACACTATTTTGCTGGCCTTTACGGTATTGCAATCGCTGCAGTAGGTATGTTGGCAAACACGGGTATTCAGTTGGCTGTTGACGCTTACGGACCTATTTCTGACAACGCTGGTGGTATTGCCGAAATGGCTGACCTTCCAAAAGAAGTGCGCAAGCGCACCGATAAGTTAGATGCCGTTGGAAACACTACTGCAGCTATCGGTAAAGGATTCGCAATTGGTTCAGCTGCACTTACAGCTTTAGCACTTTTTGCTGCATTTATGCAACAAGCTAATGTTATCGCGATTGACGTTGCTGTTCCTAAAGTAATGGCTGGTTTGTTAATCGGTGCAATGCTTCCATTCGTATTCTCAGCAATGAGCATGAATGCTGTTGGTCGTGCTGCAATGGCGATGATCGAAGAAGTAAGACGTCAGTTCAAAGAAATCCCTGCGTTGAAAGCAGCATTAGAAGTAATGAAGCGCAATGAAGGTAAAGATCAAAGCGAATGGAGCAAAGAAGATCAAGCTACCTTTGATGCAGCCGATGGTGTTGCAGAATACGACAAGTGTGTTGAGATTTCTACCAAAGCATCTATCAAAGAAATGGTGCTTCCAGGTTTGCTGGCCGTAGTTGTGCCAGTAGGTTTTGGATTCATTGGTGGCCCAGAAATGTTGGGTGGTTTGCTTGCTGGCGTTACTTCATCTGGTGTATTGATGGCCATCTTCCAGTCAAACGCAGGTGGAGCTTGGGACAACGCTAAAAAGATGTTTGAAGAAGGCGTTGAAATCAATGGTCAGATGTATTACAAAGGCTCTGAGCCACACAAAGCAACCGTTGTTGGAGACACAGTTGGAGATCCATTTAAAGATACTTCTGGTCCTTCACTGAACATTTTGCTCAAATTGATGTCTGTAGTAGCATTAGTTATTGCTCCATCTATTGCATTAGACAAAGTGGAAGTAATGACAGAAACCACAATCGAAGAAAAAATTGAAACTGTACAAAAAGTTTCAACTACGGAAGCTGACGCTGAAACTGCAAAGTTTGTAGCTGTAGCAGAATAATTTTCTCGATCACTACTATGATTAAGCCCTGAGGATTCAACCACTCAGGGCTTTTTTTGTGGTTGTAACTTTTCTAAAGTTTCAACCTTAGGAAAAGTTGAGAATGGCACTCAACCTTATTTCAACTTCTCATTTCCTTTATGCCGATCAGCATCACGAATGGTTTTCTTCTCCAGATTCTTCTCCAGCGCTTTGGTCAGGTCAACGCCTGTTTGGTTTGCAAGACATATCAAAACGAAAAGCACATCGGCCATTTCATCGCCAAGGTCTTTGTTTTTATCGCTTTCCTTTTCGCTTTGCTCACCATATCTGCGGGCAATAATGCGCGCTACTTCGCCTACTTCTTCGGTAAGCATGGCCATGTTGGTGAGTTCGTTAAAGTATCGAACTCCAACGGTTTTTATCCATTCGTCAACTGCCGCTTGTGCTTGTTCTAAGGTCATAATTTTTCAGTTTAAATCGCTTTCGCAATTTCTTTACCAATCGCCATTCTGCCCAAATCATTGTAGTGTTCTGTAGGGAAATCACGATCGGTAAAGCATGAATCGGGCAGCAACGAAATGTTGTTTACCACTGTGATTCCTTCTTTTTGAAATTTGGTGGTAAACCAAGCCGCGTTTTGTTGCATCAAGTAGGCCAGATCGTGGTCAACCAACTCAACGGTGCGCTCTATGTTTTCAGGCAAAATGTGAAAAACGAGTTTCCAATCGCGCTCTTTACAAAGGGCGGCTATGTCTTCAAAGTCTTTGATACGTGGATTTTTGTCATTTAAAACAAAAGCATATTGCTTGATAAACTGATCGGCTAGCTGGCGTTTTGGTTGGCGCCAATCTCCCCATTTTTCTACCGCACACCATTGCTTCACATTGCTTCTTGGGGCTTCAAATGGCAGTGGTGTTATTTCCCATTCGTGTAGCTTCTCTTGCTCGCGTTCACTGGCCGATTTATTGTCATAAGCGTTCAGGCTTACCAAAAATCGGTTGAGCAACGCAGGTCGATTGTTGTACATTACGTTGCGCTTGTTTTGAGGCGTTTCCAGTTCAGAATACTGCCAGTCAAGTCCAAACGAACGCATGTTTACCGAGACTATAGCGGCTTTGGTTCTGCTATTTTCTGGAATCAAGTTCAATAGAAGCTTGTGCGTGCCAGCA
>JANRBI010000052.1 GCA_030727625.1 Salibacteraceae bacterium
AAGTGATGACAAGTTCTAAATACGTTGGTAGCACTGATAAAAAGTCAACAATTCCATAAAAACTGGTTAAATAACCTGTTGCTTTTCTGGCGGTCCAAATTCTTAAGATGAATTCTGCCGAAAAGATTATCGTAAAGAATATCTCGCTTGCGTCAAACCAAATGGTGTAGGCATCTCTAAGCTCTTTTACGCTTTCTAGCATTACGATGAGCGTGCTCAACAAAATAGCCCAAAGCAGTGCTATGTCAAAGTTTTTGCCTGCACGCGTGTCTGCTTCAAAAATGATGATGTAGAGCCGCTCTCTTATTTGGGCAATTTTATCCTTCGCTGTTTCGCTCATCATTCAAAAAGATAAATTGCAAGATGTTGCAACCCATTTGTAATGCTTTGTTTCTAAGTTCGGTTGGGTCATTATGAATGCGCTGATCTTCCCAGCCATCGCCCAAATCACTTTCGTAGGTATACAGGCAAACGAGTCTGCCATCTTGGTAAATTCCAAAAGCTTGTGGACGAGCGTTATCATGCTCATGCACTTTTGGTAATCCTTCTTTAAAATCAAATTTTTGATGGAAAATAGGATGCGAAGCTGGTAATTCAACTAAGTCCGTTTCTGGAAAAATGCGCTTTAATTGAACTCTGATGAATTCATCCATCCCGTAGTTGTCATCAATGTGCAAAAAACCTCCCGAAGTCATGTATTTGCGGAGATTTTGAACTTCTTGATCAGAAAAAATAACGTTTCCGTGGCCCGTCATGTGAATCAACGGATAGTTGAAAATTGCTTTGTCACTAGCGTTTACGATAGCTTGCTCCGGATCAATATTAGTTCCTAAGTTTTTGTTAGCATACTCAATCAAATTTGGCAATGAGGTTTCGAGATTGGCATACCAGTCGCCACCACCATTGTATTTCAACAGGGCTATTTGATAGGTGTATTGCGAAAAACCTAGCATTGGCAATGCAAAGGCTACAATAAGAAGTAGTTTTTTCATGAAGCTCAAATGTAAGTTTCCTATTCAGAAAATGAATGCTGATTAGAAAAGCGCTTATCACATAGAGCTAACGAAAAGAAATGATCTAGTTTTTCAAATGGATGCGCACTGTGGTTGACTCCGAACTATCCCAAGAACCCATTCCTGTGCGCATGATGCAGCTTTTGCCTTCTTTAAAGTCATCAAAAAATATGGGTAAATACCGCCATCCGCTAAATGCTCTAATGCTTTCGCCATTGGTGAAAGTTACTTTCGACTTTTCTCCGTTATAAGTCATTGTGCCAGTCACAATTTGCTCATCGCCATTTATGTTGAACGTAAATTCACTATCAGCCTCTTCTTGGCGATCCATTTTTATGAAGCCTTCAGGATAAACTGTATCGTGGTTGTAATAGTAGTTTTGACCGCCATCCACACTTTGTCCAGAAGAATAAACAATCATTTCTATATCGTAGGTTCCGTTCATTCTGCGTGCAAACTTGTGATCAGGATCTTCTAAGTATCCCTCATACTTGTTGCAGGAGTGGAGTAAAAGACCAAAGCTTAGCAAAGTCAGAGAAAGTGCAAAACGTGACATATTCGAATTTTTGTTCGAATGTATCGTCAGCATAACCTGAAATAAATAAGTAAAATGACGTATTCCTACAGGATGTTACTTGCAATGCAAGCGGCTATAGCTGCAGTTTCTGTTCTGAGTCTTTTTTGGCCAAGCGAAAGGCTATTGAAAC
>JANRBI010000053.1 GCA_030727625.1 Salibacteraceae bacterium
AAAAATCATTTGCCTGATGGCGCTTTAGCATTTGTGCCAAGTATAAGCCAACCAAGTGGTAATGATTTACTTCAAGGTTTTGGATTGACCATCGGAGCCTTTTTGGCATTTGTTGGTGTGCAATGGTGGAGCAGCTGGTATCCAGGCGCTGAACCGGGTGGCGGTGGCTACATAGCACAGCGTATGATGAGCACGCGAAGTGAAAAGGATGCCGTTTGGGCAACGCTCTTATTTCAAGTTGGGCATTATTGCGTGCGCCCATGGCCATGGATCATTGTTGGCTTGTGTGCTATCATGCTTTATTCTGGCACCGATTCTCATCCTGAATTAAAAGATGCTTTAATCGCAGCGCAAGCAAATGGCGTAAGCACCAGCACAGCATTCATGGATCAGAACGCGCAGTTTGGCAGCGAACGCGAATTGCAAGTGATCAATTATCACTATAATCCAAGAATGGGATTTGTGTTTGCGATGAAGGATTTCTTACCAAACGGACTCAGAGGATTATTGCTCGTTGCCTTTATTGCAGCTTATTTAAGTACCATTTCCACGCAAGTGAATTGGGGAGCAAGTTATTTAGTAAACGACTTAATCAAACCCTTAAATGAAAACTTTGATGAAGCAAAATTGGTAATGTGGAGCCGAATTACTTCAATCATTGTGATGATTGTTGGCGCCATTGTTACGCCCTTTGTTACCAGTATTTCTGGTGTTTGGGAGTTTTTAATGAATTGTGGAGCTGGATTAGGATTGGTTTTGATTCTGCGCTGGTATTGGTATAGAATCAATGCTTGGAGTGAAATTTCGGCTACCATAGCTCCTTTAATTGCTTATGCCTTTTGTTATTTCTATTTAAACGATGCCATGGGCGCAAGCTTCGTAAACCAAAGCGGACCTTTCTTTTTTACAGTTGGTTTCACTACTGTAATTTGGATTATAACCACTTTTGTTACAGCAAGTCCAAGTGAAGCACATTTGCGTATGTTCATTCAAAGAGTAAAACCTCAAGGAATATGGCCAAACATGCAACAAGATCAAAAAGCACTGAATTCCAGTCTAAAACACCAAGCTATGAGTTGGTTTTTTATGGTGGTGATGGTGGTGAGTTTATTGTTTGGAATCGGTAGTTTAATCCTTCAAAACTTTAATGCAACAATTTTGTACTTCGTTAGCGCAGTTTTTTCCATTTTTGGCCTGCGTTTCTTTCTTAAAAAAACCAATATATTCGAACGCAATTCCCCTTAATAAATGAACGTGAAAAAGATTTTGTTTCTTGCTGCTGGAATAGGCCTTACCATGGGAGTTAGCTCATGTGGTGACGGTACTTCAAATGGCAACGATAACCCTGAAACACAATCACAAACTAAGACCGTTGACCCTCATCAAACAGGTCTTGTAAAAGTTGGTGATAAACTATTTAACCTTCCCTCGCCCCTGGAGACTGCCTTTTTACTTGAAAAAGTAGACAAACAGTACAATGAAGGATTACTCAACAAAGATGTAGATGCTACTAAGTATGCTACCAAATACTCTCAAGCAATGAATCTTGGAGTTTACGGTGCCGATCTTGGCTATGCATTGATTCACAATCAAAGTCAAAGTGCATTTCAGCTCCTTGGAGTTTGCAAAAAACTAGGAACTGCCTTAGGTGTTTCTTCAAGCCTTTATGTTGATTTAATGAAGCGATTTGAAGGAAACATGGAAAACAAAGACTCTCTTTTGATCTTTATTTCTGAGTTGAATCGCTTGAGTGATGAATATTTAAAAGAAAACGAAGCAGAAGATGTGAGTTCACTGATTCTGTATGGTGGCTGGGTAGAAAGTTTGCACTTTACCACCACATTGGCTAAAGCAACTGGAAACGATAAACTCAAAACACGTGTTGGCGAGCAGAAAAACGGTTTAAACAATCTAATCGGCTTACTATCGCAGCAAAATAGCACTGGTGCATTGAAAGTTTATGTTGAGCAATTGAATGATTTGAAAAACACATTTGATAAAGTTGGCTACAGCTACCAATTCGTTGAGCCTGAGACCAAGTCGAGCGAAAAACTTACAATAATAAAAAGCACAAGTACTGTAGAAGTAAGCGATGAGGTACTAAACGAAATTTCTAATAAAGTGGCTGGAATCAGAAAGTCAATCATCGAAACTACCAGTTTATGAAAAAGTTACTCCTAAGCTTATTTACAGTGCTGGTTGCTCAATTTGCAATTGCACAATGCGATATCACAGCAGATATTTGTCAAGACCACATTACAGGCAATTACCTATCAGATGGTCAGCACTATCGTGCTTTGCTACTCGAAAACCAAGTAGCTGAATTCAATGCTACACTCTATGGTGGTTCTACTTATCGTTTTGCCGCTTGTAGCGGAACTCAAGATGGTAACCTTCAATTTAGAGTGTACGATAAAGAACGTAATCTAATCTTCAGAAATACAGAATATCATAACGCACCTTATTGGGATTTCAAATTAGAAAGCACGATGGATGTAATTATTGAAGCTGAACTTGACCCAATAGCTGGTTCAAGCGGATGTGCGGTAATGTTGATTGGATTTTTGAGATAATATCTTACATACTTAGAATTTAAAGCACCCAAAATGCAAGTTGGCGATAGTTTACCACTATTCACCCTACCAGATCAAGATTGGAACGATTTCCATTCCGTATCACTTTTAGGAAAACCATGTGTTATTTTCTTTTATCCAAAGGATGAATCTTTAGGATGTACCAAAGAAGCCTGTAGTTTCAGAGATCATTTTAATGACTTTAAAGACTTGGATACCGAAGTGATTGGAATTAGTGGTGATACACCAGACGATCACAGAAATTTCAAGGAAAAGCACCGTTTGCCTTTCACATTGCTTTGTGATAGAAAAAGTGAAGTGCGAAAAATCTTTAATGTTTCAAGTAGCGTTTTCGGAATTCTTCCGGGTCGTGTGACTTTTGTATTTGATGCAAAAGGCACCTTGCTTAAAAAATATGACTCTCAAGTAGCTTTTGAAAAACACGTGCTCAAGGCGCTAGATGCGCTTGAATAACTAAGTCAACTTTTCACTGATCAATTGCTGACTGATTTGCCACAAGCGATCAGCCAATGCTTCGTTTTCTGCTGCTGCAGAAGGCTTTGTAACCTTGCAGCTTTTAAAGTATTTGCCAGAATAGAGTTCAATGCCTTCTTCAGTTGCGCAGTAAGCACTGGTTTCTGCTCCTTTTGAAGCACTATTCATAAACGGTTGCGCCAGCTTAAAGATCAATTTCCATGCACCACCATCTGCATTCATTGCAAAACCTGTACGCACCACACCTGGGTGCAAGCAATACGCAGTAACGCCATCTTTACCCCAACGCTTAACCAAACCTTTGGTAAACAAAATATTGCACAACTTGGCATTGCCATAAATTCTCATAGCATTGTAAGATTCCTTTTCTTGAATATTATCCAAGTTTAAGTTCGCCATTCGGTGCGCTTCAGAACTAAGACTTACAATTCTGGCATCACTCGCTTTCAAAAGCATTTCAAGCTCATTGGTTAAAAGAAAATGAGCCAAGTGATTCATGGCAAAATGCATTTCAATGCCATCTTTACTTTCTTCTCTTTCTTGAAAAATGCCACCCGCGTTATTGATAAGCACATCTATCTTTTGAAGATCACTGTTTATGATTTTGGCAATTGCTTTAACTGATTCTAGTGACGCTAAATCTGCGATATAAAAATGACAGTTCTTATTGCCGGTCTCGGTCATTAAATCTTTACACACCTTCTCGGCTTTTGACTTATTACGGGCAATCATGTAAACGGAAAAGTCTTTTTCTAGTAATGCTTTTGCTGTTTCTAAACCTATTCCGTTGGTTGCTCCGGTAATTAATGCTGTTTTCATGCTGGCTATTTTCAAACCCTAACATTAAGACAATTAATTGGTTCTAAATTTTAGGAATTCGAATTCGGTATAAATTCAACCACAGTGGGATTTATAGTTTTGCGACATGCTACCACGAACCATCATTCTTAATACTGAACGACTCTATTTGCATGAGATGACTGCAGAAGAAGCTGATGATGCTTTTGAGTTGAACAATGATCCTGAAGTCACAAAATTTACGGGCGATCCACCGTTTGAAAGCACTGATACTGCGCGTGAGTTCTTGATCAATTACGCTGATTATAAAAAGAATGGCATGGGCAGATGGGCAGTTCGTTTGCGAGAAAACGACACTTTTTTGGGTTGGTGTGGACTAAAACTTCATGACAATGGTGAAGTAGATTTAGGCTTTAGATTTCATAAACGGTTTTGGAACCAAGGTTTCGCAACAGAAGCTTCTCTTGCTTGTCTGCATTTTGCTTTCAATGAAAAGCATTTAGAATATGTGATTGGTCGTGTGATACATGACAATATTGCATCGCAAAAAGTGCTTGAAAAAATTGGAATGAAGTACTGGAAAGATGTGATTTGCGATGAGCATCCAGCCAAGTGCTATCGAATAGATCATCCGAATCAATAAATTATGCCTCGCATAAATGCTGCGAAAATTGACTAAGAATTTTATAACTATGCATGCATTGAATTTATTGAACGCATGGTTAAAACGAAGCTTACCGACATCATTCCTGTAGACTATCCAATTATTATGGCACCGATGTTCTTAGTGAGCAACACAGCCATGATCAAAGCTGCGCTTGATGCAGGAATTACAGCTGCATTTCCTGCTTTGAATTACAGAACAGACGCTGAGTTTAGAGCAGCAATAGATGATATTCGAGCACACACCAAACAGCCATTTGGGGTAAACCTAATTGTCAATAAATCAAATCCAAAATACAAGTCTCAATTGACCACTTGCGTGGAAAAGAAAGTAGACTACATTATTACCTCATTGGGAAGTCCAGAAGAGTGCATCAGACAATGTAAACCCCAAGGAATAAAGGTTATCTGTGATGTGATCGACTTGAAATACGCGCTAAAAGTGCAAGAACTTGGTGCTGATGCGGTGATTGCAGTGAATTCAATTGCCGGAGGACATGCAGGCCATACTCCACTCGAAGATTTAGTGCCAGAACTTTCAAAAGCACTCACCATTCCAGTAATCTCTGCCGGTGGCGTTGCTTTTGGTAAAGACATTAAGCAAGCCATAGACTTAGGAGCGGCTGGAGTTTCTGTTGGAACCGTTTTTATAGCTAGTAACGAAGCTGGAGTTTCGCAAGATTACAAGCAAGCAATGGTAGATTACAATGCCAAAGACATTGTGAAAACAACCAAAATGAGCGGAAGTGCACTAACTGTAATCAATACACCATATGTACAAAGCATCGGTACGAAAGCTTCGTGGTTAGAAAAGTTGATGCACAAAAACAAAAGCCTTAAGAAATACATCAAGATGTTCATATTCTTGAGAGGCACAAAAGCCATTGAAAATGCAGCATTCAAAGCCACTTACAAAACCGTTTGGGTTGCAGGCCCGAGCATTGAGCATATTCATGCTATAAAATCGGTGAAAGAAATTGCAGAGAAAATGTGCTCTGAATTAGAAGAATCCATGAAATAGGATTGACCTGAGTTTCAAAACGACATTTCCACGGAAAAACCATCTTTGCACCCGCTTAACTAGATGAACCGATTCTTAAACTCCTTTTTCGCGCAATCAATTTGCTGCTTTACACTATTATGTAGCTTACAGGCTCACAGCCAATTAGCTATTAGTGATTTGGAAACAGAGCGCATTCATGCAAAGCATTTGGTGAATTATTTACAGGAACAAGAAGCGTTGAAAATCAAGCTATTTCAAGAGTTTGAAGTAAGCTGGAAAGTGACTACCGACACCAACGATTTTGTAACCTACAAACGTGAATTTTTGGTGATGGAACAGCTAGAAAAAGTCTGGGAAACATACGCTAGAACTAGCCCTTCCATTAGCTGGAAAAGCAGCAGAAGCGACCTTGGATTGATGTATGATCGTAATCGAGATCGAGTGCTATATGCCGAAGACAGCATTCCTGCATTGCAGCCCGGAAACCTTCTTTTTGTGAATCTAAAATTGCTAAAAGGCCTTTATAAAATGGCAACAGCATTTGAAATAACCGAGATGTCGCGCGAAAAGGCACGGATGGAATTGAGCTACATTGAAACAGGCGTGGCTCGCGGAAAACAGAGCATTTTGCTCAAAGCAACAGAAGAAGGCTTCACTAAGGTAACGCACATCACCAAAATAAAAAGCGATTCAAAATTCAGAGATAAAGTCATTTATCCTTTTTTTCATAACAAAATCATCAACGAGTTTCATAAAAACATGAACCGATTGGCGCTTTCTTCTGACGAAAGTCTTTACCAACTTTAGTTTTAAAATTCTTCCAAATTTCAATTCGTTTCGTTTTTCAAATCATAGATTTGACGGATGAACAAGATTGTGCTTATCACTGGAGCAACCGCAGGTTTTGGCGAAGCAACTGCCAAACTTTTTGCCCAAAATGGATATAATATCATCATCACTGGTCGCAGAGCCAAACGCCTCGAAAAGCTGAAAGCAACGCTTGAAAACGATCATAATATTTCTGTGTTAAGCCTTTGTTTCGATGTCAGAAACCGAAGCGAAGTTGAGTCGGCTTTAAATAACATTCCTGAAGCGTTCAGTGCCATTGATGTTTTGGTAAACAATGCTGGTTTGGCAAGTGGTTTTTCGCACATTCAAAAAGCAGATATTGATGATTGGGAGCGCATGATTGACACCAACGTAAAAGGCTTGTTGTATGTAAGCCGAACACTGATTCCTGGTATGATTGAGCGTAAATCGGGTCACATTATAAACATTGGATCAACTGCTGGCAAAGAAGTGTACGAGCGCGGAAACGTTTACTGCGCATCAAAGCATGCAGTGGATGCTATCACAAAAGGCATGCGTATCGACTTGCTCGGAACTGGAATTAAAGTGACGCAAATTGCTCCTGGAGCAGCCGAAACCGAGTTTAGTGAAGTGCGTTTTCATGGTGATAAAGAAAAGGCCAAGAATGTGTACAATGGTTACAAACCCATGGCAGCAGAAGACATTGCGAGTTTGGTATACTACGCCACTACGCTACCGCCACACTTGTGCATCAATGATTTGGTAGTGACCAGCATTAGCCAAGCAAATAGCTTTTATATCAACCGAAAGTCTTAAAGTTTTTCGCAGGCATAAGGGATTACAGCCTCGTAAGCCTTCACTACTCTACTGAAATAATCTCGACCTTCTTGGTTGCCGATTTGTCGGCCATCGGCCTCAACGATTGGCGTGAGTTGGCCCATGGTTCCTGTGGCAAAGGCAAAATCTGCATTGTAGAAATCGACCAACGAAAGGTTCTTTTCGTGCATAGAAAAACTGTTTTTTACCGCCACATCCATCACCATGCCTCGGCTAATTCCTGGTAAGCAAGCATCTGCAAAAGGCGTATACAAAATGTGGTCTTTTATGATAAATACATTGGTATCGTTCAGCTCTGAAACAAAGCCACGATCATCTAACATAATGGCCGCATCTGCTCCTGCATGATTTGCTTGAATCTTTGCCAAAATGTTGTTGATCAAATTATTATGATGAATTTTTGAATCAACAAATTGAGGTCCGTTGCGTCTGATGGCAGACGTAATTACCTTAATTCCAGACTCGTTATCATACACCAAAGGCTTCCACTCGGCAAGCACAATCAAGCATGTTCCTTTTTGATTTAAGCGCGGGTCCATGCCCGAAGTCACTTTTTCGCCACGTGTTAGCGTCAAGCGCAAATGTGTTTCATCGGTCATGCCATTCGCGTCAAGCGTTTGTTTGATGGCAGATCGCACTTCTTCATTGGTTGGAATTTGCGTAAACGCCATAGCGTGAGCACTTTCGCGCAAGCGGTTTAAATGAGCAGATAAATGCAAAACTCCTTGTTTATAAAGTCGTAAACCCTCCCAAACAGCGTCTCCGCCTTGCACCACCGAGTCAAAAACCGAAACCTTGGCTTCGTTTCGGTGAACGATTTCTCCGTTTACATAAACTTTAATGTGCTCGTTTCTAGGATCGTATTTCTGTAACATGGCTTAATGCTTTATTTCAAATGCTTTTAGTTTCAAATAATATACTTGTGCTTCTTCAAGCAACTCTGTGTATTTCGAGTCAAGCTCGATGGCCGTTTCGAGCTTAGGTTTTAGGCCTGTAGATTGATGCACATTGGCGTACCAATGTTTAGCCCAAATGCCGTCTTCAGGCCGCGGACCGGCTTGCCACTCGAGCATGGAAGGATAAAATTCGATCTCCAACGCTTCGCACAAAGAAGCAATGTATGTTGCCGGATTCTTTATCAATTCGCCTGTATCGGCCACGATTACTTTCTGTCCTTTTTTCTGAAGGAATTCGGCTATTTCAAACTGTTGTTTCAACCCCAAATCATCTAAACCAAAATCGCCAATTACCTTGGCATAAGAAGCAATAATGCGCTTTGGATCACGGATCAAAAAGAAGTTTTTGAGGTATATAAAATGCTGCCAATCAGTTGGCAAAATGTGGTGAGCCATGTTCTTGATAAACAACTCTTCAGTTGTTCCATTTTCAAGAAAAACAGACTTCAAAACACCTTCGCGTTCATTATTTTGTGATTGCAGCACTTCTTCTCTGCCAGGATGAAGAATGCCCGTTTCTGCCAAGTAAGCAGCATAAAATGGCTCATCAACCACCAAGCAATTGGGCCGTTGAGCAAAAGAATACATCATGGCTGTGCTGATGTTTCTTGGTCCTGAAATAAGGTGAATCCGTTGCATCATTTCAATAGAAAACAATGATAAGGTTTCACTTGATCATTATGAAAGATGTAAATGAAAAACTAA
>JANRBI010000054.1 GCA_030727625.1 Salibacteraceae bacterium
CTTCAGCAAAATGGCTGGCAGGCTATTTTGAACAATTTCAAGAAGTATGCTGAAGTATAATATTTTGATAGATTAAACCCGATCAATTGGTTGAAGAAAAAGACAAGAGCCCCTCAAGCAAGAACATGCTTATCGAGGGGCTTTGTCAACCTAACTAATCTATTTCACAGGCTTCTACGCCTGCCGAAGTTTCTATTCACCTTGGCCAAGAGAGAAGCCTCTTCTGCCATCAAATTCATAAAGATTTTCTGTTTTTATTACTTCAAAACCTGCATTGTTCAGTTTCGATAGAAGATCGATCACTTGCTCATAACTGATTGGGCTATAAATAGGCGCTCCTGAGCTACCACCAGCGTCTTTGGCTATGAATCTACATCTCCAATGGTCAGTGCAATACGTTTCTTTCAAACCTTCTGGAAAAACCTTTACACCTCGGTTGGTGATCATTTTAAGTTTTATACTTAGCGCATCAACACTCATCAAGTTTTTGCCAATGATTTCAGGATCGCTGCCTGGCCACTGAATAAAAACATCAGCACCAACAAGTTGCTGGTTCTGCGTTTTACGGTTATAAGCCGGAATACTAATAGAACCAGCTCCTGATGAAAGGTTGCTAATCGGCAACTTAGTGGCAACTGAGCCTAATCGGGCAATTACCTCTTTAGCAAATTCGTCTGTGTTTACTTTTTTCTTACTGAAAGCCTCGTTATAAATATCGGCTGTATGATAACCATCTTCTATAGTGGCGTACCAAGCATTTTTGATCTTGTCTGCCACTTGGGTTTGACCAATATGAGCCAGCATAAGAACTGCAGCATTCAATAAACCCGAAGGATTCGCAATTTTTTGACCAGCTATGTCTGGTGCAGAGCCGTGTATTGCTTCGAACATTGCAACGTTTGAACCAATGTTTGCAGAGCCTGCCATTCCAACTGAACCTGCAATTTCGGCTGCAATATCTGAGATAATATCTCCGTAAAGGTTTGATGTTACTATCACATCATATATTTCAGGTTTAGCTGCCAATCGAGCTGCGCCAATATCAATGATTTGCGTTTCATTTTTGATATCTGGATATTCTGCTGCTATTTCATCAAACACCTGATGAAACAAGCCATCGGTCAGTTTCATGATGTTGTCTTTTAGCATACACGTCACTTTTTTTCTACCATACGCTCTTGCATATTCAAAAGCATAACGCACAATTTTCTCGCAGCCAGGTCTGGTAATCAATTTTAAGCACTGCACCACATCTTGCGTTTGTTGGTGCTCAATTCCAGCATAAAGATCTTCTTCGTTTTCACGCACAATCACCACATCCATGTTTGGAAAGTGACTCGGCACATAAGGCGAAAGCGAGCTAACTGGGCGCACATTGGCAAACAAACCAAGCGACTTTCTCAGGGTTACATTCAAGCTTTTGTAGCCTTTGCCTTGTGGCGTGGTTATCGGTGCTTTAAGGATTACTTTGCTCGCGTCAATCTTGTTCCAAGCATCTTGTGTAATGCCCGAGCTATTCCCGTTGAGGTAAACGCTCTCTCCTACTTCAATATATTGCGGATCGATTTTGGCACCCGCAGCTTCTAGGATTTTTAAGGTTGCATCCATAATTTCTGGCCCAATTCCATCGCCCTTGGCGATGGCAATTTTTACCGCTATGGATTCATTTGCTTTTGTCTGCTTAAAAACGGTCTCTTCTGATTTCATGTATGGTGTT
>JANRBI010000055.1:0-21724 GCA_030727625.1 Salibacteraceae bacterium
GAACATTTTGATGAAATTTCACAACCATCGGGCAATAGTATGAGACAAGAGGCGTTATCTGCACTTGTGGCTTTAGGGTTTGATCGCGCAAAATCAGTGAAAGTGCTGAATGCTGTGGTTAAAGACGAGGCTCCAGCTACGGTAGAAGAATTGATAAAAAAAGCATTAAAGCAACTCTAGTCTAACTCCAGTTTTTGATTTACAGAATACATCGCATATTGCTTGTTATTGGGGCGTCATTATTGATGCCTTTTCTGCTTTATTCACAGGATGAAAATGCTGCTGGAGGAGGAGATAGCAATGCGCTGAAGTTTCCTTTCAAAGATTCGTACGATGCGCTTCAAGAAGACGATCGATCGCTTTACGGTAAACCTCCAACCAATCTCAATACACAGTTTGATTACGATCCAGCAACTGGCCAGTACAATTACAGTCAAAAGCTAGGCGATATGAATTATCGTCCGCCAAGCTTTATGAGCTTTTATGAATATCAACAATACCAAAAAGAAAAGGCTAAAAAGGAGTACTGGCAACAACTGAGAAACGAAGCTGACTATGAAAGCGAAGACGGAAGTTCGGCTTCTTCTTCAAGTTCGTTTAGACCATCGCTTAATGTGGAGAGCGAAGGATTTGATCGCATTTTTGGCGGTAACACGATCGAGATTAGACCAAACGGATCTGCCGAATTAATTTTCGGAGTTAATAGTTCTAAGACAGAAAACCCAGCCATACCTGTAAATCAACGTAGAATTACTGTTTTTGACTTTAGAGAAAACATTCAGGTAAACGTAATCGGAAATATTGGTGACAAGCTGAAAATTCAAACCAATTACAATACTCAAGCAACATTTGATTTTGAAAATCAGATGAAGTTAGAATACACGGGTTACGAGGATGAAATCATTCAGAAAATCGAGTTAGGGAATGTTTCACTTCCGCTTCAAAGCTCTTTGATTACTGGTAGCCAAGCGCTTTTCGGAGTAAAGAGTGAATTGAAATTTGGTAGATTAACAGTCACCTCAGTTTATACACAACAAAAAAGCGAGCGCAGAGAAGTAAATACTGCTGGTGGTGCGCAGCAAGTGGAGTTTGAACTTGGCGCAGATGATTACGAGGCAAATAAGCATTACTTCTTATCGCATTTCTTTAGAGATAAGTATGAGCCAGGACTTAAAAATCCGCCCATTATTAGTACCGGTTTAAATATTACTCGTGTAGAAGTTTGGGTTACCAACACCAATTTTACTACTGAGCAAACCCGAAACGTAATTGCCTTTCAAGATTTAGGTGAGCCAAGCCGCGTATATAATGGCGCTTTCGCTGGAGCGCTTGCTGGTGGCGCAGCTAGTAATGGTGCCAACCAAGTTTATAATAAGATCTATAACAATAATACTATTAGAGCTTTTTCAAGAGCTTCACAAGAACTTGAAGGTCCTTCTTTTAATCTAAAGAGCAGGTTTGATTATCAAAAAGTGGAGCTTGCAAGAAAACTGGAGCAAGGAAGAGATTACACCTTCAATACACAGTTGGGTTATTTGTCTATGGTGCAAGAGCTGCAGCCAAACCAAGTGCTTGCAGTAGCTTTTGAATACACTTACAATGGACAAAGCTATAAAGTGGGCGAGTTTTCTAACGAGAACACGGGTACAGATGCCTTGATTTTAAAAATGCTGAAAAGCACCGAGCTGAACACGCGTTTTCCTCTTTGGGATTTGCAGATGAAAAACGTCTACGCGATTGGCGCTTACCAGCTGCAAGCCAGCAATTTTGAATTGGGTGTTTGGTATTTAGATAAGGAGAAAGGAATTGATATCAACTACTTGCCAATCCCTGAAAAAGGATTTAACGACCGACCATTGCTTCAGGTGGTTGCACTGGATAGAATAAACAACAATAGTGCTGCCGTACCAGATGGAGTTTTCGATTTCTTGGCTTCACCTCAAATCACTGTAAATCCATCTAATGGTCGAATCTTTTTTCCTGTTTTAGAGCCTTTTGGAGATTATTTGATTGGAGAAATAAGACGGATTACCAACGGTAATGAAGAGTATGTTGCCAAATATGCTTTCGACTCGCTGTATAGCAACACACAGGCAAATGCTCAATATAATTTTCCCAATATCAATCGCTTCAGTTTAAAAGGGAAATATGAAAGTTCTAATAGTTCAGAAATTAGGTTGAATGCTTTTAATGTTCCAGAAGGTTCGGTTACAGTTACTGCTGGTGGACAAACACTGGTTGAAGGTCAGGACTACAATGTAAACTATACCATTGGTGTAGTAAATATCATCAATCAAGGCTTGTTAGAATCAGGAACGCCCATTAAGGTTTCGCTCGAAAGTAACTCGGCATTTGGTATTAATCGCAAAGCACTTTTTGCTTCAAGATTTGACTATAAAATCAGTGACAATCTGAATTTTGGTGGTACGTTCATGAATCTTTCAGAGCGTCCGCTTACGCAAAAGGTGAATTTTGGCGATGAGCCGATCAATAACACAGTGATAGGTGTAGACGGAAATTATTCACAAGAATCGCAGTTTTTAACCACACTTGTAGATAGAATTCCGCTTATCGATACCAAAGCAAAATCAAGTTTTACTCTTAGTGGCGAAGCAGCCAAATTATTTCCTGGCCATGCACGTGCTGTGGGTAAAGATGGTAACTCTTACATAGATGATTTTGAAGGTAGCCAAAGCACTATTGATTTACGATCATTTACCATGTGGAGTATCGCTAGTACACCTCAAGGTCAGCCAGATTTGTTTCCTGAAGGAGCAAGTTCAACTTATTCAAATACATTAGCTTTCAATAAAAACAGAGCAAGGTTTGCTTGGTATATTATCGATCCGCTATTTTTTAGAGACGATAATACAACTCCAGACAATGTTCGCGGAAACCCTGATATACAAGAAAACCACTTTCAGAGATTAGTTCAGGAAACAGAAGTATTTCCAAATAAGAATTTTTCTACCGGCACAGCACTTAATCAATTTCAAGTTAGCATGTTTGACCTGTCTTTTTATCCAGAAGAACCAGGTCCTTACAACTATGATTTAGATGCAGTGCCGGGCGTTACTGCTGGTTTGGCTAGAGATTCTATTAGGCTTGAAAATCCGCAATCACGTTGGGGAGGAATTCAGCGCAGAATTGACCAAACAGACTTTGATGCAGCCAACATCGAGTTTATCCAGTTTTGGATGATGGATCCGTATGCAGAAAGTGGTACACCAGGATTTCCAACGGAAGAAAACAGTGGGGCTCTATATTTCAACATCGGAAATATTTCAGAAGATGTATTGAAAGATGAGGTTAAGAGTTTTGAGAATGGATTTCCAAATAATGCCCAAGATGCGGTTTATGATCCTACAGACAGCAGTAGCTATAGTATTTGGGGGCGATTGCCAACAGGGCAACAGATTGTAAATGCTTTTGATAACGATCCGGAAACACGCCAGTTTCAGGATGTAGGTTTAGAAGGGTTGAGTGATGCGAATGAGAGAGCGTTTTTCAAAGAATATGTTGAAGGAGTGAGTAATCGTTACTCAGGTAATCCTGCTCTGGCAGAATTTATCGCTGATCCATCTCACGATAATTACAATTTTTACAGAGATGATCGATACGATTCGCTTAATCTAAACATCCTCGAACGCTATAAAAAGTATAATGGTTTAGAAGGCAATAGTCCTTCAGCCGAACAAAGTGCAAGCTTAAACAAGGCAGGTTATCCAACTTCGGCTTCAACTATTCCAGATGCTGAAGACATAAATCGGGATAATACACTGGATAATGTTGAGAATTACTACCAGTATAAAATTGATATTAATGAACAACAATTGGCAACAGTTGGTAGAAACTACATCAACAATATTTTAGAACCAACAACTGAGGGTGGAGCTAGATGGTATCAATTTAAAATTCCGATTAGAGAATTTGAAAAACGAGTTGGAACGGTTACAGACTTCAGATCTATTCGTTTTATGCGAATGTTCGTGAAAGGTTTTGAAGATCCTATTTTCCTGCGCTTTGCTCGATTAGAGTTGGTGCGTGGTGAGTGGAGAAGATACACAGGTGATCTTGATCAACCGGGCGAGGTTACAGGAGATGATCCAAATATTCAGTTCAATATTGGAGCCGTTAATATTGAAGAAAATGCCTCGAAAACTCCTGTAAATTATGTCTTGCCTCCGCAGCTTCAGCGCGAGATTCAAGCGGGCTCACCAAACTTGGCTCGTCAAAATGAGCAATCTCTAGCATTACAAATTCAGGGTTTAGAAGATGGCAAAGCCCAAGCGGCTTTTAGAAATGTGAGTTTGGATATGCGTTCTTTCAAAAAGTTGCAAATGTTTGTGCATGCCGAAAGTATGGAAGGCTGCAACCCTGTTGATGATGATGACTTAAGATTTTTCATTCGAGTAGGAACTGACTTTACAGAAAACTACTATGAATATGAAGCGCCAATGAGTATTACACCCAGTGGTTTTTATAGTAATAATGCAAGTGCTGACCAGCAAACAGTGTGGCCATTAGACAATAATATTGTCATTGATTTTGAAGATTTATTTCGTGCTAAGCGAGAAAGAAACGAGCAACTAGGCGGTGATAGTGATGTGCAGCTAAATCAACGTTACGTGACTTCAGCTGAAGCAGGTCGAAAAATTGTGGTAGTAGGAAATCCAAACTTGGCAGACGTGCGCGTGGTCATGATCGGAGTTCGAAATCCAACACAAGTAATAGGAGATTCTCGTGATGATGGTATGCCGAAATGCGTTGAGGTTTGGGCCAACGAACTTCGATTGACACATTTTGACCAAACAGGTGGTGAAGCCGCCATAGGAAGAGTTTCAGCTCAACTAGCCGATTTTGCAAGTGTTACGGCAAGTGGTTCTATTTCTACTCCAGGTTGGGGAGCGCTTGAATCTAAAGTAAGTGAACGCCAGCGCGAAACCTTAAGTGCTGTAGATGCTTCAGCGCAAGTTCAGCTAGACAAATTTGTGCCAGAAGAAGTTGGATTAAAGTTGCCAATGTATGTTGGTTATTCTAAAAATACTAGTAAACCGCAATTTGCGCCAGCGCAGCCAGATACTCCTATGGATATCTATTTGAATAATAGAACACCAGAAGAACGTGACAGCTTGAAAGATATTTCGAACACCATTACCGAGCGGAAGAGCATCAATTTCACCAATGTACGTAAAGAAAAAACGGGAGACGGAAAGGCTCAGTTCTACGATATATCAAATTTCTCAGGTACCTACGCCTACAACGAAATCACTTATTCTGATTACAATACCCAATTTAACAGACAAAAGTCTTACCGTGGCGGCCTAGCTTACAGCTTCTCAACTTCTCCTAAAAGTATTGAGCCACTTAAAAATGTCAAGTTTTTGAAAAAGTCGAAGTATTTTAGTTTAATCCGTGATTTCAATTTTACGCTCATGCCAAAAACATTTGCGGTGAGAACAGATTTGGATAGAAAGTACAATGAGCGGCAAATAAGAAATCTTTCAGAGGCTACTTTGCCTTTGCCTCCGTTTGTCGATAAATCATTCCAATGGAATCGAGTTTACAATTTGTCTTATGATTTAACAAAAGCATTGAAGATTGATTTTTCTGCAAATAACAGAGCGCTTATCCGTGAATTTGAAGGAGAGTCCATCAATAAAACGGGAGGGCCAGATGGCAAAGGTTCAGGTGGATATTATGAAGATCCTAATGGTGTTTTAATTGAAAGCTACCAAGCTCATAAAGATTCTATCATGAGCAGTTTGAAACGATTGGGAATGACTACCAACTACAATCACAACACGGCTGTTTCGTATGCTTTACCATTGAGTAAAATCCCAATATTAGACTGGACGAATGTTACTACAAGATATACCGCTACCTATGATTGGCAACGAGGCCCGCTGTTAGAAGATGGAGTAAAAGACACACTTGGAAACACAGTTTCTAATGGCCAGCAGTTGCAATTAAATGCAACGCTCAACATGCTCTCGCTTTATAACAAGGTGCCGTATTTGAAAAAAGTAAATAAAGGTCCATCCAAAACTTCAAAGAAAAAGGCGATTTCGGCTAAAGGCAGACCTGGTGTAGAAGCAGCGGCAGATGACAAGGACGATAAAAAGAAAAAGGAAGAAAAAGACCGTAAGGCTCTTGACGCGGTATTAAGAACCTTGATGGCGGTGAAAAACGTTTCAGGAACTTATAGTTTAAATCGTGCAACTACGCTGCCTGGTTATCAAAGAGAAACATCCGTACTAGGTTTGAGTGAACAACTCAATGAAGAGATGCTTGGGTTTGTTTTTGGTCAACAACGTTTTAATGTAAACGGTGCTGAAACTCACTTTGCAGATTATGCAAGCAGTAAAAACTGGTTTATTACTTCAGGCGCTGTTAAGAATCCATTTTTGCAGACTTATAGTGAGCAAATCAACCTGCGAGCAAGTGTACAGCCGCTCAAAGATTTCAGAATCGATCTTACAGCAAATCTGTCAGATGCCAGAAACTACAGTGAATTTTGGAATTATGATTCAATCTCTAATATCTACGGAAGTAAAAACACCCTTTTAGAAACAGGAAATTTCAGTTCATCTATTTTTAGTTTAGGCACCGCTTTTGCGAATTCTGAAGATTTATACCAAGCATTCAGAGAAAATAGAAAAGTGGTATCTCAACGCCTCGGTAATGAGATTGGAAGCACCGCTTATGACGATGAAGGATATATTGAAGGTTATGATGGCTCGCAACAAGATGTGTTGATTCCTTCGTTTATAGCAGCATACACAGGTAAGTCTGCAAATAAAGTTGGTTTGAACCCACTCAAATCAATTCCAATACCCAACTGGAGAATTAATTATACAGGACTTAACAAGATTCCTTTCTTTCAAAAGTATTTTAGAACGCTAAGTATTAATCATGCCTATCGTTCCACTTACACCGTGGGCGGTTATCAGAAATCGATTGCACAAGAAGATACATTTAACCTAAGTTCAAGAATTAGTCCTGAATATGTAATAGGTCAAGTTAGTATACAAGAACAGTTTTCGCCTTTGATTAATATTGACATGACTTGGAAAAACAGCCTGCTTACAAGAATAGAAGTGAGAAAGGATAGAAACTTGACACTTAGTACAACAAATGGTCAAATTACAGAGATCAAAAATTTAGAGTTTGTACTAGGTTCTGGCTACACGGTGAAACAATTGAAACTTCCGTTTACGCTGCAAGGTCAAACATTGAAAAGCGATTTTACACTGCGGGCCGACTTTAGTGTGCGAAATTCTGAAACACAAATTGTGAAAATTGTCGAAAATGAAAGAACAGCCACCGCAGGGCAACTTGTCTATTCGCTGAAGGTAACAGGTGATTATTTACTGACAAAAGCGCTGACGCTTAGACTTTTTTATGATTGGGTTTCAAACACTCCAAAAATTTCAAACTCCTTCCCAACCTCAAATGTCAACGCAGGTTTCAGCCTCAGATTTAGCTTGGCTGGTTAATTTTCAACGAGACAAATATTCCTTAACTCAACCTATATATTTGCCAAAGTATTTTGTTTGCTTTGCGCGAATTTAAGTGCAAAGCATAAGACTAAAATCAGAACAAATAATCATAAAAAAAGAGATTGAAATGAACATTCCATCAGAATTGAAATACACAAAAGATCACGAATGGGTGCGTGTAGAAGGCGATATAGCAATAGTAGGTGTTACAGACTATGCTCAAAGCGAATTGGGTGATATCGTGTATGTTGAAATTGAAACAGAAGGCGAAGCATTAGATCAAGAAGAAGTGTTTGGCACAGTAGAAGCAGTTAAAACGGTTTCAGATCTTTTTATGCCTATTGCAGGTGAAGTTATTGCCTTTAATGAAAAATTGACTGACCAACCTGAACTAGTAAATACTGATCCTTACGGTGAAGGTTGGATGATTAAAGTAAAGCTTTCTGATGCATCTCAAGTAGATGGATTATTGGATGCAGAAGCTTATAAAGCTGAAATAGGAGCTTAAGAACATGTTTTTGAGGCATAACTTTCTCGGCATTTCTTGGGCTATATTCATTTTGATACTCTGCGGCCTTCCGGGCGAGCAATTTCAAAAATCATACATTACCAATGCTGATAAAGTGATTCACACTTTTTTGTTTGCTGTTTTGTTTTTTCTGTTAAGTGTCGGTTTTATAAAACAAAGAACCTTTCCTTACCTAAGAATAAAGACGTTATCTAAAGTTCTAATTATCTCAATGCTATATGGATTGGTGACAGAAGTGCTTCAAGGTGCGGTGTTTATAGGTCGGAGTATAGATTTGTTTGATGCGATTTTTAACGGTTTTGGTTGTTTGGTAGGTTATGGCCTATTTCTTGCTATATATGGCCGCGAATCTTATGTGTAAAACCTTTTACTAACTCAGTATTAAATTTCACAAATAAGAGTTCCATTACAGTTCAATCTAATTATTTTAGCTGCCTAAATCCATTTAGTTATTATGGAAATTAAAAAGAGTCCAGAAGCAAATCTGGAAAAGAAAAAATCATTTTACTTTTTAGTGGGGCTTATGCTCTCCCTAGGAGTAGTGTTAGTTGCGTTCGAGTGGAGCAAGCCTGAAGAAGAGGTTGGTACGCTTGGCGAGTTTAGTCAGGAATTGGAAGAAGAAGAAATGATTCCGATTACACAACAAACGCCACCGCCACCGCCACCACCGCCACCCCAAACCACTATCATTGAGATCGTAGAAGATGATCAAGAAATAGAAGATGAGCTTGAGATTGAGGATACTGAAGACAACGAAGATGATGTAATCGAATTCGTTGATATACCTGAAGAGGTAGTTGAAGCACCACAAATCTTCACCATAGTGGAAGAAAATCCGGAATTTCCGGGTGGTGAGAAGGCGTTGTTTGAGTTCTTAGGTAAAAATACAAAGTTCCCTGCTATTGCAAAAGATGCTGGTATACAAGGTATCGTATATGTGCAGTTCGTAGTAATGGAAGATGGATCCATCAACCCAGATATGGTTGAGATTTTAAGAGGTGTGCACCCAGCTTTGGATCAAGAAGCTATCAGAGTTGTAAAGAGCATGCCTAAGTGGAGTCCAGGTAAGCAAAGAGGAAAAGCAGTTAGAGTTTATTACAAATTGCCTTTCAGGTTTACACTCAAGTAAGCAGAAAATAAAATATTGAAAGCCGAATAATGAAAGTTGTTCGGCTTTTTTTATGGCCAAATTTTACACTTCACTATTTTTTGCCTACCGTATTCTCGATAGCTATCGTGTTAACAGTTTATGGCCAATTGTTTGGATTACTCGTGCCAAACAATTTAATTATGAAAACAAATAACAAAAAAGAGATCGTTTCAGTGAGAATGCTGTTGGGTCTTAGCGTTGCCTTTGCAACCTCGTTATGTTTCCTTGAGTATGGTAAGCCATACTTGGGTCAACACAGTTCCCTCGGTCAGGCCGAGATAGTAGATTTCATCGATATTGATGATATGCCAATTACTCGGCCCGACTTGCCAGATCCACCAAAGCCAGTTGTTCAACAAGCCAAGGTGTTGATTGCAGCTATTGATCCAACTAAGATCACAGCCGAGCCAATTGATCTAAGCGATGAGTTGCCGGAGTTTAGTTTTGATACGGATGATCCAGTCTATTTTCAAACTAAAAATGATCCAGTGGTAGAGCCAAATCTTCCATTTAGAATAGTAGAAGAAAGACCTGAATTTCCCGGTGGTGATGAAGCGCTACTTAAATTTTTAAGTAAAAACGTTAGATATCCTGGCATTATGAAAGACCTTGGTCTGTCGGGTATTGTTTACTTAGAGTTTGTGGTGGGCGTAGATGGAAATGTGGAGCAAGAATCGATTAAAATTGATCGTACACCAAATGACGCATTTTCTGCTGAAGCAATAAAGGCTGTGAGGGCAATGCCTACCTGGAAGCCAGGAAAACAAAGGGGCAAGCCAGTAAGAGTTTACTACAACTTGCCCGTTCATTTTAAATTAAGATAAGCTCCTGCCAGAGCTTATAAGATCATGCCAGCACCAACGGTTTCGTTCGTGTTTTCATCGATCAAGATAACACTGCCCGTGTTGCGATTACGCTGATACCTGTCTGTAAACAATGGTACAGTAGTTCTAATCGTAATGCGGGCTATGTCGTTCATCTTTATGTCTTTGTCATCTTCTAAGCGATGCAAAGAGTTTATATCAACCTTGTATTTTATGTCTTTTACAATACATCTGGCGTCACGTGTAGTATGCTTAATGGCATACTTTCCGTTGAGTTGTATTGCGCGCTGGCTCATCCAGCAAATCATCATTTCATGGTCTTGTGATACCGTTGGCTGATTGTTGGTTCTTACAATCATATCGCCACGGCTAATATCAATGTTGTCTTCTAATAGCAACGTACATGACATTGGTGAAAAAGCTTGTTCAATTTCGCCATCAAAGCTGTCAATCTTCGCAATTTTGGAAGTAAAGCCAGAAGGAAGAATAGTTACTTCATCACCTTTTTTGAAAACACCACCAGCAACTCTACCAGCATACCCGCGATAATCGTGAAACTCGGTAGTTTGCGGTCTAATTACCGTTTGCACCGGAAAACGGCAGTCAACATGGTTTTGATCGCTTGCGATGTGCACCGTTTCTAAGGTGTAGAGTAGGGTAGAACCTTCATACCAGCTCATGTTTTTAGAACGATCTACCACATTATCACCTTTCAATGCGCTTATCGGAATGTAGCGTATATCGCTAATCTCAAGCTTTGAAGTAAAGTCCTCTAGCTGCGATTTGATTTTTTCAAAGGTGTCTTGAGAAAAATCTACCAAGTCCATTTTATTGATGCAGTACACTACATGCTTTATCCCAAGCAGCGAAGCTATAAAGCTGTGACGAGCAGTTTGCTCAACCAATCCATGGCGTGCGTCTACAAGAATTATTGCCAAGTTAGCTGTACTAGCTCCAGTAACCATGTTTCTGGTATATTGAATATGGCCAGGAGTATCAGCAATGATAAACTTACGTTTCGGTGTCGCAAAATAGCGGTAAGCCACGTCAATCGTAATTCCTTGCTCACGTTCAGAACGCAAACCATCCGTAAGTAAAGCAAGGTTTACTTCGCCATCGCCACCAATGCGCTTACTTGCTTTTTCTACCGCTTCCATTTGATCTTGAAAGATGGCTTTGCTATCGTAAAGTAAACGTCCAATCAAGGTGCTTTTGCCATCATCTACGCTACCTGCGGTAGTGAATCGAAGCAATTCCATATCTAAATAACCTGCGGTTGTATTCTCGCTCATGTTAAATGTCTTTTATCTAAAATCTAATGCTTAGAATCTAAGGTCTTAAAGTCTATTGTCTAAAGTCTAAGGTCTATTATCTAAATCTAAAAATACCCTTGCTTTTTTCGGTCTTCCATTGCGGCTTCAGAGCGTTTGTCATCAGCACGTGTGCCGCGCTCAGTGGTTCTTGTAGCCGCTACTTCTTCAATGATTGTTTCTAAGCTATCAGCAGGCGACTCAACTGCACCAGTGCAGCTCATATCACCAATAGTTCTGAACCTAACTATGCGTTTTTCAACTTTTTCTTCCGGTCTTTTATTCATGAATGGTCCATCAGCGTAGATCACGCCATCACGCATGAAAATATCACGTTCGTGTGAAAAATAGATACTTGGCAAATCAATGTTTTCATGTAAAATGTATTGCCAAACATCCATTTCGGTCCAGTTACTAATTGGGAAAACACGGAAGTTTTCGCCCATATTTTTCATTCCATTAAAAATGTTCCAAAGTTCTGGTCGCTGGTTTTTCGGATCCCATTGTCCAAATTCGTCTCTGTGCGAAAAGAAGCGCTCTTTTGCTCTTGCTTTTTCTTCGTCTCTTCTAGCACCACCCATACAAGCATCAAACTTGTTTTTTTCGATGGTTTCTAACAAAGTGAAGGTTTGTAGACCGTTTCTGCTAGCGTTGAATCCTTTCTCTTCTGTCAGTTTGCCAGCATCAATATCCGCTTGTACCGATCCAACGATCAATTCAGCGCCATCTTTTGCCACCAATTGGTCTCTAAATGCAATGGTTTCTGGAAAGTTATGTCCTGTATCTACATGCACCAAAGGAAAAGGAACTTTCCCTGGCCAAAATGCCTTCTTGGCAATGTGATAACATACAATGGAATCTTTACCTCCTGAAAAAAGTAAAGCTGGATTTTCGAATTGGGCAGCAACCTCACGGATTACATACGTAGCCTCTGACTCAAGTTCTCTTAAGTGCGTTAAATTGTACTTCATTGTTTTTCCTTCGTTATGAATGGAATCAATTTATTATAAAAATCGTCACCGGCTTCTTCTATTGTTTTGCCGGCAGTTAAAACTTCAATAGTTGGGTTTTCTGGAGCTTCAAATGGGGCGCTAATTCCGGTGAAATCTTTGATTTCGCCTTTTCTGGCTTTTGCGTAAAGGCCTTTTACATCGCGCTTCTCGCATTCTTCAAGAGGTGTGTTTACATACACTTCTAAAAAATCTGCTTCGCCTATAATGTCCTTTGCCAATTGTCTTATTTCAGCCGTTGGGCTTACAAAGCAGTTGATGCAAATGACTCCACCATCTAAAAAAAGCTTAGAAACTTCTGCAATTCTTCTGATGTTTTCGTTTCTGTCGCTTTCGCTAAAACTTAGGCCTTTATTTAGACCAGATCGCACATTGTCACCATCAAGCAATTTTGTGAAAAAGCCATTGTCTTGCAACTTACGTTCTAAGTACCTAGCTAATGTGGTTTTCCCTGAACCACTCAGTCCAGTCATCCACACCACGCGTGCTTTTTGGGTTAGAAACGATTCTTTCTCTTCTCGAGAAATGATTTCGTCAAAAACACTGTAAACATTATTACCCTCGTTTTTCATAAAAGTGGTGCAAATGTAGAAATATGAAGCTCAGCCTAAGCGCTCTAAAGTTAATTTCCTATTAAGTCTATAGAGAATGTGTTTTTTATTGCTGTTCTGGTCGATTTTCAATAATCGTAATAGGAAGTAAATCCCTTAGTTTTGTTGGCTATGAGTGCAAATAACTTGTTGCAGAATTTTAAATGGACACCCGTTGATCAAATGGGTGTTGATGATAGAATAGCTCGCATAAAAAGCCGAAGCATAAAAGATCAGACGAAAATTCAGGGTTTGAAAATGGCGCTGAATATGATCGACTTAACCACACTTGAAGGTGCTGATACTCCTAATAAAGTGAGTCAAATGTGCTACAAAGCCATGCATCCCCATGACTCGATGCTTGGTTTGCCAACGGTTGCAGCTGTTTGTGTATATCCTACTTTGGTAAAAACAGCTAAGAAGGCTTTGAGAGGAAGCAATGTAAAAGTGGCGGCAGTAGCAACTTATTTTCCGAGTGGTCAAACAAATTTGCAAGCAAAATTGGACGAAACGCATTACGCCATTGGCGAAGGTGCTGACGAAATAGATATGGTTATTTCTCGCGGCAAATTTTTGCAAGGCGAATACAACTATGTGCTGGATGAAATAATTGCGGTAAAAGAGATTTGCCATGCGAGCAATGTTCGTCTAAAAGTTATTTTAGAAACGGGCGAACTTGGTTCGGTAGACGAAGTGCGCAAAGCGAGTGATCTTGCACTTCAGGCGAATCCCGATTTTATAAAAACCAGCACGGGCAAAATAGGCCAAGCGGCTACCATGCCAGTTACGTTGGTCATGTTGCAAGCCATTTGGGATCACTTCCAAAAAACCGGAATTCGTGTTGGGATGAAACCTGCAGGTGGAATTTCTGACGCTAAATCGGCTTTGCATTATTTACTCATGGTAAAGGAAGTGCTGGGCGAAGAATGGCTCACTAACGAATGGTTCAGATTTGGCGCAAGCCGCTTAGCAAATGATATTTTGATGCAGCTGGCAAAGCAAGAATCAGGAATGTATCAAGCAGGCCAGTATTTTTCAAAGGATTAATAATCAGGCAAAACCTAGATTAAAGAATAGAATTTATGTCAAAGCAAAATTGGAATTTAAGCCCAGCGCCTGAAAGCGCTTCGCACATAAAACTTGAGAAACAATATGATTTATTTATTGGTGGTAAATGGCAAAAGCCTGCTTCAAAAAAGTATTTCGAAACCATAAATCCTGCAAATGGCGAAGTCTTAGCAAAAGTGGCTGAAGCTAACGCCAAAGATGTTGATGCAGCGTTTGAGGCGGCCGCAACGGCCTATAAATCATGGAGCAAACTTTCGGGTGCTGAGCGAGGAAAATACATTTATCGCATTGCGAGAATGATTCAAGAAAAGAGCCGAGAATTTGCTGTAATCGAAACCTTGGATGGTGGTAAACCAATCAGAGAATCACGTGATATTGACGTGCCGTTGGCCGCTGCACATTTCTTTTACTATGCCGGCTGGGCAGATAAATTAGAATATGCTTTTCCAAACAAGAAAATTGAATCTATAGGAGTTGCGGCTCAAATTATTCCTTGGAATTTTCCATTGCTGATGGCCGCTTGGAAAATAGCTCCTGCATTGGCTTGCGGAAATACTGTCGTATTAAAACCTGCAGAAACAACTCCGCTTACCGCACTAAAATTGGCCGAAGTAATCAAAGAAGCTGGATTGCCCGATGGCGTGGTGAACATCATAACAGGCGCAGGCGAAACGGGCGCTTTAATGACTTCGCATCCAACACCTAAAAAATTAGCTTTTACGGGTTCTACTGAAGTAGGGAAGAAAATTTATAAAGCAGCACTAGCTGGCAACAAGAAAGTGACACTTGAGCTGGGCGGTAAAGCAGCCAACATCATTTTTGAAGATGCGCCTATCGATGCCGCTGTGGAAGGAATCATAAATGGTATTTATTTTAATCAAGGACATGTGTGCTGCGCAGGTTCAAGGCTTTTTGTGCAAGAATCTGTCTATGACGAGGTTTTGGCAAAACTGAAAAAGCGCATGGATTCATTGATTCTTGGCGATCCGATGGACAAAAACACTGATATCGGTGCAATCAATTCGAAAGAGCAACTTCAAACTATTGAAGAATACATCAAACTTGGAAAGGAAGAAGGCGCTGAGATTTACCAACCTGAATGTGAAATTCCTTCAAAAGGAAATTGGTGCAAACCAACGCTATTCACCAATGTGGCTCAGAGTAATCGCATAGCGCAAGAAGAGATTTTTGGTCCTGTGTTGGCCATTCAAACGTTCAGAACCATTGATGAAGTAATCGAGAAAGCAAACAATACACCCTATGGCTTAAGTGCGGGCGTTTGGACCGATAAAGGTTCTAAGATTTTCCAGTTGACTGGAGCTTTAAAAGCTGGCGTTGTGTGGGCAAATACCTATAACAAATTTGATCCAACGAGTCCGTTTGGTGGCTATAAAGAAAGCGGCTTTGGTCGCGAAGGCGGTGTTCATGGACTTGGAGCATACTTGAAATATTAACTAGTTCAGTTTTTGCCACAGAGATCACAAAGTAGGCACAGAGTATATAGAGATTTGGAAACGAATGATTTGACATACAAGGTAATCGGAGCGGCAATTGAGGTGCACAAAAGGCTTGGTCCCGGACTTTTAGAAAAGGTTTATCAGGAATGCATGCTTCATGAGCTTCAGAAAAGAGGATTAAGTGTTGAAATGGAATTTCCTATATCTGTGATTTACGATGATATCGAAATTAACAGTGGATATAGAATTGATTTATTAGTGGAAAATAAGCTTGTGGTAGAATTGAAAAGTGTTGATGCCGTTTCTGATCTGCATAAGGCTCAAATACTAACTTATATGAAGCTTGGTGAATATAAAGTTGGATTACTAATTAATTTTAATGTCACAAAACTCGCGAATGGAATAAATCGATTCGTCAATGGAAAGTTAGAAAATGAACCTCTGTAATCTCTGTGTAATTCTCAGTGAACTCCGTGGTAAATAAAAAGAAAATGACAAGATTGAACGTACAAAAAACATACAAGATATTTATTGGAGGACAGTTTCCAAGAACAGAATCAGCTAGATATTATCCAATCAATGATGGTGCAGGAAACTTGATCGCAAACATGTGTTTGTCATCGAGAAAAGACTTCAGAAATGCAGTAGTTGCTGCTCGAAAAGCACAAGCTTCCTGGGCTGGAAAAACGGCTTATAACCGAAGCCAAATATTGTATCGCTTGGCTGAAATGCTGGAAGCGCGCAGAGCATCTTTCATTGAAGAAATGGAAGTTTTAGGTTTGAGTAAAAAGGCTTCGGAAAAAGAAGTAGATCATAGCATCGATCGCTTGGTTTACTATGCCGGTTGGTGCGACAAGTACACCGCTTTGTTTAGCTCAGTAAATCCTACGGCCACAGCGCATTTTAACTTCTCGGTGCATGAACCAACGGGTGTTGTGGCAGCAGTAGCTCCTGAAGATTCGCCCTTGTTGGGGTTGGTTTCTGTTATTGCTCCAGCCATTTGTGGTGGGAATTCGGTGATTGTTTTAGCATCTGAATTTAAAGCCACTTCAGCCATCAGTTTTGCAGAAGTCATTCAAAACTCTGATGTGCCAGGTGGCGTGATAAATATCCTTACCGGAAACATGAAAGAATTGGTTCCACACATGGCTTCACACATGGACGTGAATGCTTTGGTAATTGCTCGCCAAGGATTGGACGAAAAATCTAGAAATGCTGTTGTGGAAAATGTGAAGCGTTTGTTTGATTGGACTTTAAAAGTCAACGAACAAGATCCTTACTTAATCCTCGATCTTCAAGAAGTAAAAACAACTTGGCATCCAGTACAGCAAAGCGCTAGCGGAGGAGGAGGATATTAAATCTGAATTTTTATAGGAAACTTAAAGTCAGAAAGAAGAGCTTTCAATATTTTGTTATCGCATAACATCATATATTTAGAACGGGATAGAGAAATTGAATAAATCATTCATTGGGAGTATGCTCAAAATCAGCGCATTTTTCTTGCTGTTGACGCTTTTTTCTTGTTCAAAATACCCCGAGGAAATAATCGACACTTTTTATTGGACGTATTCTTTTGAGTATGGAAAATCAATTGTTACTCATTCTTCGCTAACTGCTGATGTTGAATACAAAATTGAAGTACCCAAAAGAGGTAAAGTCAAGTTGTTTAAAAACGGTGAAGAAATAGCAAGAATAGAAAAAGAAAGTTTCAACTATTCAGTAATTGGTGAAGGAGAAATTTTGGTTGACTCTATTCCTTTTAGTTCAAAAAAGTTTAAAAGTCACTTTGTGAAGCAGAATTGTGATTGTTCTAAGATTGATAATGTTTTCGGCACATATCAAGGAGTTCTTTTGTCGCAAAACGATTTTGTAGGCAAGGACACGAGCTTTGTAGGGACAATGTCCATTGAAAAAGTTGATTCTAAATTTGGTTGTTTTATAACTTCCAATCTCTACAATGGTGTTGTTTATGTTGACCAAGCGAACAGTGTTGCGGATTTCGCTGTCACAGATTATAGGTGGGATTTTTACGCGGATTCAGTAGATTTTTATTACTGTTCAAGCTGCTCTTATGATAGAATGATGGGCTTACCAACTACCAGCAAAATTTCGTCTGGGTTTAACGGGGTCAAGATTGATTAGATCATGACCAATCACGAGTTTAAATGGTTCTTAACGATAGTTTTACGGGCTATTTATTGTTCGAAATCAAAACAACAACGTTCATAAGAACTAAAAGGAAAAGGATCGAAAAAATTTGATTCACTTCATACTTTCCTTTTTTGCAATTGCAACCCTAACACCTAAATGATAAGTAGGTAAAGCCCAATATCTGATCCAATTATAATTTGGTATGTATTCTCTTCGGCCAACGTCCCATTCATATGTTTTCACGCCTTTAACTCCACAGCCAATAAAGAATTGAAAGCGATCCTCTGGGTTTAAAATCCAATTGGCCTTGATGGTTAATTTATGGTCGTCTCGTGTATATGTGTCTTCATATCCACCATCAGAAATTCCAAAATACACGTCAGTTCCTTTCTCAATTCTGTTAAATCTGTATTGACTACTTAGCAGAAAGTCAACCGTTTTTAAATGAAAAATAAACCCCGTTTCAATGGACGGTCCTTGCGAAGCCATGGTGGGTAATATGCCCAAATGGAGGGCAGTATACCTCGTGTATTCTCTCATATATCTGAATTCGTAGCCTAACTCTACAAATGCCGAAACTTTTTGTGTGAGCGCAGATTGGTAGAAAACATTTATATGTTTTATAGTTGGTTTTATGCCAATGATGTTGTATCGAGTATCACCATCTCGCTCAATTTGTGCATTACAGAAGAGATACAAAAACATGCAGCCAATAATCCCGAAAATGATCCTCCGCAATGACTTGATATTCATGGTTTTGAAAATAGACATTGAATCAAAAGTAGACAATGCATCAGGATTTTCTGACTTCGCGCACTTTGCGTCATCTTTCCGCCCATTAGATCTGTGAACATCTGTGTGATCTGTGGCTAAAAAGCCATCAGTTTTCAGATTTCAGCCTTCAGGAAATCATTAGTGCAATTCGTGGCATTCGTGGCAAAAACCTTGGTGTGCTTTGCGCAATCTTGCGCCTTTGCGGTAAAACTCTAAACTTGCACCATGAAATTTGAACGACTACTGATTGAGGCTTCTTTGAAAGCTGGAGAAGAAATCTTGAAAATATATGCACAAGATTTTGATGTAGAAACCAAGTCTGACGAGAGTCCGCTTACACAAGCAGATAAGAACGCCCACCTTGCAATCGTTTCGTTTTTAGAACAAACAGGCTTGCCTATTTTAAGCGAAGAAGGCAAGCACATGGATTTTTCTGAGCGCAAAAGCTGGAATGAATTCTGGTTGGTAGATCCGCTTGACGGCACCAAAGAATTTGTGAAGAAAAACGGAGAATTCACTGTAAACATTGCTTTGATTGAAAATGGTTTGCCTGTTTATGGAATCATTTACGCACCGGTTTTGGAGAAGCTTTTTGTAGGCAATGTTGGCACAGAAGCTTGGGTTGCAAATGATGTGGTGCCATCTACTTCAATCGATGAAATACATGCTAAGAAGATTTCAATTCCTATTGCTAAGCCTGCTCATCCATACATTGTTGTTGCAAGTCGAAGCCACTTTAGTGACGAAACCAAAACTTTTGTAGATCAGCTTAAAGCTGAAAAAGGAGAAGTAGATTTTGCTTCGATGGGTTCAAGTTTGAAAATCTGTTTAGTTGCCGAAGGCAAGGCAGATATTTATCCACGTTTTGGGCCAACCATGGAGTGGGACACTGGTGCAGGTCATGCTATTGCAAAGGCCGCGGGAAAAATGGTGACCGATCACACCACTGACGCAGAAATGCGCTACAACAAAGAGAGCCTACTAAACAATTGGTTTATTGTTAAGTAGATATTTTCATGTAAGAAAACCTTACTAAAATTTTCTTACTAAGATTTTCTTACTAAGATTTATTTACCTTTGTCATCATGAATGATGATAAGGATAACCTGTTCCCAGTGCTGAATTATTATGGTCCTGCGTTTTTCTGTGACCGAGAAAATGAGACTGCGCAATTATCAAGTGCACTTAAAAATGGCCGAAACACTGTGATTTTGGCTCCACGTAGGTTTGGGAAAACGGGATTGATTAAACATGTTTTTCATAAACTGAAGATTGAAGACAAAGACTGTATTACCGTCTTTGTTGACATTTATTCAGCAAAAAGTATGGCTGATTTTAACAGTATTTTTTTGAATGCTGTAACAGAAGCAATCGCTCCGAGCAAAGGCGTTTTAGAAACAATTTCAATGTTCTTCAAAACGCTAAGGCCAAACGTGAGTTTCGATCCGTTTACAGGCATGCCAAATGTTAGCTTAACCAATGAATCTTCCCAGAAAACGGAAAGTGATTTGGGTGAAATATTAAAGACATTGGATGCAATTGGTAAAAAGGTTTTTGTAGCCATTGATGAATTTCAACAAATAGAGGAGTTTCCAGAAAATGCGGATGCAATAATGAGAACTCATGTTCAAAGCTGTCAAAACATAAATTTCATTTTTAGTGGCAGCCAAAAGCATTTGTTGTTTCCTATTTTTTCAGATGCGAAAAGACCATTCTATGCAAGTACAGATTTTCTAAATCTTCAAAAAATAGATCGTGATATTTACGTGAAATTTATTTTGGCACAATTTGCTAAGAAACAAAAACAGATTGCCGTTGAGCAAGCCCAGTTTATTGTTGATTGGTGCCGAGTGCACACCTATTACGTGCAAGTGATTTGTAATAAGCTAGATGCTTTCAATGAACAAGAGTTGGAACATCAACTTATAGTAGATGTAATGACAGACACCATAAAAGAACAAGACGCGGTAATGTCAAGCATCAAAGCAATGCTGCCAGTAAATCAATGGCAACTCTTTGAAGCGATTTGCTTGGAAGACGAAATCAGCAGCTATACTTCTCGCGATTTTATCCAAAAACATCGTTTGGCTTCTTCGGCTGCAATTGTCAATTCGCTTAAAGCGCTGGAGCAAAAAGAAATGATTTATCTATCAGGTGT
Organism: Salibacteraceae bacterium; assembly: GCA_030727625.1. Taxonomy (GTDB): domain Bacteria; phylum Bacteroidota; class Bacteroidia; order Flavobacteriales_G; family Salibacteraceae; genus SHAN690. Next base: position 20,524 of record JANRBI010000055.1, read on the forward strand.
AGACTCTGAAACAAATAAAGGTGTGTACGAAGCTTACAATGTGTTTTTTGGAAAATGGGTGAAGCATCGCAAAGCCATTTCGTTTAGCTAGCTTAAATAATTTTACCATCCTTCATTCGGATGATTTTCTCGGCACGTTCGCCCACTTCTTCTTCGTGTGTCACCATGATAATGGTGTTTCCTGCTTGATGCAATTCATCAAAAAGATCAAGAATTTCAAGCGTAGTAGTGCTGTCTAGGTTTCCTGTTGGTTCGTCTGCAAGCAAAATGGCTGGGTTGTTTACCAAAGCACGCGCGATAGCCACACGCTGACGCTGACCACCAGACAATTCATTCGGCTTGTGGTGCATTCTATCGCCAAGTCCTACTTTTTCTAATACCGCTGTTGCGCGTTGGATGCGTTCGGTTTTGTCTTTTCCAGCATAAATCAATGGCAACGCAACGTTATCAAGCGCGGTGTATTTTGCTAGCAAGTTAAATGTTTGAAAAATGAAACCGATTTTCTCGTTTCGTATGTCTGCAAGTTCTTCGTCATTGGCATGGCTTACGTTTTTGCCATCGAGCAAATAAGTGCCAACGGTTGGCACATCTAAGCAACCAAGAATATTCATCAAGGTAGATTTACCCGAACCAGATGCGCCCATAAGCGCGATAAATTCACCTTGCTTGATGTCGAAGGTTAAGCCTTTCAACACTTCAACACTGAAACTTCCTGTGTTGTAAGTCTTGCCAATATTTTCCAGTGCTAATAAAGTTTCACTCATTTTACTGCGATTGGAGTGTTTGACTTAAAATCGAAATGGGTCAACTTTCGTATTTCATAATAGGCGGTCCAATAGTCGCGCAAAGCATTGATGTAATCCATGCGCGCAGTGGTTTTTCGGGTAACAGCTTGGTTCAGTTCAAGCAAATCGATCTTACCAATCATAAAACGTTGGCGCGTTACTAAGTAGCCTTTGTTGGCCACTTCATCTGCTTTTCTGGCGATGGCCACTTGCGTTTGCAGCACGGTGAAATTACTGATGCGTTCAAAAATCATTTGCTCTAAAGCTTGCTGCTGCAACTGGAGATCATAGGCCACTATTTCTTGGTTTATTTTGGCGCGCTGCGTTTGTTTTTGGTTGTAGCCAAATTGATAAATGGGTACGTCTAAATCCAATACCACCAGCTGTCGATCTTGTTGATTTGCTAAAGCTGCATT
>JANRBI010000055.1:21824-24868 GCA_030727625.1 Salibacteraceae bacterium
TTATGGTTTCTGAAATTTTTAGCAAGCTCAAATTGCGCTTCCGCGGAAAGCCAGTTGTAATAGAGTTGAACCGCTCTAATAGCTACGTCCTCTTTGTTTTCAATCGTTTGTTTTTGAGTGATTTTAAATTGAAGCGGAGAGATTTTTCGCGCCCAGCGGAAATTATTAAAACCAAAAATGGGTTGTGAAAAACCGAATGAAACAGGATTGGCTAAGTAAGAAGTACTTGGATTATTGCCAAAAATGTCGATCCGCTGCATTTGCGAGTTGAAATAGATGTTTCCGCCCGTCCAAATTAGTGGTTGATTTACGCTCAAACCTAGCGTTGAAAACATTTGGCTTCGTTGCACAAAGTTGTCGGTTCCATTTGGAAGCGTAATTCTGTCAAGCGATCGGTTTAGGTTTGGAACCGTAGCGTTCATGCTCAAACTTGGCATCATGCTCGTTCTGAAAATATCATAGTCGAGTTGGCCTATGCTTACTTGACGCAGGTTGATTTTGCTTTGAATACTCTGATTCAGTGCTTTTTCAATGACTTGATTGAGCGTAAGTTGATCTTGAGAAAATCCGCTTAGCGCGAAAAGCAGAACCGATAAGAATAGTGCGGTTTTTTTACTCATATCTTAAAGAGGTAACAGGGTCTTTGTCACTGGCATTTTTTGCAGGGAAATAGCCAAAACCGACACCAACCAAGGCTGATACGGTAAAAGAAAAGAACACGGATGAAGGTGAAATAATGGTTTGAATGTCAAAAATGCTTTCGATGGAATAGGCGATTAAAAAGCCTAATGCAACGCCCAACAATCCTCCGCCAATACTGATGATTAAGGCTTCGAACATGAATTGCATTCTGATGTCTTTTTTCTTTGCGCCAATGGCCATTCGCACACCGATTTCTCTGATGCGCTCAAGTACCGAGGCAAGCATGATGTTCATGATGCCAATTCCACCAATTAGAAGAGAAATCCCAGCAATGGCACCCAGCACTAGATTGAAGATCTTTTTTGTGTTTTGTTGTTGCTTTAGCAAAAGTTCGGGCACTTTTATTTCGAAGTCTTTGCGCTGATTATGAAGCAGAAAAAGCTTTCGTTCTAGCCATTGCACGGTTGGTGAAATTTTCTCAGCGTCAGCAACTTGAATGGTGATTTTCGAAAGTTGGTGATGGTCTTCTTTTTCTTGAGGCTCATTTTTGTCATCATTGCCTTCGTTGTCAAATTCGTTGTGCGAGGCGTTGATCATTTGCTCTGTCACCAAATGCTTGTTTTTGTAACGAAGCAAAAGCGTGTGGATTGGCACTAAAACCTCATTTCCGTATCTGCTCACTCCAAGTGCTTCCAATTCTTTTCCGGCTGCAGATTTACCGGTAAGCACGCCCACAATCGTGTACCATACACCGCCACATTTTAGCTGCTTGTTAATTGGGTCAATGCCCGGAAAAAGTCGCTGTTTAAGGTTGCTGCCTATTACGCAAACGGCTTTGTTGCTGTGCACTTGTTCTGCGCTAAAAACATCTCCTTCTGAAAATTCTAGGTTGAAAACTTCAAAAAATGCTCTATTAACGCCAATTACCGAAGATTTTATACGTTTCCCATTGGCTACAATGGCTAGGTCATACTTTATTTCTGGGCAAATATTCTGGATGTTTGGAATCGTTTTTTGAATGTTTTCGATGTCTTCCAAACTCAAGCCAGGACTGTATTTCTGCTTTTGTTTACTGTTGCCATCCGCTTCTTGTTCTTCGCCTTCAAAAGGTTGAATCACAATGTTGTTAGAGCCAACCAACTTCATCATATCCATCACTTCTTTTTCTGCACCATTACCCACAGCAAGCATGCTGATTACGGCAGCTACTCCGAAAATGATTCCGAGCGCGGTTAGTGTAGATCGAACTTTGTTTGATTTAACAGCTTCAAAAGCCACAATCAAGTTGTAGAGCCAAACTTGTGGATGAAATTGATTCATACCTACTTGTTTTCTGAAATTGCAGTTGCAGGAGCCAAACGCAGCGTATCGGTCACTTTTTCGGCAATCGTTGGTATAATCAGCACTTCATCGCCAAGATTTAATCCATCTTCTATGATGATGAAATTGTCATTGCTAGCGCCTGTATTTACTTCTTGTAGCTTTAAACCGCCAACCGCTTCAATGTAAACTGCTTTCATGTTTTCGAAAGAATATACTGCTTCAATAGGCAAGTAATTGACATTGTCATACTTCGCTACAAAAATCTGATTGCTGGTAGTCATAGCTGGGCGCAAAATGGAGTCGCTTTCGTTTAGTTCTATCGTTACTTCAAACACTTTAGCATCGGTGTTTGGCATTTGCTCGCCCACGTTTGCAACTGCTGTAATCACGCCATCAAATTCCTTGTCAGGAAAAGCATCTATGCCCATTTTCACGGTTTGACCAGGGTGTACCTTACTTATATCAACTTCATTTACATAAGTCACAGAAACCATCTTGGTTAAATCAGGAAGCGTGGCAACCACCGGATCCCAAGCACCAACACGCGAACCTACTTGCACTTTGGTGCCGTCCCAATCTCGGTGATAAATTAGCATGCCCGATTTTGGTGCGTTGATGGTGAATTCGCCCAAAAGATTTTGAGCAAACTCAAAACTGTTTTTTGTTTGAGAATAGGTGGCAAAAACTTCATTTGTTTTGGCCTCGGCTTGCTCCACTTTCAGCTTGTAATTTTCAACAGCTTGGTCAAATGCGCGCTTGGCTTTTTCCATGTCAATTTCTGCTTGGCGCTGAACGGCTGGTGCTTCATAAATGCTTTGGTCAGAAATCAATTTCTTTTCTTCCATTGCATATCTCAAGTTCACCAACTCGTCACGGGTTTGTCTTAACGTAAGCGATGTGTCAAGCTTTTGAGATAAATATTGACTCTCTACTTTTTCAAGATCGTTGTAGAGCGTTTTAACCTTGTCGGCAATTTCGGTTCGGTCAAGCGTTGCGATGTAATCACCAGAATCCACAATGGTTCCTTCGGCTACCATATCGGTAATGTTGGCGTTCCAAATTCCAGCTTTTCGCATAGC
>JANRBI010000055.1:24968-27867 GCA_030727625.1 Salibacteraceae bacterium
GGCATTGCCTTCCAAAAAATTATCTTCGCGGCATGTCTAAAGTTGCTTTGATTACAGGGATTACGGGTCAGGATGGGGCGTATCTCGCAGAATTGTTGCTAGAAAAAGGATACATGGTGCACGGTGTGAAGCGCAGAAGTAGCTTGTTTAATACCGAACGAATAGATCATTTGTATCAAGATCGGCACGAAAAAAACTTAAAGTTTAAACTTCATTACGGAGACTTGACCGATAGTACCAACTTGATCAGAATTGTTCAAGAAACACAGCCAGATGAGATTTACAATCTTGCGGCCATGAGCCATGTGAAGGTTTCTTTTGAAACTCCTGAGTATACCGCTAATGCGGATGGTATTGGTACACTTAGAATTTTAGAAGCGATCAGAATTCTTGGCTTGACCAAAAAAACTAAGTTTTACCAAGCATCTACCAGCGAGCTTTATGGTTTGGTTCAGGAAGTTCCACAATCAGAAACCACCCCTTTTTACCCTCGTAGTCCTTACGCTGTCGCAAAAATTTATGGCTATTGGATTTGTAAAAACTATCGTGAAGCATATGGCATTTTTGCTTGTAACGGTATTTTGTTCAATCATGAATCTCCGCTAAGAGGCGAAACATTTGTAACACGAAAAATTACCCGTGCAGCGGCTAAATACAAGCTTGGTTTACAAGAAAAATTGTTCTTAGGAAACCTTGATGCTAAGCGCGATTGGGGTCATGCAAAAGACTACGTAGAAGGTATGTGGCGCATGCTTCAACACGATACACCAGACGATTATGTTCTTGCCACAGGTAAGACCATTACCGTGAGATCTTTTGTCGAAATGTCTTACAAAGAAGTGGGCGTTGAGCTAGAATGGAAAGGCGATGGAGTGGATGAAAAAGGCTACAATAAAGCTACGGGCGTTTGCGTGGTAGAAGTGGATCCTACTTATTTCAGACCAACCGAAGTTGACTTGCTCATCGGAAACCCAGCAAAAGCCAAAGAGGTTTTAGGTTGGGAAGCTACAAGTACCGTAGAAGAGCTTTGTCATGATATGGTGAAGGCTGATTTAGCGCGATTTAAAAGAGATAAATATTTGATGGATGCCGGTCACGAAGTGATTCAATCTCACGAATAAATGGAAAAGCAAAACAAGATTTTTGTTGCTGGACATCGGGGCATGGTTGGTTCTGCTATTGTGCGCAAACTACAAGCGGAAGGTTTCAACAACATTGTTACAAAAACATCAAGCGAACTAGACTTACGCGATCAAAAAGCGGTTGACTCATTTTTCGAAACCGAAAAGCCAGAGTACGTTTTTATGTCAGCTGCCAAAGTTGGCGGTATTGTGGCAAACAATACTTACCGAGCCGATTTCTTGTACGATAATTTGATGATCGAAACCAATGTGGTTCATGCAAGTTATGTGCACAAGGTGAAAAAGATGTTGTTCTTAGGTTCAAGCTGCATTTATCCAAAATTGGCTCCACAACCGCTGAAAGAGGAGTATTTGCTTCAAGGATATTTGGAGCAAACCAACGAGCCTTATGCCATCGCAAAAATTGCTGGAATAAAGCTTTGTGAAGCTTATCGCGATCAATACGGTTGCAATTTTATTTCGGCTATGCCAACCAATCTTTACGGGCCAAACGATAATTACGATTTGCAAAATTCGCATGTGCTTCCAGCATTGATCCGCAAGTTTCATACTGCCGTTCAAAACGGTGATTCAGAAGTTGAAATTTGGGGAACTGGAAAGCCAAAACGAGAGTTTTTACACGTAGATGATTTGGCCGAAGCATGTTTGTTTTTGATGCTGAATTACAACGAAAAAGGATTCTTGAATGTAGGCTCGGGTAGCGATGTTAGTATTCGCGAATTGGCTGAAACAGTGGCCGAAGTAGTTGGTTTTAAAGGCAAGTTGACCCACAACACCTCAAAACCAGATGGTACGCCAAGAAAATTGATGGATGTGAGTAGACTGCACAACTTAGGTTGGAAACATAAAATTGAGTTGAAAGACGGCATTCAAGCTGTGTATGACGATGTGAAAAGCACAGCTCTTTTTTCTATTAACGCCTAATTTAGCGCAATGCTCAGATGGATGATTTTAGGGTGGTTTTTGACTTTCGCTGCTGCGCAAGCACAGGTGGTTACTTCTACCATGAGTCATATGAACAACCTTCAGCTCCAAAGCCATTTGGTGCACCAAAAGCAACTACTCCCATCAGGTTTTTTACCCGTCATTTTACCTATAGATTTTATTGATTCGCTTTCTGATGCTGACACCGAACGTTGGCAGCGAAAAGACTACAAAGGCTTCATTATGCGAAAGCTCAAGACAGAGCATTTGTTTCAGGTTAGAAAAAATGATTTCACACTAAACGGTGATGTGGTAATTAATCTTGAAATGGCTCGCCAGTTGAATTCAAGTGGGAAAAGATTATACACAAATAGCCGTGGTTACCGTTTTAATGGAACCATCGGAAGTCGCTTTTTTTTTGAGACTAGTTTTTATGAAAGTCAGGCAGTTTTGCCTTATTACATGGATAGCGTGGCGGTTTTTCGTGGAAACACGAATACGATTTCTGATTTAACTACTGGAAAGGGAAGAGGAAGTATTCCTGGGTATGGGCGTTGGAAACCTTTCAATACAAGCTCTAATTACAGCTTTGATTACACCTTGGTAACAGGAACTGTTGGCGTAAGAATTAACAAAAACAGTTTTGTCCAGTTTGGGAGCGATAAGCAATTTGTGGGGTATGGTTATCGGTCGCTTTTGCTGAGCGATGTTTCGGCTCCTTATCCTTTTCTACGGCTTCACCTTGCCTTCTTTGAGAATAAACTTACTTACACCACTACTTATGCAATGCTTCAATCATTGGAGCGCTTACCAGATGGAATTTCAGGAAACGA
>JANRBI010000055.1:27967-40164 GCA_030727625.1 Salibacteraceae bacterium
CTTATGCAATGCTTCAATCATTGGAGCGCTTACCAGATGGAATTTCAGGAAACGAGGACCTTTTTGCACGTCAAGGTGCACGATTCTCATACTTCCATTTGCAGCCTAAGCACTGGTTTGGTATAGGTTTGTTTGACGCCACTACTTGGACTTTTTTCAAGAATTCTACTCCTAGAAATGCGCTCTATTTTTCTCCACATGCATTTGCTTACAATCAGAAAGGAATTGTAAATCATTTGATGGGATTAAATGCTCATGTAAATCCTTTGCCTTTTTTGATGGCTTACACCCAAGTTGCTACAAACACTAGAAATGCTACAAACCTTGGTTATCAGTTTGGTTTGAAAATCTTAGATCCGATTCCTGGATTGAATGTCACGCTTGAATACAATCATGTGGCTGCCGGAATGTATGAAAGCAACAATAGCGCTGATTTGCTTTATGCCAGTCAAGAACCCTTTCAAAACCCAGTAACCCTTAATTATTACCAACACAATGATCAAATGTTGGGGCATCCATTGGGTGTAGAGTCCAATGAAACCTTGCTTCGTGTGCAATATCGTTTGCGCGATTTTATGATTTCGGGCGCTTACAATCATGTGCTAAAAACTAAAAGTTTAACCGCTATTGACTCGGACTATTTTCAGTTTGAGGCGGCTTATATTTTCAATACCAGAAGCAATACGCAACTTGTTGTAGGCAACATAAACCGAACAGAACACAAATCAGTAAATACGATCCACGACACTTACACCTATATTGCTTTCAGAACTCAATTAACCAATCGATATTTCGATTTTTAGTATGATTAATATAATACTGGCCTTTCTTACTTCGCAAATCGTAGCTATGCTGTCTACACCAGCTTTGATCAAAGTTGCATATCTCAAGCGGCTTGTAGATGAACCAGGTGAAGAACGAAAATTACACTTCCGCAAAATTCCAACCATTGGTGGTATTATCATTTTTGCGGGCACGCTCTTTTCTTTTTTAATGTGGTATCCATTCGAAGAAACCAATGATTTAGAACAATTGCAGCGCGCACTTAAAGATTTTCAATACATCGGTGCAACGATGATTTTGTTGTTTTTCATCGGAATTAAGGATGATATTATTGGTACAGCGCCAGTCAAAAAACTCATCGGCCACTTAATCGTAGCGTTCATTTTGGTCATCATGGGTGACATCAGAATTACGAGCATGTATGGCATTTTTGGGATTGAGTTGTTACCAGAATGGGCCAGTATTTTACTATCGATAATCACATACACTGTAATTGTAAATGCCATTAATTTAATTGATGGGGTTGATGGTTTGGCTGGAGGAATAGGAACTATTGCTTCGGTGTCTATGGGTATCTGGTTTTTTATGGCTGGAGCTGTAGAACATGCGGTTTTGGCTTTCGCCTTGGCGGGCTCGTTGATGGGTTTTTTAATTTACAATTTTTCCCCAGCTAAGATTTTTATGGGCGATAGCGGCTCGCTCACCATTGGCTTAATTCTTTCCATTTTGTCCATTAAACTCATTGAATATCCGATTGAGAAAGTTCCAATCGAACTTATCGGAATTTCAAAGCCGGTGTTTGCAATGGCAGCTTTGGTTTATCCACTTATTGACACGCTGCGTATTTTCATTTACCGCGCTGTTCGAGGCATTTCACCTTTTTCTGCTGATAGAAATCATATACATCATCGTATTATGGATCTTGGCTTCGGCCATCGCAGAACCGTCTTGTTTATCTACGTTTCCAGCATTTTTATCATCCTATTATCAACTAGTATTCATGAAGAACCTAGCGTGGTAATGGTGATTACAGGTGTTGTAGCAATTGCTATTTCCCAAGTTCCAGGTTTGTTACTTTACTTGAGAAAGAAAAAAAGAACTTCTGAGGCTTGAAAAAGCTCTTTTTCATAGCGTTCATTTTGCTTCCGCAATGGGTTGTTGCGCAAGTCAACGCTCCGCTTGAGTGGTATTCAACCATGCGTGCCGAAAGGGCGATGTTTGACTCTGCTTCTTCGATTCATCTCGATATTGGACAATATTTTTCTTGGGAATTAGCACCTTTTAAAAAGGAAACTACTGCCGATAAAAATTGGCTGAAATGGCAAAAAAGCGAAAGTGTCTTTAGAGTTATTCCTTTGGTTAATGCTTTGCCAACGTTGGGGTCTGCGCAGTCTTACAGTTCTGGTTCTGGATACAGTTTAAATGGTGGAGCTAGAATAGAAGGTTCTATTGCCAATAAATTTTATTTCGAAGCGGATGGCTTGTCGGGTTTTGATCGGCCCACACCATATATGCAGCAAATTTATGATAGCTTGAGGGTGATTCCTGGTTTTAGTATGGCGAACCAATCGGGCAAGGATTATATGTATCATCAGTTTGGTTTCGCTCTTGGTTATCGTATTTCTGAGCATTTTACAGCTATTGTTGGGCGTGGTAAAAACCGATTTGGTGAAGGCTATAGATCGCTGTTTTTAAGTGATTATGCAGCCAACTACAACTATGTAAAGCTTCAAGCAAAAGTGTGGCGTGTGAGGTACCAAATGTTGTACACTGGCATGCGCCAGCCTTATGATTTGAATACCAATCAATTTCCTACCAAAAGGAAGGCAGCGGTAATGCACTACCTAAGTTTGAATTTGGCAAAATGGTGGAGCATAAGTGCTTTTGAATCTATTGTTTGGCAACAAAGTAATGATTCGATTTCTGCTCGTTTCTATGACGTGAACTATTTCAATCCCTTAATTTTTTTACGACCGGTTGAGTATTCGATAGGTAGCCCCGACAATGCGCTTTTAGGTGCAAGTAGTACCATGAGACTTAAAGATGTTACACTATATGGAAGCATTCTGATTGATGAGTTTTTGTTTGGTGAAGTGATAGCACCAATTCGTAAACGCCTGACAGGCGATAGCACTATTTTAACGGGGAATTACCGTAATAAGCAAGCTTTCCAGCTTGGAGTAAAATGCCACAAGCCATTCAACCTTAAAAATGTTTCTGCCTTAGCTGAGGTAAATGTAGTTCGTCCATACACGTATGCGCACGGAACAGCCACACAAAGCTATACCCAAATGAATCAGCCATTGGCGCATCCTTTAGGTGCGAATTTCATAGAATGGATTGCTGCTGTTACGTGGCAGCCAAATCGTTGGAATGTTGGTTTAAAGGCGTTTTATTACCGAAAAGGATTTTCAACTCAAACTAAGAATGTTGGTGAAGACCCAACAAAACGACTGCCGAATGTTGATTTTGAAGTTTCTCAGTACGGAAATTTCATTACTCAAGGCATGCGATCTGATGTAGCAAATGTGATTGCAGATGCGCAATACATTTTGATTCCTGAATGGAATTTAAGACTGACTTCAAGCGCTCAATATCGATTTTCTCGGAATTTCAGCCCATTCAATTCATTCATGATTTCTTTGGGAATTCAGTCTTCGTTTTCGAATATCGAGCGAGCGTTATAATTCGATTTTCGCCATTTTTCCATACCGACCAACTGCCCAACCTACACTTTCATGCATGGAAATGGAATAGTAGCCGCTTTGGCTCAGTTCTATCCAACTTTCTCCTTTATCCAACGAATATTCAACCCCAGTTCTACCAGAAGTTAGAAGCAATGAACCCTTGCTGTTAGATGTAACACAAGAGCGATAGCCTCTTGGTTTTTTGTTCGAAATCAGCGTCCAAGTTGGGCCACCATCTCTAGTAATCGCGCAGTTTGAAGTTGCATTGGTGCTGTCTACATAGTTTCCACCAACTATTACTCCATTCAATTCATCTATGAAAGACATGGAGAAAATTCCCGTTCCATTACCACTAGCAATGGGTGTGTCGTAGTATTTCCAGTCTAAATTTTCTATTTGGGAAATTAAAATCCGGCTTTTTGCTCCACCGCCTGTGGCAATTTTAATCGCTTCGTCAGAAACAATTATTCCAGTTCCGCTTGCCGCAAAGCCAGCTTCGTTCTCCAAAAGTTCGGGTTGATTTTCAGAAGCAACTTCTGACCAAGATTTTCCAAAATCAACACTTTTTAAAACCTGCATTTTGCCATTTATCGGATCGCCAAACGCGAAACCAATTCCTTGTTTATTGAAATCCATACCATCGAAAAACACAGAAGCATTGGTGTCAGAATGAACTAGTTTCCAATTTGAGCCACCATCACTGGTGTAATAAATGGCAACGCCATTGCCAGCGCTTAACACTACTGCTTCATTTTCATTAAAAGCATGAATATCTCTAAAGTCTAGGCTTGCCGTGTCTTTCACCGAAACATCCTTCCAGTCTATGCCATTGGTGGTTTTGATGACCGAACATTTAGTCCCGCTTGCCCAAGCAACTGCATCGTTTACTTGGCTTAATCCACGAAGGTGATTTTCAACCGTTTTTTCGACAGGGAGTAGTGTTGGAAGAATTGGCTTTTTACACGCTGCAAGAAAGAGGAGTAGTGCTATCAGAATGTTTCGCATAGCACAATAATAACGCTGTTTTGTCTTGAAATCTAATCTTGATCAAGCGGAATTTAAATTGCCTTCAAATCAGCAATCATTTGCTTAGTCAATGCTGGATAGGTATACTTTTCTTTCACTAAGGCGCGGCCTTGCATCGCCATGGTATGCGCTACTTCTCGATTGCTTAGCACTTGCAGCGCTGCGTTCGCAAATTCGTCTGCACTGTTTACAATGTAAGCATGTTCTTGGTGCTTAATCTCAATGCCTTCTGCTGCAACGTTTGTGCAAACTAGAGGCAATCCGCGGTAAAGTGCATCGAAAGTTTTGATCTTCATTCCGCTGCCAAAGCGCAACGGAACTATTGCTGCAGCGCAAGCCATCATTTCAGCATCTAAGTCGGGTACAAATCCTTTGTAAATAACGCCTGCAGTTGATTTCAACAAATCATTGAGCTCAACGGTAGGTTTTCGCCCACAAACCACCAACTCAGCATCTGGTTTGTTTTGTCTGACTTTAGGCCAAACTTCATTCAAAAACCACACTAAACCATCGGTATTTGGTTGCCAACTCAGTGTACCGGCATAGAAAAAACGAGCAGGATTTTTAGTGGTGTCAATTTCAGGAAGATCTAAAAGCTCATCATTTCCAAGGTGAAATGTATTTCTGAATTTTTCGGGTTTCACCTTGAGTTCTTTCTCTAAAAGCGCTTGGTCATTGGGTGCAGCAAAGGTGAAAGAGCATCTATTGATGGCATATCTTTCAAGCACTTTTACGCGTTCTTGCTCCCAATCAAGAGCCATTTTAGCCAAAGGATTGGTGAGCGTTTTTTTGAAATCGTTCCAAAGTTTGAATTCACAATTATGACTGTGATAAACAATTTTACCTCGGTAATCTTCTGGGATTAAATCAATGCACTCAAGATGATCTAAAATGACAAGGTCGGCCTTTTGGGCCGACCATTTTACCATGTTTTCTAGCTCTTTGGAATAAATACGATATGCGTTAAAGCTTGGTGAAGTCATTACAGCTTTAAACCAATTGCCTAATGTTCGTGGTAAATGATTTTGAAATGCTTGAATGCTTTCTAAACCAGCTTCGGCTTTGAGTTGATGCATGTGGTCTGTTCGTTCACCACCATGTGCACAAAGCAAACGCACTTTATATTCCTTAGAAAGTGCTTTTAATAATCGAAAGGTTTTGATTCTTCCACCACTATCTGCCGGAAAAGGCAACTCAGTAGTGAGGTAAAAAAGCGTTGGAAGTTCAGTCACCTAATTAAATATTGAAAGCTTTTTTGATAGTATCTACTGAATCAAGTTCTTCCCAAGGGAAAAGCTTTACAGTAACAGTTTTTGTTTGGCCACCACCATTTGTGAATGATTTCTCAACCATTTCACACGTACGTCCCATGTGACCGTAAGCTGCAGTTTCGCTGTAGATTGGCGTTCTTAAGTTGAATTTAGTCTCAATACCGTATGGTCTCAAATCAAACATTTCGTTCAATTTTCTTGCGATATCACCATCGGTCATTTTCACGTTTGATGTACCGTAAGTATTCACATACAAACCAACAGGCTCGGCCACACCAATTGCGTATGCAACTTGTACTAGCATTTCGCTAGCTACACCAGCAGCAACTGCGTTTTTAGCAATATATCTAGTTGCGTAAGCCGCAGAACGGTCTACTTTACTTGGATCTTTTCCTGAGAATGCACCACCACCGTGTGCGCCTTTTCCACCGTAGGTATCAACAATGATTTTTCTACCTGTAAGACCAGTGTCACCGTGTGGACCACCGATTACAAATTTTCCAGTAGGATTTACGTGGAAAATAATATCGTTAGTAAACAGCGCTTGAATGTGAGCTGGCAATTGTGCCTTTACTCTTGGGATCAAAATGTTTACTACATCAGATTTAATCTGAGCCAACATTTTAGCTTCTTCGTCAAAATCGTCATGTTGCGTTGAAACAACAATAGCTACAATTTTTTGTGGCGTATTATCATCAGCATATTCAATGGTTACTTGCGACTTGCTATCAGGTCTCAAGTAGGTCATTTCCTTTCCGTCTTTTCTGATTGCTGCCAATTCAAGCAACAATTTGTGAGAAAGGTCAGCTGCCAACGGCATTAGGTTTTCAGTTTCGTTTGTGGCATATCCAAACATCATTCCTTGGTCACCAGCACCTTGCTCTTCTTTGCTTGCGCGATCTACACCTTGATTGATGTCTGCGCTTTGCTCGTGAATGGCACTTAAAATACCACAAGAATTAGCCTCAAACATGTACGCACTTTTGGTATAACCAATACGAGCAATTACATCACGAGCAATTTGTTGAACGTCTAAATAAGTATTCGTTTTTACTTCACCTGCAAGCACCACTTGGCCAGTAGTAACAAGGGTTTCGCAAGCTACTTTGCTTTCTGGGTCAAAAGCTATGAAGTGATCTACTAACGCATCTGAAATTTGATCCGCTACTTTATCTGGATGTCCTTCTGAAACGGACTCCGAAGTAAATAAATATGCCATCTGATTCTGCTGTTTCTATTACTAAAGCGGCCAAAAGTAGCAGTTGAAAATAACTTTTCAGACTAAAAAAGCAATTACGTCTAATCTCAGCTTTTTCAAGTTAGTTATGACAGAAAATTACCAGCCAAACTAAAATTTAGTTGATTTTTTAAGAAGTCAATTTCTTGAAAATGTCTTCCATGCGCTTTTCTTCTTTTTGGATAGTTAGCACAGAAAGTTCTTTCTCTACAGCAAATGCAAACACTGCCTGGCGCACATCTTTGTCGCTTGCGCTCCCGAGCAACCATGTTTTATCATTCACCCGCTCTACATCAGTAACTCCTGCAATTGTCTTAAGCATGTTTGGCGCCACAGACTTGTCAAATTCTACACGAATCATCTGCTGATTTTGAAATGCGCGTAAATTTTCAGCTTTATCGTTGGCCACAATGTTTCCTCTATTGATGATCATCACTTGGTCGCAAATGGCTTCTACTTCTTGCATCAAATGCGTGCTGAGCATCACGGTTCGGTTTTCACCGATGGACTTAATAAGGTTTCTAATTTCCACAATTTGATTTGGATCTAAACCTGTAGTTGGTTCATCCAAAATCAATACTTCAGGATCGTGAATCATGGCTTGCGCAAGACCCACGCGCTGGCGATAACCTTTACTTAATGTACCAATTTTTTTCTTCCGTTCAATGGTCAATCCCACCAGGTCAATCATTTCGTCAATACGCTTTTGCTTATTCGGTATTTTATGAATTCCAGCAATAAATTCAAGGTACTCGCGCACATACATTTCTGGGTAAAGTGGGTTGTGCTCAGGTAAGTATCCAACCCGCTTTTTCACCTCTATTGGTTGATCCACCACATCAAAACCACACACTTTTACGCTTCCTTCGCTTTGTGGCAAATAGCAAGTAATGATCTTCATCATCGTAGATTTTCCGGCTCCGTTCGGACCAAGAAATCCGACAATATTCCCGCTATTGATGCTAAAACTTACTTCGTTAAGCGCGCGCTGCTCACCGTAAATTTTTGTGACGTTTTTTACCTCGATTGACATAGTTGGCGAAGTTAGCACGCCAAGCTAAATGCTAACATGCCTTTAGCAAGCTTTTAGAATTTGGTTTAGAAAAGTTTTAAGCCAAATCGTTTTTCAAAACCTTCTACACCCTGCAAACCACCAGTATGAATAAAAAGCAATTTTGATTCAGCTTCAAAATAGTTTTTGTCGATCAAGTCGAAAATGCCAAAAAGTGCCTTTCCTGTATAAACAGGATCTAGTTTTAATCCAAATTGGCCGTAAATTTCTTGTATGAAATCGATCAAATCAGGCTTCCATTTTGCATAACCACCAAAATGATAACCATTGATAATGTCATATTTGCTAGAATGGATTTCATCGAAATTTAGATCGATGGCATTAATATCGTCCAACAATTTATCATGCTTGTGAATCGGCAAACCAATGATTTTCTGTGATTTTTCAGATCCTTTTACCATGCCTGCAAACGTGGTGCCTGTGCCCATGGCTGTGGCTACATACTTAAATTTATCGGTGGCTTTGTTCAAGATCTCTTTTGCGCCTTCAATACCTAGCAGATTGGCGCCACCTTCGGGAATAATATGTGCATTCGGAAATCGCTTTTTTAATTGTGCGATGTAATCAGGTTCACTTTTTAATCGGTAATCGGATCTGCTTATGAACTCCAAATCCATTCCTTGGTCAGAAGCATGTAAAAGGGTCGAATTTAAAGTTTCAGGGCGTTCGCCTCTTAATATGCCAACCGTTTTTAAGCTAGATAAATTGCCATAAGTGGCCGTTGCAGCAATGTGATTGCTAAAAGCTCCGCCAAAAGTGACAATGGTGTCGAGGTGCTCTTTCTTGGCGAAAGCCACATTTTGCTTTAGTTTGAATAGCTTGTTTCCTGAAACTTTTTCATCGATCAAATCATCGCGTTTTACATAGATTTCTACGCCATTTCTTTCTGTTAGAAAATCTATTCTTGGTTCTTCAATTAAAGTTTGAAAAAGTTGATTCATTTAAAACATGAGCTAATTCTCAACAAAGATTTGATATTATTTGAACTCCTTTCAATTTTCAGTGTTGTTTGGCTCATTACACACAAAAAAGAAAGAGGAACTGTATGTTTGGCGCCATGAGCGGATTTGGAAAACGATCTAAACTAGAACCTGAAGACTATTATATGAGTGATGAGGGTTATATCGTTTTTACCGAAAAATACCATCAAAAACGCGGCTATTGCTGCAAAAGCGGTTGCAAGCACTGTCCTTATGGCTATGATAAAAAAACAGGCAAGTTTTTGAAAAAGTAAGCCTCTACCTTTGCACGCACTCTAAACACGAAATCAGATCTACATATAGAAGCCTATGAATTTTCAGAAAGCTATTAAAGAAGGTATTCCTAACCAGGTGCCTGCAGCTAAACCGTATGATTTAGAAACAAGTCATGCCCCAAAGCGAAAAGAAATTCTTTCGAATGAGGAAAAGCAACTTGCTCTTCGCAATGCACTCCGCTATTTTCCACGTGAATGGCATGCAGAATTAGCTGTAGAATTTGCTCAAGAATTAAAAACTTACGGACGTATCTACATGTATCGTTTTCGTCCAGATTACGAAATGTTTGCACGTCCTATTTCAGAATATCCAGGCCAAACGGAGCAAGCGAAAGCAATCATGCTCATGATTCAAAATAACCTTGATCCGAAAGTGGCGCAACACCCGCACGAGTTGATTACTTATGGCGGAAATGGTGGTGTTTTTCAAAATTGGGCGCAGTATTTATTGACCATGAAGTATTTGTCAGAAATGACAGAGGAGCAAACTTTGGTCATGTATAGTGGTCATCCAATGGGTTTGTTTCCATCAAATAAAGAAGCGCCTAGAGTTGTTGTAACTAATGGTATTATGATTCCTAATTACTCTAAACCAGATGATTGGGAAAAATTCAATGCACTTGGTGTTACACAATACGGTCAAATGACAGCCGGAAGCTACATGTATATTGGCCCCCAAGGTATTGTGCATGGAACAACCATTACCGTATTGAATGCTTGTCGCAAAATTGGCGGTGAACCCGAAGGAAAAATATTTGTGACTGCAGGCCTTGGAGGAATGAGCGGTGCTCAGCCAAAAGCAGGAAACATTGCGGGTGTGGTTTCTATTACCGCTGAAGTTAATCCTAAAGCTGCATACAAAAGACTGGAGCAAGGTTGGGTTGATGAAGTAATAGAAGATGTAGATAAAGTAATTGATGCCGCGCTTGAATGGAAGTTCAAAAAACAGGCGCATTCCATAGCTTACTTAGGCAATATTGTTACCCTGTGGGAAAAATTGGTCGAAGCGAATATTAATGTTGATTTAGGTTCTGATCAAACATCATTGCACAATCCTTGGGCAGGAGGTTATTATCCAGTTCAAGTAGGTTTTGAAGAAGCTAACAGAATCATGGCTGAACAGCCAGAAAAGTTCAAAGAACTCATTCAAGAAACGCTTCGCAGACATGCCGCAGCTGTAAATACGCTTACCGATCGCGGTATGTACTTCTTTGATTACGGCAATGCATTTTTGCTTGAAGCAAGTAGGGCAGGAGCTAATGTGATGGCAGAAGATGGTATTTTATTCAAGTATCCATCTTATGTGCAAGACATTCTTGGGCCAATGTGCTTTGATTATGGTTTTGGTCCATTTAGATGGGTTTGTGCTTCGGGCAAGCCAGAAGATTTAGAAGCAACGGATAAAATTGCAGCGAAAGTTCTCGAGAAATTAATGGAAGAGTCGCCAGCTGAAATCCAGCAACAAATGGCTGACAACATAAAATGGATCAAAGAAGCTGGTTATAATAAAATGGTAGTTGGTTCGCAAGCGCGCATTTTATATGCAGATGCTGAAGGTCGAATGAAGATTGCCAAGGCATTCAACAAAGCCATTAAAAAAGGAAAGATCGGTCCAGTTGTTTTAGGTCGTGACCATCATGATGTTTCGGGCACCGATTCTCCTTATCGTGAAACGAGCAATATCTATGATGGATCGCAATTTACGGCTGATATGGCAGTGCAAAATTTTGTGGGTGACGCCTTCAGAGGCGCTACTTGGATTAGCCTTCACAATGGCGGTGGAGTAGGCTGGGGCGAAGTTATAAATGGCGGTTTCGGTATGTTGCTTGACGGAAGCGATGAAGCAGAACGTAGATTGAAATCTATGCTGCACTGGGACGTAAATAATGGAATCGCAAGGCGCAGCTGGGCAAGAAATGACGAAGCAATTTTCGCGATTAAACGAGCGATGGAAAAAGAACCTCTTTTGAAAGTGACTATTGCTCAAAAAGTTGATGACTCTATCATCCAAAATCTTAATTTTTAAACAGAGCCATGCAAACTACGATTGAAATTTCAATATATCCTCTTCGTGAGGAATACGAGCCAGCAATACTAGATTTTATAGCATTTCTTAATGAAAATAAAGATGTAGTGGTTCGTGTAAATGAAACCTCTACACACCTTTTTGGAGATTATAATACTGTCTTTGATCTGTTAAAAGAAGGCATAAGAAACGCTTTTGAAAAGTATGGTAAGGCGGTGTTTGTAATGAAGGTGCTAAATGGTAATCTTCAGCACTAATTACCTGAATGCTAGGCTTGTTCTGAAATTAGATTTTATTTCTTTAATTTTGCGCTCCGAAAATAGAATAGTGCCTTGTTTAAAGGCGTTAATCTGAGGCGAGGTTTCACAAGTTTGCATTTTTTGCATTCCAAAAAATGAGTGATAACGAAGAATAACATGGCGAAAGTAAAAGTAACACCTTCTAGAAACGGCAATGGAGATAAAAAGCTAGTTAAACTAGCTATTGTTGGTCCAGAAAGCTCAGGGAAAACGGCATTAGCTCAAGCTTTGGCCGAAGAATGGAATGAGCCGTTTGTTGAAGAATATGCTAGAGAATATCTAGAGACCATAGGCCGTAATTATAACCAAGACGACTTGTTGGAAATAGCCAAAGGTCAGCTTGACAGGGAATATGCTGCAGCGGAAAAAGCAAATCATTTCTTGATTTGTGATACCAATACCTTGGTTGTTAAAATTTGGGCTGAAGTAAGATTTGGTCGTGCTCAAAACTGGATAGAGCGTCAATTTTTAGAAAAGCCTTACCAACTTTATATTTTGTGTGGTCACGAAAACATTGAGTGGGAAGAAGATGAGCTTCGCG
>JANRBI010000056.1 GCA_030727625.1 Salibacteraceae bacterium
TTTTACCGCCATTTGTGCGATGTGGTTGTAGAGGCTCTGAAGGGATTTACCATCTCAGAAAAAGATGTTGCAGAGCGCATGCAGATTATAAATCCTGAGGTGGTTGACAGCTTTTTTGAGCAGGGCAAAAGTGTGGTTATGGTTGGTGGACATTACAACAATTGGGAGCTGTTTGCCTTGGCTATAGATGCTCGCATCAAACACCAAGCTGTGGCGCTTTACACTAATTTGCAAAACAAAGTGATGGATCAAAAAGTGCGTTCAAGTCGTTCTAAATATGGTTTGCGCATGCTTTCAATCCATCAAATTCGCGAAGCTTTGGCGCAAAAACAAGACGAACTGACCGCTACCATTTTTGGCTCAGATCAATCGCCAAGTAAAAAGCAACGTGCCTATTGGATGACTTTTTTAAACCAAGAAACTGCAACTCAATTTGGTGCTGAAAAGTTTGCCAAAGAATATGACATGCCTGTGGTTTTTGGTCTGATTCATAAAGTAAAAAGAGGTTTTTATGAAGTGCATTGCCAACTTATCACAGCCAAGCCAAACGAAACACCCTTAGGCTACATCACCCAAATGCATACGCAGTTGCTTGAAAAAGCCATTATCGACAAACCACAATTTTGGCTCTGGAGCCACAAGCGCTGGAAACGAACGCGTGGCGCAGACGATGTTTTGAACGAACGTATTTTATTTGACGAAACTGTAGCAAAACATTAGTGCTGGTAGCAGCGGTGCGTTGCATTTATGGTCATTCGGCTGCATCGCGCACCTTTTTGCGTAATGCCCGTGCATTGCACTGCGTCATCTAATTGTTGTGGTTCGGCAACGTATTGACTCTGGTGCAAATGGCAGTAACCATTTGAGTTTGAAGTGTTGTTTTGGCAGCGTGCACCAGCTTTTGTATTGCCCAAACACTGCGTGGTTTCAGTGTTTATTTTGGTAGAAGCCGGTCGCAAAGAAGCAACATCCCAATCCCATTTATTTTCTGAGCTTTTTGATTCTAAAACAAGCGCTAAAGAGTCATCTAAATCTGCATAAAAGTCGATTCCTGTAAGTTGCTCTATGCTGTCAACACTTACAATAAAGTGGGTAAGTGCTTCGCTGCTTTTTTGGTTTGGAAGCAAAAAACCAATGGCTTGGAAATGCTCGGAATCAAGATCAAGCAAAACTTTGTAATAATAGTTAGGAACCGAAACATGATTTACACCTATGCTAGGCAAATTGTCTTGCAGCACCGCCCCCGTTACTACATAAATCGAATCGTAATGATATGCCCAATTGCGCACTTGCTCTTCCAGCTTTTTCCAAATGCCGCGGTTAAACGATGGGTCTTGTGGACTCATGTTGCTAAAATAAAATGACTCGGCCATGCTTTCGGCACTCCAAGCCATGTCTGCCGCTGGCGCCAAGTGTCCACGGTCGTAACCCGAACCAGCGTAATCTGCGTTGCTTGCAGAGCCCGTTGCTACCAACGGATCTTCTACAAAGCGGTCGGTGCGCTCATATAGTGCGTTGGTTTCTTCTTTGGTCAACAAATAATAAACCCAAGCCGCTTGTTCATGTGTTTCTGAATATCCAAGTGAATAAGCACTATGCGCTATAATCGGAAAAGCCGAATGCGGCAGAAGTTCTTGTGCATTTCCTTTCAGTAAAATCAGCATGCAGCTGACTAACAAAGCGCTCCTGACAAAGTCTTGAATGTGATTTTT
>JANRBI010000057.1:0-4404 GCA_030727625.1 Salibacteraceae bacterium
AAAACTGATTCATTTTTGAATCATGGCGTTTAATTACATCTGGGTTTCATTTTTTGTGGTGGCTTTTGCGGTGGCACTGTTTCGGGTGCTATGCTATTTCAACCACGATCTTTTGCTCGAAATGGGCTTTTCGGCTTTAGCCAAATTTGGCAACAAAGAAGTGCTGCAAGAAATGGTGCAAAGCACCTTCAACATGGCTGAAACCAGTGTCGAGATCACGATTTATTTAATGGGAATCATGACGCTTTGGATGGGAATCATGAAAGTGGGCGAAGAAGGCGGAGCTGTAAACGTGTTGACTCGGATGGTGTCACCGTTTTTTAAACGATTGTTTCCAGGCGTTCCGGCCAATCATCCCGCCATTGGTAGTATGATGATGAACTTCAGCGCCAACATGCTCGGGCTCGATAATGCTGCAACTCCGCTTGGTTTGAAAGCCATGGATCAGCTGCAAACGCTGAATGAAGAGGGCAAAGGCGAGTCGGCTTCCAATGCCATGATCATGTTTATTGTGCTCAATACTTCGGGTTTAACCTTGATTCCGGTAAGTGTAATGGCGCTGCGTGCTCAAGCTGGTGCAGCCAATCCTTCAGATGTATTTCTACCCATTTTATTGGCAACCTATTTTGCATCATTAGGCGGATTAATTGCCGTATCAATCAAGCAAAAAATAAGCTTGTTGCAACCCGTTTTGTTGGGTTGGTTGGCTGCTATTACCGCTTTTGTTTTTGGTATGATGTACTTGTTCAACAACATGCCTCAATACCGCGTCAATACCATTTCTAGCCTTTTTGGTAATGGAGTTATTCTCACCATCATCATCCTTTTCATTTTAATGGCTACCCGAAAAAAGGTGAACGTTTACAATGCTTTTATTGATGGTGCCAAAGAAGGTTTTCAAGTGGCCATAAAAGTGTTGCCGTATTTGGTGGCGATGCTTGTGGCTATTGGTTTGCTGCGTGTGAGCGGCACTTTGCCCGGAATTACCTACCTATTGAAACAGTTTTTCAGCGCGTTTTTAACCGATACACGCTTTGTAGATGCACTGCCCACAGCACTCATGAAACCACTTAGCGGAAGCGGTGCGCGCGGCATGATGGTTGACCAAATGCAAACCTTTGGTGCCGATGGTTTTGTTGGCCGTTTGGCTTCTATTTTTCAAGGAAGCACAGAAACTACATTTTACACCTTGGCGGTTTATTTTGGTGCTGTAAACATCAAAAACACTCGCTATGCGTTGGGCGCAGGCTTGTTTGCTGATTTGTGCGGCATCATCGCATCTATTTTCATTGCCTACTTGTTTTTTGGATAGGAAATCCAGTCAAATTTTGTTGCTAAAACAACTACCCATAACATGGCTATAGAACATATTGAAAACAGCTTTTTAAAAGTGGCTGTAAACACGATAGGAGCAGAGCTTACTTCGCTTTTTAATAAAGCAACTGAAGCAGAAATGCTGTGGCAAGCCGATGCCAACGTTTGGGGAAGACACGCGCCTGTTTTGTTCCCATTTGTGGGAAGATTGAAAGATGGCGTTTACCATTATGAAGGCAAAACCTATGAAATGGGGCAGCACGGGTTTGCACGTAACATGCCATTCGAAACCGTTTTTAAATCGCCAACGCGTTTAGAGTTTTTGCTCACTTCTAACGAAGTGTCAAAACAGCATTATCCTTTCGATTTTGAGTTGCGCTTGACCTATGAGCTGCAAGAAAACAAGCTTATTCAGTCTTACCAAGTTGTTAATGTTGGTGAAAAACCAATGTGGTTTTCTATTGGCGCACATCCTGGATTTAACCTCGAAGGAGCATTTTCTGATTACCGTATTGTGTTTGGCGCTCCCGAACCAGCTTTGATGCGCACCACTTTGCAAGAAGGCCTACTAAATACGCCAGAATTGGTAACGCTTCAAAACGACTGTGAACTGCCACTTCATCACGATTTATTTGCAAAAGACGCATTGGTTTTTGAGCATTTGAATTCAGAAGCAATCACCATAAAACGATTGGATGAAAATGCGTTGACCATGCATTTTTCGGGTTTTCCATTTTTTGGAATTTGGACACAGTCAACGGTTCGTGCAAACTTTGTTTGCCTTGAACCTTGGTGCGGAATAGCCGACACCGTAACTGCTTCGGGCATTTTGCAGGAGAAAAAAGGCATCATGTCTTTAGCTGCAGCCGAACAGAAATCGTTTCAGTTTGATATTGAAGTGCATTGATTTTCTGTTGATTTTTCACATCAGAGTAGTTTTTGGCTATTGGCTAAAGAAATCCAAGACAGCCAATTTCAGGGTAGATTCTTCATATTTGCGATGTCAAATCCACCAAAAACCAGCGATGTATGAATGATTTTAATTGGGAAATCTTTACCAAAAAAATTGCCGTAAAGGCCAGTATTTCAGATTTATATGATGCTTGGACCATTCCTCAAGAAATTGAAAGTTGGTTTTTAAGCACAGCTGTTTTTCATAAACCTGATGGGGAGCAATTGCCGCATCATGCTAACTTCGAGCAAGATGATACCTATCAATGGTCATGGTATTTATTCGGTAGCGCAGAAGATGGTAAAATCATTCATGCCAATGGAACAGATTTAATCCAATTTTCATTTGCTGGAAACTGTTTGGTAGAAGTAAAATTGACCCCATTTCATGATGACGTGATCGTAGAATTGACTCAAAGCAATATTCCAACAGACGATCAGTCAAAAAAAGGAATTAGGCTTGGCTGCGACTCGGGTTGGTCGTTTTTTCTTGTTAATCTAAAATCTGTTTATGAAGGTGGAATAGACTTGAGAAACAAGAATGAAAAGCTCAAAGGCATGCTGAATAATTAATAACCGTTGATCAGAAACTCTACTTAATCAAATACTTTACATTGCAATGGCAAAAGACAAAAAGCAAGCGCAAAAACCTACACCTGATTCGAGTTCGAATAAGTGGACGAAGTTTTATCCAATCGTTCTTTTTGTCTTTTCATTTCTGCTTTACGCGAATACGCTAAATCACGGGTATGTGCTTGATGATATTTCCGTTATTAGCGAAAATCGGTATGTAAACAAAGGCTTTGAGGGCATTGGTCAAATTTGGAAAACGAGCTACCGTGATGGTTACTGGAACGATAGCGGAACACTTTACCGACCCATTGCCTTGACCATTTTCGCCATAGAATGGCAGCTTGCGCCAAACAATCCTTGGCTTGCCCATTTTGTAAATGTGTTGCTGTATGGAGCGCTTTGCACACTGCTGTTTTTTGTCCTGAAAAAGTTGCTACAGCAAGAGAATGTTGCCTTCATAGCTTCGCTATTATTTGCCGCCACAGCGTTGCACACCGAAGTGGTAGCCAACATCAAAAGTTTGGATGAAATCCTCTCGCTTTCGATGGGTTTACTTGCTTGGTTGTTCATTTTGAAATGGAATGAAACCAAGAAAACGGCTCCTCTTATTATGGCATTAGTTGCCTTTTTAATAGGCATGTTTACCAAGGAAGGCTTAATTTCTTTTGTAGCAATTATACCAATCAGTTTGTGGTATTTCAGAAATGCTTCGTTCAAAACGGTGGGTATTTCTTTGGCAAGTTTGGCTTGTTCTGCCTTGATTTATTTAGCGGCTAGAGCATCTGTTTTAGGTGGGTTAGCGGCTTCAATTAAACCATCAAACATTGAAAATCCGATTGTTAATTACGACTTTTTAGAACGCTTTTTCACTTCCATGAAGTTGTTCGATATATACCTCCAAAAACTTTTCGTACCGCATCCTTTAGCTTATGAATATGCGTTCAATACCATAGAAAAGGGCAGTGTTACTGACATTGGTTCATGGCTTGGTTTGTTATTGCTTTTGGCTTTTATTGCCGTTACCCTTTGGGGATTTATGAAGAGAAATATTTGGAGTTTTATCACATTTTCCTTTTTAGCGAGCATGGCACTTTACCTCAATTTGGTGGTGATTATCGGGGCCATGTTTGCCGGGCGTTTTCTGTTTTTCGCTTCTGTTTTTTGGGCTTTAGCGGTCGGGTTGCTTTTAGTGAAAATCTCACAAAAGCAATTGCAAATAGTACTCACTGCCGCGCTTGTCCTCGGCTTCGGTTTTTTAACCGTCAAGCGGAATCCAGTTTGGGAAAGCAATTATAGCTTGTATGCAGCCGATATCGAAACCTTGGAAAATTCATGCAAAGCGCACTATAATTTAGGCTTAGAACTGATGAAGAATAAGTCAGAAAATGCGAAAACTAAAGAAGAACGGACCCGCTATTTAAACGAAGCTAAAAGCCAGTTTTTGAAAGCCATTGAAATAAAACCAGGCTATGGTTTGCCAAAAGGTCAAATTGCATTGGTTTACTATCGCTTGGGCGATATGCAAGAAAGCATCACGCGTTACGAAGCAGCTTTGAAAGACACACC
>JANRBI010000057.1:4504-8741 GCA_030727625.1 Salibacteraceae bacterium
TGTTTGAATCGAAGAAGAAGTAGCAGCATTTCCTACTCATAAATTGGCATGAGCGAAGTGCTTTTATTTTTCTGTTTCACTTTTCCTGTGCTGGCATCGATCACCATTTTAGAAGTCTCTAATATGATACAGCCATTGGTATGGGCGCAGCTTCCTTTATGTGTGCTGCCTTTGCTTTCTGTGTTTTGAATGGTCCATTCGGCTGATTCAACGTTAAGTGAAATACCTGTGCCTTCCCATCTTTTGCTGAAATAACCAGCGCGCTTAGCTTTTCTGATCACCTCATTTTTATGGACAGGAAAAGAATATTCAATGCTGTCTTGTCTGTTCCAATCAACGATGTATGCCTCAACTTCTTCGTTGGTCCTCAAGCGGTCCATACCTCTGCTATTCAGCGGAATCACTACTTCGAAATCATGGTTTAAATAACCCCATTTGTAATCTTGTTCTATGAAATAGTAATCCTCGTAAGGAATAAGTCGATCATAGTCAAAAGGCAAAAGGATGTTGCCCAAAGTGTCAATTATTCCCCATTTTCTTTTCAAAGAAATCGCGGCTCTATTTTTTAAAAATCGATTGGCGTTGATGCCGCTATCGAAGTCAAATTGTGGGCTGATCACAATGGTTTTGTTACTATCAATAAATCCCAACTTACCCAAGTAGCATATAAATGCTTTTTGTTCACTAAAAACCAAACCACCAGTGGTAGTTCCATCATGGCGATAAAATGCTTCTTCAAACGGCCATTGAGCACCAACAGAAATATCGATACTATCTTTTTGAGCAAGCGTTGGATGAGCTATTACGGCAAGTAAAATGGTGATGAAAATGCGCATATAAGGGAGACGCAACAGCGATTAATGTGTTTGTGATAGCACAGAACTAAAAATTTTTGGCTTAACTGGAATCCAAAGTTCTTCTTCCGAATTTGGGTCGTTGTTTTTGTATTTGTCTCCAAGAATTTCGAAGTGTGGCCTTTGGTCTAGTTGATATTCAGATTGTGGTAGCCAAGCGCCAAATATATATTGGAAAATGGCATTGTTTGCGCTTGAACCTTTGTATTGAAACACGGCATACAAACCACTTGGTATCACTACAGTCTCCATATTATCTGGAACATTTGTAAAATCAGAAACCTCTACTGCGGCCCATTTTTCAAACGATTTCTCTACATCAAATGCTCTAAAGAAATCATTGGGATAGTTGGTTACAGAAACCAGCTCACAATTCATTTTGTGCTGAATCGTAGCTAAATGCTGCATAAATTCTTGCCAAAGTTCGCTCACATTATGATTTGCTAAACTCAAGTTCATGTGCATGCCAATGAGTTTTCGTTCGTGGGTTGTTTTGATAATTGGCGCGGGTGAATTCATTCGTTCTTAATTCGAGTTAAAAGTATCCTCTTTTCCATAAGCTGGATTGTTTTTGATGTGATTGTAGACTTTTAGCGAAACTATGATTGAAACATACGTTCAAAAAAAAGCCTCAGAATTTCTTCTAAGGCTCTTGTTTTGTTTATAGTTTTCACTACTCACTACTCACGACTCACTAATCCTGCACCAACTTCATTTCATCCACCAAATGCTTAGCTCCGGCAAATTTGTCCATGATGAAAAGCACGTAACGAATGTCAACCGTGATGTTTCGACAAATGTTTGAATTGAACATGATGTCGCTCATGGTGCTTTCCCAAGTGCGGTCAAAGTTTAGTCCGATTAATGCTCCATTTGCGTCAAAAACAGGACTACCGCTATTGCCGCCACTTGTATGGTTGCTGGCAATAAAAGCCACGCGCATTTCGCCTGTGTTGTGTGCGTAGATTCCGTAGTTTTTCTCGTTGTAGAGTTCTTTCAATTTTGCTGAAACTACAAATTCTGGATTTGTAGGATCTTCTTTTTCCATAATTCCCGAAAGGGTAGTGAAGTAAGCGTATTCAGCGCCATCAAAAGGTTTATAACCTTCTACTTTTCCGAACGTGATTCGCAGCGTTCCGTTCGCATCAGCAAAGTAGGTGCGCTCGGGCAAAACGGTCATTTGAGCGTCCATCCATAGCCTCATAAGGCTGTCACTTTTTGCAGAAAGTACAGAAAGCGTTGGGCGAACATTATCGTTATAAAGCGATCTGAAATTTTTACTAAACGCAAAAGCAGGATCTGCCTCTAGTTTTTTGGCATGACTGCGTTTATATTTTGTCAAAAATGCTTCGAGTTTGGCTTTGTCAACCAACACAGATTTCGCGTAAAGCTCATTTACAAATGCTTTTAAATCTGCTTGCTGCAACTCAGGCGTGCTGGGGTTTCCAAAGGTTTTTAAATCTTCGGCCACATAAGCTATTTGAGCTTGCATGATGGCTTTGTCCACATTGATGTCGTAGTTTTTGAAAAAGCCAAGTTTGCCCAAAAGTTCATCGCGTTTTTTGTTGATGGTGCTGTCTGCAACGCTTTTATCATTGCTTAACGCGACAAGCTCATCAAATGTCTCAGCAAAGCGCAAAACCTCAGGTCCGTAGTAGTAAAATTCAATCAAGTAGTTTCTAACCACATTGCCCGAAAGCATTTCAGTTTCTACTTTGGTAAGCTCAGGCAATAGCGAGCCATAGTTTTTGTTTAGCGCCTCATTATTAGCAATTCTTGATTGAAACAATGACTCTACCGAATCTTTCTGTTCAACAGCATCCCAACGAATCAAACCTTTTGATTGGCCCATCCATTTTTTATAAGCATTGCTGATGCGGCTTTGCTTGGCAGCGTATTGAATCTTGGTCAATGGATCTTGACGCATAGCAGCATCAATTACTCCTAATGAAGCCGCGCGCATTTTCAATCGCTGTGGATTAATTACTTCTAAGTTTTGCTTCACATTTTCTTTTGAAATGTAATTGTCTGTGCGCCCTGGAAAACCATATACCAATGTGAAATCGTTTTCAGAAACTCCCGAAACGTTTACTGGCACAGAATATACCGGCTTATAAGGCACATTGTCAGCACTGTATTTTGCGGGCTTGTTCTCTTTGTTGGCATAAATTCTGAAAACGGAAAAATCACCTGTGTGTCTTGGCCAAACCCAATTGTCAGTATCATACCCAAACTTGCCGATAGATGATGGTGGCGCACCAACCAATCGCACATCTTCAAATTCTTCAATCACAAAAAGCAAAAATTGATTTCCATAGAAAAACGGGCGGATGTAAGCATCATAACCTGTGCTTTCTTTGGCAGCAGCTACAAGCGTTGCAGTCATTTTTTTAATTTGATCTGCGCGTTGTGCTTCGCTTGCATCAGCCGGCAAATCTTTGAGCATATCAGCTGTTACATCTCTAATTTCTTTGATGATAGTAGCTGAAATTCCAGGATTTGGCAATTCATCGGCTTTGCTCATTGCCCAAAAACCATCTTCTAAGTAATTGTTTTCTAGCGTACTGTGTGATTGAATCAAACTGTAGCCGCAATGGTGATTGGTAAGCAATAAAGCTTCGTCACTCACCAACACGCTAGTGCAACCACCATTAAAATGAACTACAGCATCTTTTATACTCGATTGATTAATTGCATAAAGATCTTCGGCACTTATTTTCATTCCCATTGCTTTCATATCGCCTTCTACCATCGATTTGATCATAGATGGAATCCACATGCCCTCGTGGGCAAAGGCATTAAAACTTAGGCTTATAATACCGAGAGAGACAAGGAATTTTATTTTCATAAATCTTATTTTAATTGCTTTTGTAGGCAAAAGCGAGGCGCAAAAAAAGGCATATTTGTTCGATTATTTTAACCTGTATACCCCAAGCGTTCATTATGAAACAAATCTTGACGATTGTATCGCTGATTGCCGTTGCTTGCTCGGCTTTTGCACAGCACCAAAAAGAGCCTATTCAAGGTGAATCAATTTCTGTAGGCCGAAAGTCTGAAGTAAGACAGGTTCCACTTTTCAAAGAAATTACCCATAACCCAAATACGGTAAAATGGATGACAGACGTTTCTCGCATCGCGACTTATCATCAAGAGCCAGATTCAATCTCATTAATGAAAGCAGCAAAATCGCTCATTAAACAAGCGAGTGCTTCAGCATCAAATGAAGAAGAAACACCGCGTGGTGGCAGATCAACTACGCCAGTTGTTGGAACCAACTTTTTAGGAAATGAAATTCCTTACGGCACTCCGCCAGATAATGCGATGGCAATTTCTAATGCAGGCCGAATTGTAAGCAGCGACAATGGAACCATTGAGTATTACAA
>JANRBI010000058.1 GCA_030727625.1 Salibacteraceae bacterium
ATTAAATCTGGAATGCAATTATCAGGGAAATTGGCTTTTACAATGTGATAAACCGAAGATGAGGAAATAGTAACAGAAGTATATTGGTAAGTAACCTCTGGCCCAACACTATAGCAAGTAATACTATCATAATTTAATGTATTGATGCTTAAAACACAAGCAGTTATGCTATCAATTCCATTTTCGATTGTTGGGGCCGGATAATCTCTAAAACAGCTTCCACCTGACCGCAAGAAATAGTCGTAAGGTTCACGATTTGGATCAAAGCAATTTGCAATCACTATTTCAGAATTGCCATTATTTGAAATTTGATGAAATTGCCCGTAATCACTATCGCTGCAGTAGCTTAATGTGGGTTGACAAGAAATGTCAATCCAAAGCTGAAGATTGGTGTTTAAAAATGAGTTTGAGGTAGGAATATTTAAATCGTCATTAAAAAAGCCACAGAAAACAGGTCTGTTTGAGTTGTCACAAGCAATACCATTTGCTTTTGCGACATCTATATTACCTAAATGACGAGCATACGCAAAGATGCCGCTGCTCGAATATTTTGCCATGAAAATATCTTCCTTGCCTACAGAGTTAAAAATGGCTTCACCATATTCTGCGCTATAATCGTCAAAAATGCATTTAAAATGGCCTGCAATATATACGTTACCACTGTTGTCCAAATCAATTGTTCTACTGCTGATTTCACTGCTTGAAGCAGCTTTTTCAGCCCATGAAAGAGCGCCAGAACTGTTGTATTTAGCGATGAATATTTTGAAATTTTCTGTACCAATAAGCGAAGTAGGTGGCGAACCGTAAAAAGTTAAATTACCTTGAAAATCACCTGTTAAATACGAGTTGCCTATGTTGTCTGTTACAATATCATAGGCAATGTTATAACCACCACCTCCAATGGTTCTAAACCATTGCTCGTCTCCCGAACTATTTAGCTTCACTAAGAACACAGCGTTTTGCATGGTGTTATTATGCACTACATCAAATGTTAGCGTATCGCTAAACTGACCAGTTATGTAGCTGTTTCCAGTGCCGTCACAAGACACAGCAAGCGCGCGGTCTTCGAGTTTTCCTGAACCTTTTTTCGCCCAAACAAATGCTCCTGCCGAACTCACTTTGGCCACAAAAATGTCGATGCTATTATTTGAACTGACTAGCGTAGTTGATCCAAAAGTTGCTGTTCCGATAAATTGACCGCAAATGATTGCATCGCCTTGATTGTCAATAGCAATGCCATTAGAAATATCTGCATTCGAGCCTCCAGCGCTAAGTACCCATTGCAAAACTCCACTTGAGTTGTACTTAGCAATAAACACATCTTGAGCGCCACTAGAGGTAACGGAGCTTGTTCCAAAAATGGCTGTTCCATTAAAAAAACCAGTAACAAAGACATTTCCAGATGCATCACACGCCACTGCATAACCTCTATCTACGCTGCCACCACCTGCAGTTACTGCCCATTGAAAAACACCTGATGAATTGGTTTTTGTCAGGAATATATCACTTGAACCAGCCGTAGTTGCTGTTAATGAACCAAAAGAAGTAGTGCTTGATATGAACCCTGTAGTGTAGCTATTACCACTTGCGTCAGTAGCAATATCAATTGCTTCTTGAATAGCCGAACTTGTTCCTTTTTGAATCCAATATTGACTTTCAGCTTTTTTGCTTAGAAGCAAGATTAGAGCAAAAAGTA
>JANRBI010000059.1 GCA_030727625.1 Salibacteraceae bacterium
GCCTTTGCCAAATAGCACAAGCAAAATTTACCGTCTTCAACTTCTGAAATACCACAATATCCATCTTCAAAAGCATGAATTTCGATCGTGTCAGTATCTGGACCTTTTTCTACATGGTATTTTATTCCAACCCAAGCTTCGGTGTTCGTAATTGGTTTGGAATGGTCCAACGCATTGCTTCGGCCCCAAGCGCCAACAACCAATCTTGAATGGTAGCTTTCGCCTCTGGTATCGGTGATGTTAAAGCCAGTTTCGGCCGTTCCATCAATAGATTTTATCCGTGTGTTCTGAAATAGACTAACGCCTAATTGCTGAGCTTCTGTGGCCAACAATTTGTCAAATGCATAGCGACTCAGTCCAAAACCACCTGTTTCTAACGTGCATGAAGATGAAGTGCCATACTGCGTGGTGAGCACAAATGTGCTGATGCTCGGCAAGTTCATTTCATCTATTGGCAGACCAAGATTAGTCAAGAATTCACGCGATTCGTTGCTGATGTATTCTCCGCAAACTTTGTGTTTTGGATATTCATCTTTTTCAAATACAGCAACTTTCCAGCCTTGCTTAGCGCAAAGAATGGCTGTTGACAAGCCGGAAATTCCGCCTCCGATGATGGCTAAATCATACTTCACGAGCTGGAATAATTATAATGAAGCGAAACGCCCATTTCCACTTGATTTCATAGTTCGAAACGCCCGCTTTTGCGAGTAATGTTTCGAGTTCACTTTTCGTAAAACCTCTAAGCACCGAAAGGGGAGCATCGTTTTTGGTAAAACGAGATTTTGAAAACCATTGCGTGAGCCATTTGATGGAATAGTAAGCAAGCCGATGACGCTGCAAATCATTTACGACCACTGCTTTTTTTACGTTTTGAGCGCTGATGCTAAAAAACTCAACCAATTGATCATCTGTGAGATGATGGCAAAACAAGCTTGCGTGAATGATATCTGGTTTTTGCTCTTGAAGCAACCATGTTCGGTAGTCTTTTAAAATCAAGGATGCATTTTCTGATAAAGCGGGAAATGCGTTCAACGCAAACTCGTGCGATTCAGGCATTAAATCTATTCCCGTAAAGGATACATTTTCAGGCAATTGAGCTTTTCTTTGGATCAGATAATTCAAAAAATCACCCGCGCCAGAACCTACATCTGCAATTTGTGCAGAAGTTGAGTTTCTGAGTATTTTCTTAATCGCAGCAAAACTGTGCGATGGACCACCGAGATAAGTATTGATGAAAACTAATTCTCTAAAGTTTTGAAATATTTCAATCTTGTTTTCGATCGGAAAGTCCATGAGCTCCAATGCTTGCGAGCGCTGAGAAAACATGCTCATATCAATGCTTTATCGCTTTTATAATGGCGCTTTCTACGGTGAGCCCTGGTCCAAAAGCTGCTGAAAAAATGGTGTTTGCTTTTCCAGATTTTAGCACATTTTCTAACACAAATAATACAGTGCAAGACGACATGTTTCCGAAGTTTTTCAAGACTTCAAAGCTTGATGCTAACGCTGATTCTTCTTGGCCTAAAGCGCGTGCAAATGCTTTCAATACATTTTTACCTCCAGGGTGAATCGCAAAAGAATCGATATCAGATCTTGTAAATCCTTGCGATGCAATGCTGGCTTCGAAAGCACGAGCGATATTGTTTTCAATGTGTTTTGGAACGTTTCTATTCAGCACCATTTCAAAACCTTCGT
>JANRBI010000060.1 GCA_030727625.1 Salibacteraceae bacterium
GAAAGCACTTGGAGTATTACTTAAAAGAAGTGCTTCAACAGCAGCATCGCAATCCTCTGCCAGATCAAGTTCATTTGGTGTTTGACCCTGCCGATCATGTTTTAAAATCATTTATTGGCAATAAAACGCTGCTGCTGGCTGGTGCCGATGAAGAAGGTCTTGACAACACTTATGCACTAGATCATGAGATTGAGATTAACAGGGCAAGTATCGATCAAATTAAGGTGGTGCATGTTGCCAATAATGAACTGATAGGTATTGGGAAGCTCTATAAGGATATTTCAAACATCTATTCTACAGAAGTTAGTCTCAGTGATAATGGATGGGTTTTGGATCAAGCTGGGAATCCAAAAAGCAGTTTCTTGTTCGGTAGAGATCAAGCAAATTTGAGCTTTGATCAAAAAGACATGACCCAGGCTGAATTGGGGTTTGCGATTACATCGTCTACCTTATTGTTGGCCGAAGGTCAGCGAACCATCAGCTTCACATTAAAATTCCAATTAAAATCGCTGTCATCGCTCATTTCGTTTGTAGAAGAAATTTCTGAAACAGAACACATTTCAGCAGATAGCGCGCTTCATAAAATACTGACCAATATTTTCAAGGTTAGAGTTACCACAGAAAAAGGCTGGTACAATACAGAGAGCTATGAGATAGTTAGAAATCAGTCTTGGACTGATGGCGAAATTCAGATTAACCTGAGTTTTGATATTGCTGAACCAGCCATAGTTGCTTATGATTCTGCCATTCATGGCGAAGGATTTGACACTGCGTGGCCCATAGTTGAGTTTACGATAAACTCAGAAAAAGCAATGTATTCTTATTCTTACATTAAGGCTTTAATGCTTGTTTTTTGCAGGATAGATGTTGCTGTTGAGCGCCTCAGAAACATTACGGTCTTTAATGATCTTGGCCCAGTAGATACTAATACACCGTTTTACCCATTTGGTAGCGCGCCAGAATTAGGGGCTTATTTTTTAATCGGTAGCCAAGAGCTTTACCAAAAAAGCCTCACCGAATTGTCAATGGACGTTCAATGGCACAACTTGCCGCGACAAAAAGGTGGGTTTAAAACGTATTACAAAGAATATCGTCAAAAGATTAGCAACGACTCATTTAAGCTGAAGGTAACAGGGTTGAGCGATTACCAATTTCATCCGAAAAACGAAAGTGTTGCGCAAGAGTTCAATCTTTTTGGAGAAGAAAGTAAAACAGGAATTCTTGATCAAACAACCAAGTTTGAAGCTATAGATCTCAAGAAAATTAAACACTCACCTACGTTTGCCACGCTAGATGTAAGTGAGTATTCAAGTTTAACGCAACTGGGCTTTATCAAATTTGAGTTGACTTCTCCAGACATGGGCTTTGGCGGTAAACTTTTTCCAAATCTTTTTTCTGAAGCAGCAATTCAAAACGCAAAAGTTTCGAGTGGTATTCTTGGACAAAAAGAGCCAACCAAAGTTGATTTGCCAAATGATGCTTTTGCGCCTCAAATTCGAACCATTTCACTCAATTACAAGGCAAGCTCTGTACTTAATTTTAACTCAGATGCTATTTCTGATAACGTTGATAAAGCCAACGAGAAACTGATACACATACACCCGTTTGGTAAAGAGGTGATTTTTGAAAAAGGATTGCCCCAAAAGGAAAATCTTATAGGGCAATATGAAGACGAAGGATACTTGT
>JANRBI010000061.1:0-1534 GCA_030727625.1 Salibacteraceae bacterium
GGAAGTATAAAAGCCGCGGTTTTTCCTGTTCCCGTTTGGGCACAAGCCACCAAGTCTTTTTTATTTAGAATAATTGGAATTGCTTTTTCTTGAATGGGAGTGGCGTTTTCAAATCCCATGTAGCCGATTGCATCAATCAGCGAGTCGTTAAGGCCTAGTTCTTTAAATTTCACGTTGGGAAGGTCAGGTTTATTTGTCAAATAAAATAAAGTTGAATCGAATGTTTTAAACTCAACTTGTCAAGAACCTAAAGTTTTGGTTAAAAATTTAGCGCTGCATTGCTCAGACCAAAAAGGTCGATTCATCCAAATGTTGCTCGCAAAACCAACATGACCGCCATAGTTTGGTGCCAAATAGGTGATGCTTTCAGAAAGTTCTGCGGGTTTAGGATAGCAGCTTTCAGAAAGAAATGTATCGTTTTTAGCATTGATAATCAGTGTCGGAATATGGATGTTTTTCAAAAATTGCTTTGCGCTGCATTTTGCGTAATACTCATTAGCATCGGCAAAACCATGCGCAGGTGCAGTATATAAATTGTCAAATGCTCTAAAGTCTTTTAAGTGCTCGAATTGCTCAGGCTGCAATCCTGAATCGGGAAAATCGATGGCTTTTTGTTTTGCTTTTTTACTCAGTTGACGCAAAAAGCGAGTGAGATAGAGCTTGTTGTGTGACAAACTCAAGGTGTCGCAAGATCCGGCCAAATCAAGCGGAACACTGATGCCAATGGTAGCCGATACTTTTTTAGAAATACTACTACCGCGTTCGCCTGTGTATTTCAAAACCAAATTTCCGCCAAGGGAAAAACCAATCAAAACCAATTGAGCATAGCGTGAAGAAAAGTGCTGAACAACCGATTCTAAATCTTCTGTTTTACCGCTGTGATAGGCACAAAATTGCTTATTTGGTCGGCCGCTACAGCCGCGCATGTTTAGGCAAATTGCATCAAAATTTGCTTCGAGCATTTGCTTCGCCATTCCTTTTATATACGTGCTTTGGCTGCTTCCTTCTAAACCATGCACCAAGATTACTGCTCGCTTGTGGTTTTGACGATAAACGTCTAAGTCTAAAAAGTCATCATCAGCGGTAGTAATGCTAATCCGATTGCTTTTGGGTAAAGATGTCTTTCTAAGTTGATTGGGTAAGATTGCTGCCAGATGCGCATTCTTGTACAACAGAGGAGGTTTGTAGTCAGAAAACATTTATTTCAAGCGTTTTAGCTTATATAAAATATCGTCTAATCCGTTGCTTTTTATAGTGTGCAAAAGCGATAGGTATTCACCCAATTTACCTTGAGGAAAACCTTTTCGTTGAAACCACTCTAAATAACTCACTGGTAAGTCAGCCAAAAGCTTGCCTTCGTATTTGCCGAAAGGCATTTTCATGGTCACTAATTTCATTAAAATCTCTTGCTGTTCTTGCAACATGGCGCGAAAATACAATTATGCATGTGAGCCATGAAAGTTGCATTTTACAAATACCACAGAAAATTGTCATGTGCGTAAATGAGTGAACCAGATAAAACGAGCACGCATTA
>JANRBI010000061.1:1634-5292 GCA_030727625.1 Salibacteraceae bacterium
CTTAATGCACATTCCTAATCTCTGTCCCAGATGATTGCCCAAGGAATGTGCATTTTTTATTTACACCATTTCGTAAGTCAGTTCGTATTCATGATTGCCACCTTCGTTTATGATCTTCATCGAACCACTCAAACCTTTGAGTTCATTTGTTCCAGAATCAGGAACTATTTCAAGTGTCAAATGAGAAGAACCTGAATTCATTTTGCCATAGTGTTGCAATACGAAACTTCCAATTTTTCCATCGAGCATACCTTCCACATTTTCTATTGCAACATAGCCGGCTGAACCTTCTTTTTGGGTCATTGCCGAAAGCATTTCGCCTTTACTTTTTGCTTCAAGCGCACCACTAAATTGCTTGTCTATAGTGAGTCTACCAAGTTTATTTATTCCATCTCCCGTGTAGGGTGTTTCTGCAGGAGTAAGTTTTACATTAAAAGTTCCTTTTACCGTTTTCATGTGCGTTGGTTTTGTGATGGCGAAAGTGAAGGATTGAATTGAGAACTTTATGTTAGGGGAAAATTGATAATTTCTACTTTCAAATCCTCGTTAACGCTGAAATTATAGCTTCATGCTGCGGAAATAAATGCACTAGATTTGATCGGTCGGCAAGTTCAAAATCCGCGAAATCAAAACCTGGCGAAACGGTGCAGCCACACAATGCCCATCCATCGTTATTCAATACACGCGAAGCAAACCAATAGCCGCTTGGCACCACATACTGCGGCACTTGTCCATTCGCAATATCTCTACCGATGATTATTTGCTCGTGTTTGCCTTCTGGCGAAATGAAATGCAAGTCGATAGGCGAGCCATCATAAAAGTGCCATGCTTCATCTTGATTGATTCTGTGAAATGCCGAAAAGGTGTTCGGAGTCAACAAAAAATAGATGCACGTGCAGCAATTTCTTGCGCCATTATAATTGCTCGACAAACTGTCTTTCGCAATGATTTCGGCACTGCGATACGTTTCTTTAAAATATCCTCCTTCAGGATGTGGCGCTAATTGTAAGCGATCTATAATGTGTTGTGCAGTTTGCATGCTTCAAATAAACTGAAAGTTTGTGGGTGAATCATTTATTTGCTTTTACATTGAATCATACGATCAATTTCATCTTGAAAAACTAAAGTCTTTCGAATCGAAGGCCGCTTTTGCGGCATAAAATCGGATATTCGCCTTTATTTGGTAGCGGATTTCAAAATCTCCTAAACACTAACTTGAACCAAAGGCTAAGACCTTCAAAGCATTAAAATTTATGAGTAATAAAGACGACAACCAATTCAATTTCAGCTATCCCATACAAATGCGTTGGAATGATCTTGACGCTTTAGGACACGTAAACAACGCGCTTTACGTGAGCTATTTTGAAGTGGCTCGTGGTGCATTTATGCTAAAGGCTGTGCCGGGTTGGGATTGGACTAAACACATGTTTCTGATTGCCAATGTAAATGTTGACTTCAGAAAGGAATTAGTGCTAACTGCATCCAATCCTCTAGTTCATGTGCGCACTTCAAAAATTGGCGGAAAAAGCTTTGTAGTTGACTATGCTTTGACTTCACAAAAAGGCGAAGAAACCATCTTGCATGCAACCGGAAGCACTACCCAAATCATGTTTGACACCAAATCACGCGCTACCGTGGAAGTGCCAGATTGGGTGCGCAATGCATTGCAAAGCTTTGATGGTTTGTAAATCCAGAATTAAGTGAGCCAAAAGAAAGAAAGCGGTTTAAGCTGTTTCTCTTCCTTTGATTTCTTTATTGACTGCGGCAAGTCGGGTTGCAAGAATTGAATTGATCACTCCCAAGAATCCAATTCCTGTAATACCAAGCGTATTGCTTGCTTGCCAAGTTCCGGAATACAAACTCCAAATAAAATATAAGAGGAAACCAAAAGTTAGTGAGGCTGCCATTACAATATAAGTTGCCAAGGTTTTCTTTTGTTTTTGAAGTGCTTCCAAAGATTTTTCAGGGTCTTGCTGAGTATTCATAATAAGGGGTTTAAAGGGTTTTAAAATTTGGACAACAAGTTAGAAAAAGTTTAAACAATCTAATTAAGACGTTTTACTGTAATTCGGTATAACCCACTTAGTGAAGAAAAGCGCAAATCCGATCATTCCCTTACCGATCCTGCTCATTCAATCGTAAAATTCCGCGTGTTATACAGAATTGCGCCAGTAAATAAGTGCTAATGGTAAAAAAACCGGCCATTGCAAATTCATTGTAGAATTTATTGAAAGCCAGCAAGCTGTCTGAAGCAATAAACGAAATAGCTCCAATCAGGATCATAATATTGGCATTTGGTTTCCAAACCAAAGCGCCTCGAATGGCTACTGCTAGCATGATGCAAATGACGGCAGCATAAATTATAACGGGTAGTTTTAAACTACCTAAATGAGGAACGATAATGGTGAGAAAGGTTCCTAAATAGGCTAGTGTAGCGGCTATTCCAATTCCAAAAAAGGCTCGATTTAATGGAGTAGCGCTTTGCTGCTTGAGGAAAAGAGCGATGTAAAACAAGTGAGAGATAAGAAAGGAAACCAAGCCAAGAATGAAGAATAACTCACCTCGATTTACGAAGATTAAGAGCACATCTCCAAGCCAAGAAAACAAGAGCGCAATTAAAAGAATTGGTTTTGATTTGAATGTTGAAGCTTTGTAAACTGCTAAGATTAAGCTCAACAGAAGCAATGGCTTTATGAAAGCACCGAACTCATTTAAATGAAACAAAATCAGTGTAATATAAACCGCACTAATTGCCAGAAACAGCCTGAGAAAGGTTTTCATTCTTAAATTCGAATTGAGTGAAGTAAAATGACATCAACCAAGAAATGGTGAGGTAAATGAGAACTATTGGCGATGCATAAGGCATAAATTCGTCCATTTTAAACCAACCGTTCATTGTGTAAAGCAATGCCAATCCAAGAGCGAAGCGCAGGGTTTCAAAAACCCAAGACATTGGTTTTTTGTCCATCAGATCTGTATAGCTAAAAATGCTCACGAAAATGAATAAACCGTAGAGGTAAATATTGGGCGCACCAATGTTGGCGAGGTTTCCAAAGAAATAAGACATCAAAACCAAAGTAGCCAGCATTTGCACGGATGACCAGGCAACTAAACTGCTTGAGTTTTGCGTGTTGTATTTCTCATAACTGTATACGTTTTCAATTTTCGAAACTGGATATTTTTCATCCATTCCTTCTGGTCGCCAACCGGTTGGCATAAACCAGATTTTGAACTTGTCGCCCCATTTTTCAGCGCGCCAGGCATCTTTCACCAAAAGCCAAAAGTGTTGGATACTTATTTTGAATGGATTCCATGTTCTTGCTGGTCGAGAGATACCATATACAGGTGGCACATCAGATAATTCTGCTTTAAAAGTGCCAAAGATCTTGTCCCAGACAATGAAAATTTGAGAGAGGTTTTTATCCATGTATTCTTTGTTCACCGCATGGTGCACGCGATGGTGTGATGGCGTAACAAGAATATGTTCAAGAAATCCAAGCTTGCCGATGTAGCGTGTGTGGTACCAAAACTGGAGAAACAAATGAATGGGCAAGGTAATGGCAATAACCACTGTAGGAACACCTAAAACCGCGGCTGGCAGCAGCAAGAAAGTAAACACTGCAAACACATCAGAAATAGATTGGCGAAGAGCGCAGGC
>JANRBI010000061.1:5392-8644 GCA_030727625.1 Salibacteraceae bacterium
ATGAGTGATTATCGTTTCATGGGCGACTTTTTTATCAGTCGGTTCACATAACTAAGAATATTGACATTAAAGATTATGGAAGTAGAGATTTTAGCCCGAATTCAATTTGCATTCACTGTTGCCTTTCATTACATCTATCCGCCATTAAGCATAGGCCTGGGTTTAATCATGGTAATAACAGAAGGTTTATACCTAAAAACGGGAAACAGACAATACGAGGTGTTAACTCGTTTTTGGTTGAAAATATTTGCCATAACCTTTGGGATTGGTGTAGCCACCGGTATCATCATGGAGTTTGAATTTGGCACAAACTGGGCTGTGTATTCAAGATACGTTGGAGACATTTTTGGTAGTGCGCTTGCCGCAGAAGGGCTCTTTGCCTTTGGGCTTGAAAGTGCCTTTTTAGGAATTCTAATTTTTGGATGGAATAGAGTTTCTCCACGTGTACACTTTATTTCCACCATTGGTGTATTTTTTGGCTCAATGTTCTCTGCTGTATGGATTGTAGTCGCAAATAGCTGGCAACAAACACCTGCAGGCTATCACATAGTAGGCGAAGGTTTTAATGCTCGCGCAGAGGTGACCAACTTTTGGGAAATGGTTTTTAATCCTTCAAGTGTAGACAGAATTATACACGTTTGGCAAGGTGCTTTTTTAGCCGGAGCTTTTATGGTATTGAGCGTTCATGCTTACTATTTATTGAAAGGAAGGTATATTGAGGTTTCCAAAAAGGCATTTAAAATATCGCTCGCACTAGCCACACTGATTTCATTAACGCAACTTATTTCTGGTCATAGTTCTGCAGATGGTGTCGCAGTGAATCAGCCAGCAAAACTGGCTTCTATGGAAGGTCATTACGATGAATCGGCTCCGGCAGACTTATATTTATTCGGTTGGGTGAATAATGAAACGCAAGAGGTTTCGGGTGTGAAATTGCCCGGTGGTTTGTCTTTTCTGGTCCATCAAGATTTTAATGAACCGATTGTTGGCTTAAACGCATTTCCAGAGGATGAAAGACCTAGGCAAGTAAATGCTGTTTTTCAATTTTATCATATCATGATTTCTATTGGTATGTTTCTTATTGGCCTAACCCTTTATGCAAGTTTCTTGTGGTGGCGGGGTACCTTATTTGATAAACGATGGTTGCTTAAAATTTTCGCATTCTCTGTGCTTTTGCCCCAAATAGCAAATCAAGTGGGTTGGTTTACAGCAGAAATGGGCAGGCAGCCATGGATCGTATATGGACATTTAAAAACCAGTGAAGGTTTTTCACAAGAAGTTTCTTCACAACAAATATTGTTTTCGTTGATACTTTTTCTTGTGGTTTACACTCTGTTGTTCCTATTATTCCTATACTCTTTAAATAAGAAGATTAAACATGGGCCTTATGTAGAGTCTGAAAATCCTGATGAATTTTTGAAATACGTTTAATACACTACTTATGGAAACTTTCTTAGGAATTAATTACCCCACACTTTGGTATTTGGTAGTAGGTTTATTGTTTTCTGGTTATGCTATTCTAGAGGGCTTTGACTATGGTGCTGGATCATGGCATTTATTTTTCAAAAAAGATTTAAGCAGGCGTATTGCAATAAATGCGATTGGACCTATTTGGGACGCTAATCAAGTTTGGCTGATTATAGGCGGTGGAGCATTATTTGCAGGCTTTCCGGTGATGTATGCCACCATGCTTTCTGCCATGTATATCCCTTTTATGCTTTTTTTGATGCTACTTGTTTTACGTTCAGTATCCATTAAGTTTAGAAGTGCTGAAGAAATGATCTGGTGGCGAAAAACCTGGGATATCATTTATTTTACTTCTAATGTGCTAATCTCCTTTTTGTTAGGCGTGGTACTTGCCAACTTGTTGCAGGGATTTGAGTTGGGAGAAAACTATAGTTATAAAGGCGGAGTGTTTTTTACGTTTTTAAATCCGTATGCTATCATGGTTGGTTTAACCACTGTAGCATTATTTATGACCCAAGGTGCTATTTTTCTGTTGTTGAAAACTGAAGGACGATTGCACGCTAGATTGACTTTTCTGCTAAAGAAAGGAATGATTTTTTTCATTATTAGCTTTGCTATAACCTCTCTTTATACATTACTCTTTTTACCTGGAATATCTGATAAATTCAAAGAATATCCTGTCTTTTTTGGCCTACCCGTTCTAGCTTTTTTAGCTATTGCTAACGTACCAAGACTTGTCTCCAAAAAGAAGTATGCTTACGCTTTGATTTTTTCCTCACTGACAATGGCTTTTTTACTGATGCTTGTTGCCTTTCAGCTTTATCCTGTTTTGCTGCCATCATCAATAGATCCTCGGTATAGCGTTACCATTTACAATGCAGCTTCATCCCAAAAATCCTTGGGGATAATGTTGACCATTGTGTTGATTGGTGCTCCACTTTTAGGAGGCTATTTCTTGT
This sequence comes from Salibacteraceae bacterium, assembly GCA_030727625.1. Taxonomy (GTDB): domain Bacteria; phylum Bacteroidota; class Bacteroidia; order Flavobacteriales_G; family Salibacteraceae; genus SHAN690. The sequence continues at coordinate 7,819 of JANRBI010000061.1, forward strand.
TTCTCTACAAAACATTTTACGGCAAGGTTAAGTTGGATGATACAAGCTATTAGATGGAGCGCTTCCCAGCAACATTGGAAATAGTGGTCGCTTTGTATTAATATTTAGTCTTAATGCATTTGAAAAACAGATAGTACTCCATTCTCAGATAGGATGATTGAGCTAATCTACAGGTAATCTGATTCGTTTTTTTTGGTTAGCAATGTTCGTCTGATATGCACTGCGAATGGCGCTTTAGACCTAGAACCTTATTATTTCATTTTACTACTTGCTGTGTGACAAATGTGACGCAGTGGGGTTAAGTATTGGTCTAGATTTGATCATATTAAGAAATAGGTCATGTCAAAAATTGTCGTTTTAGGAGCAGGAATTTCAGGCCACGTTGCAGCCTCCCATTTAAGAAGAAAACTAGGAAAAGAACACCAAGTGGTGGTCGTTTCTCCTAATAGCAATTATCAATGGATTCCTTCTAATATTTGGGTAGGAATTGGTCGTATGAAATCTGAGGAAATCCTATTTCCTCTTGCACCTCTCTATCGAAAAAAGAACATAGATTTTATTCAAGCCAAAGCAATCGCTTTTTATCCAGAAGGCGATGAAACAGAGACTAAGCCTTATGTGCTGACCGAATATGTGGTAGGCGAAAATAAAGGCAAGCAAGAAAAAGTGACCTACGATTACCTCATCAACGGAACAGGTCCAAAGCTCAATTTTGAAGCAACGGAAGGCTTAATTCCAGGTTCTAATAAAACCTATTCAGTTTGTACTTATACACACGCAGACCATGCTTGGCAAGGCTTAGAAAAGCTGATCAATGAAATGAAAA
>JANRBI010000062.1 GCA_030727625.1 Salibacteraceae bacterium
CCAACAGACATTATGAACCGGTTTACTCCTGCCTCTTGTTCAATTACCCCGAATTCGGGGTAATTGAGCGTTGAAAAAGAAACTTCTAGAAACAAAAAATCCACACCTCTTGCGAAGCATGGATTTTACCAATTGTATTTTTTGGTGCTTACTAGCCTATTTGCAAAAACGGGAACTTAGCCACTTTTGCTTTCAGGGCTTTGTTGCGGATCATGATTTGCACTTCGGTGCCAATCTTCATATAGTCGCGCGCTACATAACCCATGGCTATTGGTTTGTTCATGCTTGGCGACATGGTTCCGCTGGTGATTACACCAATGGTTTCGCCTTCCAAGTTTTGAATTTCGTAACCGTGACGTGGTATTGGACCTTTTTCTATTTCGTCAAAACCTACCAACTTGCGGCTTACGCCTGCTTCTTTTTGCGCCAATAGCGCAGTAGAATTGGTAAAATCTTTGGTGAATTTGGTAATCCAACCCAAGCCTGCTTCTAATGGCGAAGTGGTATCGTCAATGTCGTTTCCGTAAAGGCAAAAACCCATTTCAAGTCTTAATGTGTCTCTAGCGCCTAAGCCAGCTGGCATAATGTTTTGGTCTTTGCCTGCAGCAAAAATGGCGTCCCAAAGTGCTTCAGCATCTTTGTTTTCGCAGTAAATCTCGTAACCTCCGCTGCCTGTGTAACCTGTAGTTGCCACAATCACGTTTTGGATGCCCGCAAACGTGCCCACTTGCACGGTATAGTATTCCATAGAGGCAATATCTAAATCGGTCAATGAGTTGATGGCTGCCGTGGCTTTTGGACCTTGCACGGCTAGCAAGCTCATCTCGTCAGAACGGTCGGTAATGTTTACGTTTTCGGTATTGAATTTCTGAATCCAAGCCCAGTCTTTTTCCATGTTTGAGGCGTTTACCACTAACATGTAATCATCTTGGCCTAAGCAGTAAACCAACAAATCGTCAACAATGCCGCCATCTTGGTTTGGCAAGCAAGAATACTGCACTTTGCCAGGAGCAAGTTTTGAAGCATCGTTTGAGGTAACGCGCTGAATCAAATCTAAAGCGCCTGCACCTTTCACAAAAAATTCGCCCATGTGGCTTACATCAAAAACGCCCACATTTTCGCGAACATTTAAATGCTCGGCACCCAAGTTTGAGTATTGAACGGGCATGTCGTATCCTGCAAACGGAACCATCTTCGCTCCTAGAGCGATGTGCTTGTCATAAAGGGCTGTTTTCTTCATTCTGCGCTGTTTTTAAAGTGGCGCAAAAATAGCATTTCGGCAATGTTGGCTGCGCAGTTAATCTACCAAAGCATTCAATGCATTAAGCAGCTGATTTTTAACTGCATTGAGCGAATAACGTTGCTCTACCGTTGCCCTGCCAGCCGCACCAATTCGGTGGCGTAATTCGGCATTTTCTATCAGTGTGCTCACAATGGCAAACCAATCGTCATCGGTTTTGGGTAAAAAGCCATTAACGGCATCCGTCACAATTTCGGGGTTCACCCCAACCGGACTCATCACACATGGCTTGCTCATGCTCATGTACTGAATGCCTTTAAACCCGCACTTTCCCTTGCTCCATTCGTCATCAGGAAGCGGCATAATGCCAATGTCTATGCGATCCAAAGCTTGCACCTCTTCTGCCCTATTCCACGCCACTACTTCTACCGGCACGCCATCCATTTGTATATCGCGCTCGCAAATGGCCATCACGCGCACTTTATCGCCATATTTCTCCTTGATTTTTGCTAGCCAAGGTTGCGCGCCTAGCAAATGCTTCACGGTAGTTTGCGAACCACTCCATCCTATCGTAACCACTTCGCTGTGATTCGGATTCGAGGTTTTGAAATAGTCCGTATTCACTACGGTTGGAATAATTTCTACTTGCGAATTAATCTTCAAGGCATAGTCGGCCAAGTACTGATTTCCAGCTAGCACCAAATGGCTTAGCGCAATGATTTTTTTGGTTTTTGAAGGATCTTTTAAAAAGCTGAGTTTCTTGTTCGCGTCAGAAATATCAAGCATCCAAATGGCATCGTCAAAATCATAGACAATTTTTGCCCCCGAGCGTGCAAACTGCCTTTCGAAATAAGTGGTGCCTGCAATAAATGTTTCGCGCTGAATGAAAACCACATCGTAATCATTGGCCATTTTCAGGTCTTTTAAACGCTTTTTAAAGCCTTTCAAAACCATGGAAGCTTTGCTGAAATAAGAACCGGAAGCATAAAAAACGCGGTCGGCTTCTTCATCTAAAAGTGCTGCATAATCGCATTGCCAACCGTTAGATTCAAGAAATGGCACAAACTGCTCAAACCTAAAACGCTGAGATGGCGAGCGATCAGGTCTGTGCAACGCTACAAAGAGTAGTTTTTTTATAGATGCCATGAATGGCGAAAATAACAGACGCAACGCTATGAACGCCATTTGAAGTTAATATTGTGAACAGAAGATTTTCAATAAGTCAATCAAGCAATGATGTGAAGAGAAACCGCTCAATAAATAAGCTTATCTCTTCTTATCCAACCCGTAACACTGATGCGAGGCGCGTGTGCTTCTAGCACTTCGTGTTCCACTACATCGCTTCTAAAAATAATGAGCCGGCCGCCTAATGGTGGATAATCTGTAAACGAATCGTCTTTTTCATACGCACGCAATTCACCTCCATCGCCCGGTTTCCATTCGGTGTTTAAGTAAAGTATGATGGAAAAAATACGATCAGAATGCTCTTTAAATTGATCTAAATGTCGACTGTAAAATGCGCCTTTTGGGTAATAAGCAAAGTGGAGCTCTGTGCGCTCTAGGTGAATCCTAAAAAACTCACTCAAGTAGTTTCTGAGTCCGTCAATCCATTTCCAATAAGTGAGTTGCGCTTGTGTAGCTCGATTTTTATCTAACCAACGCACTTGATCGCCACGTATTTCAGCAATGCGCTGCTTGCCTATTCCTTTTCCGATGCGCGCCTTCTCAAACGCTCCGTTTTCATAATCAGTAGTAGCCTCTTCGCGCAAAGCGACAACCGTTTCTAAATCAATGATTTGATCGTTTACCGAAATTGAATTTTCGAGTATTTCTTCCGCAATTTTATGATAGATGTGTTCCAATATAATCGGTAAAACTTAACCTGACGAATTGAAGCTAAAAAGCAGATGATCGCACGCTTGTCAAGAACTATTTATCTAGTGAACATAAAGTTGAAATTTGGGCAAATTCTTAACATTGCCAATGTCCTCTTCAAAACCGCTTGTAAGCATCATTATGCCAATGAAAAATGCCGCGCCTTGGTTGGTGCAATGCATAGAGAGCATCATTGATCAGCAGTTTACTGAGTGGCAATTGATTGTGGTAAATGATCACTCAAGCGACAATTCTTTTGAGTTGGCCAGTAGCTTTCGCGATAAGCGAATCTCCGTTTTACAAAACTCAGGTACGGGAATCATTGATGCTTTGCAATTAGCGTTTTCAAAGTCAGCAGCAGACCACATTACCCGCATGGATGCCGATGATATTATGCCACCGCATAAATTGGCGACTTTGTATGCCATTGCTTCAGAAAATGAAAAAATCATTGCTACAGGATTGGTGCAATACTTTGGCGCAGAACCAATATCTGAAGGCTATTTAGGCTATGAAAAATGGCTGAATACTCGCGCAAAACATGAAGATCATTGGCAATGGATTTACCGCGAATGTGTGATTGCTAGTGCTAATTGGATGACACACAGAAGCAACGTTTCGTTCGATCACGCGGTTTATCCCGAAGATTATGATTTGGTGTTTGATTGGTATGAAAAAGGTTTAAATGTGAAGGCTACAAATTCGGTCACGCATTTTTGGCGCGAGCACCAAAGCCGAACGTCTAGAAATTCGGATCAATACCAGCAAAAAGCGTTTTTCAGTTTGAAATTAAAACGATTTGTTCATCTTGATTTTGATGCGAAAAAATCGATCATCCTGCTAGGCAATAATCAAAAAGTTGACTTAACGTTGAAGGTTTTGGCTGAGTTTGGAATAGTTCCAACCGTACTAACCGAACGCAATTTGGGAAGTCATGACACGGAAAAAGCGAGTCAAATACTTATTGGTGTTTGGCCAAACAGCGCGCAGCGATTGGAGCTTGAGCGTTTTCTAAACCAGAAAAAAGCATTTCTTGGAGAAAACTTTTGGTATTTGTAATCTTCAAAAAACTAGGTATTCCTTTTTTCACATTAATATTTCAAATCAAGTTTGAATCATTGGTGAATTAAGTAAAAGAGTAGCTTAATTTAGTCGCGTGAAATTTGTTTTCTCATATCGCTTTTGGTTGGTGCTATTTTTCAATGCATCTATATTAAACATGAGCTTTGAAATATGGTCAACAGGTTTAAACGCATTTGAAGAAATAAACGAGGAAAGCGATAATTTGGCGGAAGAAGAAGATGCTGCCGAGTTTTTTGATGAACAAATTGTTTGCGCTAAAGCCGCCCAACATTTCAATTTTTCGAGCGCTAAAGCCATAGAAAAAGAAAATCTTTTTAGAACCGAAAACTACTTTGAGGTTCATTCACCACCGCCCGAATTCTGTTAGTAAATCAACTGATGGTTCGAATGTCTTATTCGAACAAACTTAACCACCTTGATTTAACTATCTTATTTTCAATATGTTCAAAAATTTATCAAACGACTTGCCAGCTGGGCTAGTTGTTTTTTTGGTGGCTGTGCCACTTTGCCTTGGCATAGCACTAGCCTCAGGCGCTCCACTTTTTTCAGGCATCATTGCTGGTGTAATTGGCGGCATAGTCGTGGGTTCTATTAGCGGATCAAAAATAGGCGTAAGCGGACCAGCCGCGGGTTTAGCTGTAATTGTATTTGATGCTATTCGCACGTTTGGCGCCACGCCAGATGGTGGTTTTAGTATGCAGCAAGGTTTCCCATTGTTTCTTGCAGCGCTTGTACTTGGCGGTATCATTCAAATCGCATTAGCTTTTGCAAGGGCTGGAATTATCGGTTATTTCTTTCCAAACTCTGTGATCAAAGGCATGCTTAGCGCCATCGGAATCATTATCATTTTAAAACAGATTCCGCATGCCTTGGGGCATGATGTGATTGCTGAAGGTTTTGATGGTTTTTATCAAGAAGATGGCGAAAACACGTTTACCGAACTGATGGTTGCCCTTGGCGATATCAATCCTGTTGCTGTCATTATTACGACTCTATCGCTTGGCATTCTCATTTTGTGGGAACAGAAATTCATGAAGAAAATTCGAATTTTTCAATTGATTCAAGGTCCTTTGGTTGTGGTGGCTCTGGGTATTTTTCTTGGGAAATTTTTAACCGGATTTAATGGCTTTAATCTAGAACAAGATGAAATGGTAGCTATTCCGCTTATATCAGAAGAAGGCGGTTTTTTCAATTTATTCACGACACCAGATTTTAGTCAGGTATTTAGTTCTACAACCATTGTTGCCGCGTTGACTATTGCTGTAGTTGCAAGTCTAGAAACGCTGCTTTGTGTGGAAGCCACAGACAAAATAGATCCAGATAAAAACGTGACTGCCACCAACCGCGAATTAATTGCACAAGGCTCAGGAAACATACTTTCTGGCTTGATTGGTGGCTTGCCTGTGACACAAGTTATTGTGCGTAGTTCAGCCAATATTCAATCGGGCGGAAAAACCAAAATGGCAGCTATTTTTCATGGCGTACTCATTTTGGTTAGTGTGCTGGCATTGCCCATGGTTCTCAATCTAATTCCACTCTCTAGCCTTGCGGCAATCTTATTTTTAGTAGGATATAAACTTGCTAAGCCAAGTATGTTTAAAGAAATGGCAGCAAAAGGTAAGCAGCAGTTTGTGCCCTACTTAGTAACCATTTTAAGCATTGTTTTCACCGATCTTTTAATCGGAATTGGCATTGGACTTTCCATCGGAATTATAATGATTCTCTTCAAAAATTACAGCACACCCTTTAGTTTCAAAAAACTGGACAGCGATGATACAGTGATGATTTCCCTCTCAGAAAACGTGACTTTTTTGAATAAAGCCTCTATTGTTCAATCCTTGAATGTAATTCCAAATGGAAGCCATGTAATCATTGATGCAACCAAATCGGTATACATTCATCCTGATGTGGTAGAAATAATTGAAGATTACATCATACACGCCAAAACATTAGGAATCTCCGTAGAAATAAATGGGAGTTTTGAGGAAATAAAGCAAAATACTGTAGCGCTTTTTGAGCAAGATGTTACTCGAGGATCTTTCAACAGAAAATCATACTTAAACTCGGTTTGGAACACCTAAAACACAGGAAGTTATTTCAAAAAAAAACGCCCCGAATAATCGAGGCGTTTTTTTTGTTTTATACGGGTATAATTAGATTCTTTCTTTTTCTTGGTAAGTATTTCTATCTGGAGAGTTTCTAGAAACCATTTCGGCAATAAAGCCCGACAAAAACAACTGCACACCAATAAGCATGGTAACCAAGGCCATGTAGAACCACGGGGTATCTGTGATTAACGGAGCACGCTCATGAATGGCGATGAAATACAGTTTTTGTATTCCTAAAAAACCCGTAAACAAGAACCCTATCACAAACATCAAGGTGCCAATGCTACCAAACAAGTGCATTGGTTTTTTGCCAAATTTAGAAACGAAGGTGATGGATAATAGGTCTAAAAATCCATTGATAAATCGCTCTAAACCAAACTTAGTAGTACCATATTTTCGCTCTTGGTGCTGAACCGCCTTTTCACCAATTTTTCTAAATCCTGCCCATTTTGCAATCACAGGAATATAGCGGTGCATTTCGCCATACACCTCAATCGATTTTACCACATCGCTTCGGTAAGCCTTCAAACCGCAATTAAAATCATTGAGTTCGATGCCGCTCATCTTGCGAGTAGCCCAGTTAAATAGCTTGGTAGGAATGGTCTTAGAAAGCGGATCGTAGCGTTTCTTTTTCCAGCCCGAAACTAAGTCGTAACCATCAACGGTAATCATCTTATACAGATCTGGAATCTCTTCTGGACTGTCCTGTAAATCTGCATCCATGGTTATGATCACATCACCTATGGTGGCTTCAAAACCAACATTTAACGCAGCCGATTTTCCGTAATTTCTTCTGAATCTTATACCATGAACATTTTCATCTTTTTGATGTAAATCCATGATGATTTCCCATGAACCATCAATGCTACCATCATCAATAAAAAGAACTTCGTAGGTAAATTGATGCTCATTCATCACACGCTGAATCCAGGCGTGCAACTCTGGCAACGATTCTGACTCGTTGAGCAACGGAATGACAAAAGATAGGTTTGGATTACTCATCAAGTGCAGTGGTGTTTAGGGTTTGTCTCATGATGGCTCCAATCACTAAATTGAAAACCACGACCGTCAAAAATTTCGAGAAAAAATCACTGATAGCCAAAGTATTAGCTTGCATATTCTTCAATTCCTCTATAGCTAATTCATATTTTTCTTTCCCAAGATATTCGATCAACAAATCCTTGGTTTGACCTAGCTGTTTCAGCTGCTCTAGCTTATTGAGGTCAAGAATAGCGGAGTCAATATAATTCATAAAAAAGAAAAAAAGCGCAGCTGTGAGCGATGCATAAATAAATGAAAACAGCATACCAGGAGTTACTGCGGCACTAAAAGGCATGTTCCCTTCAAGGGTTTCGTCACGGTATTTTTTTAGTGAAAGCACAAAAAACGTGATTGGAATGGCAACTCCTAAAAATTTAATTGGGCCAATTGGATTGAGTCCAAAAGCATAAAAAACCAGTAAATACATTGAAAATGAAGCTACTCCAGCTAGGCTTGCTCCATTTAATATATGTGTGTAGTGTTTCATTTAGACGAATATGCAGCAAATGTAAGATTCAAGTTGCGATGAATGCTAGCAATTTTACCTTTGCAGCCGAAAGGGTAAGTCTTGTACGACCAGCTCCTAATGAACTCCCCCAGGTCAGGAATGAAGCAAGGGTAATTGGTTGAGCGGTGCGATATAAGTAGCTTACCCTTTTTTTTGTCTTTACACGACAAAAAATGGGTTATTCCATGCTCAATGGAAGTGTAATAATAAACTCAGTTCCCTTTCCTACTTCAGATGCAACAGCTAGCAGACCACCGTGCTCATTGATAATAGAATAGACAATGGACAATCCCAATCCTGTGCCTTTGCCCACTTCTTTAGTAGTGAAAAACGGATCGAAAATTTTAGACTTAATCTCGTCTGAAATGCCCGGGCCATTGTCTTTGATACGAATCAAAAGCACTTCGTCTTCAAGTTCAGTGGTGATTACTATTTTGGGATATTCAGTATTTACCATGGCTTGAATGGCATTGACAATAATGTTGCTAAAAACTTGGTTCAACTTACCCGGAAAACATTTGATACTTGGCATGTTTGAGACAAAATGCTTTTGAATATGGACTTTGTCTTTTGTAAGATTTCGTAAGACAATTAAGGTAGAATCAAGCAAATCATGCACATTAGCTTCGTTAGATTCTGATTCATCTAGCCTAGAAAAGGTTTTCAACCCGAGCACAATTTCTGCCGTTCTATTTGCCCCT
>JANRBI010000063.1 GCA_030727625.1 Salibacteraceae bacterium
CTTCTACAAATTGCAACTGCTTCACTTCGCCACCATTGGCTAGCACTTCTTTTGCACCCACTATATTTTCTATGGTGTAATCACCACCTTTTACCAACACATCGGGCATCAGCACATTAATGATGTTTTGTGGGGTTTCTTCTTCAAAAATCACCACTGCATCTATAATGCTCATCGCACTCATTATTATGGCGCGGTCTTGTTCTTTGTTGATCGGTCTTGAATCACCTTTACCCAACATTTTTACAGAAGCATCGCTGTTGATTGCCAAAATCAATTTGGTTCCTAAATCAGCTGCTTCTTGCAAATAAATCAAGTGACCAGGATGAATAAGGTCAAACACACCGTTGGTAAAAACCACTTTTTCGCCCGCAGCTTTCCAGCCATCGCGCAAGCGCTGTAATTCGGCTAAATCGAAAATTTTATGAAAGGGATTCGTCTGCAATGCCACTATATTCTTTCTTTTTACTGATGAAAGGTAGGGCAATCATTGAAATAAATCCTGCGATAAGTATGGTAATGGTTTGAGCTGTCCATATAATCCAACCAAAAGCATAGCCTTGGTTTTTGTCTACACCATACAAAATCAAAATTGACATTACCGCCAAAGGATAAGCACCGAGGCCACCTTGCACCGCTATCAATGAAATTCCACCTAAAACAAACGAGGCTAAAACACCTCCAAAACTCACACCTTGAGTTTCTGGGAAAGCCTGAAATGTAACCAAGTACATCACAATGTAAGCTGTCCAAATCAACACGGTGTGTAAAAGAAATCCGGCTTTATTTTTCATGCGTTTCAATGCAATCAAACCATCCATCAATCCTTGAATTTTCTCGCGAAGCATAATCGCCACTTTGTGTTGCGAACTCTGAATAAATCGCCAACCAAGATAGGCAACTGCTATTCCTACCACGCCTATCGTTAGCATAAATGGCAACGACTCAAGCTTCTCCATCAGCGGACCCATCAGGTCATTTAAGAAATCTCGCAACAACTCTAGTTGCATGAAAATGGCCGCCAAAATCAAAATGATCAGCACCACCAAATCCACCAATCGTTCGGCTATCACGGTTCCAAAAAGTTTCTCAAAAGGCATTTTCTGGTAGCGCGCAAGCACCGCACAGCGCGTTACTTCGCCCAATCTTGGGAAAGCTAGGTTAAACAAATAACCAATCATCACCGCATAAAAGCTTGATGCCAAACTCAAATCATAACCCAACTGACGCAATGGAAATTTCCAGCGATAAGCTCTAAAAATGTGACTCAAAACCGCAATACAGCTCGATAGCACAATCCACCAATAATTGGCTCGCGCAAACGAATCAATCATATCGGCCTTGTCCTTTTCTGTAAAGTTTCGGTAAACCATCCAGATCAGTAACGCACCAAGACCTAGCGAAAAAGCAATCTGCAAAAAGGTTTTGAGCGTTTTATTCAAACTTAAAGTTGCTTTAATCTATTTGTAGTTTCATCAGGAAAAACCACCCAAGGCTTGAATGTTTTCGCTTCCTCAAAATCCAATTGAGCATAAGAAATAATGATGATGATATCGCCCTTTTGCACCCTTCGTGCAGCAGGTCCGTTCAGGCTAATAATTCCCGTATTTGCCTTACCCGTAATCACATACGTTTCAAAACGCTCGCCATTATTGATGTTCACTA
>JANRBI010000064.1 GCA_030727625.1 Salibacteraceae bacterium
AATCGCCAGGAAGTGCCAAAGCGCCCCAATCTGGTGAGCTGTATCTGCCAACTTCTGGTTCTTTCAACTTCACAGGCGTGGATGTTTCTAGTCTGAAATCCCATACGCTTTGGTTGATGCCTTTGCTCACCTTGGTTTCTTTGTAGCGGCTCACCACGTTGCCTTTAGCGTCTTTTATTTCGAAAATCAAGAATGGTTTTTGTTCCAAATCTTCTTTTCTCAATGCTTCCAAATCTGGGTAAGCCACATCGCCACCATCTTTTCTAATTTTCTTTTCAGCTGCTATGCGTTGTTCAGCAATGGTTTGTGGCTTGCTGGCCAAATAATAAGTAAACGTTGCGCCAATGGCTGGATTTGGCGTGGTAAAGAAAGCTTCGCCTTGCGATGCTTTGCCACTTGTGCCCAATGGATTTGATTCGATAAACGCATACGCATCTTTTATTGGGAAAATGTGCGCGTTTTTTCCGGTAGTATCATTCATGGTGCGCAAAGCAGAATAATCATCGAGCACATAAAATCCGCGACCAAAACTGGCGAGCACCAAATCATTTTCACGTCTTTGAATTTCTAAATCTCGGATAGCAATGGTTGGCAAACCACCTTTGATTTGCGTCCATTTATTGCCGCCATCAATCGTGAAGAAAACGCCAAATTCGGTTCCAACAAATAGTAAGTTTTTGTTTACATGATCTTGTGCTACCGTAAACACAGAGCCGCGTTCAGGTAAGTTTCCTGCAATAGAAGTCCAGGTTTTTCCTTTGTCGGTGCTTTTTAGTAAATAAGGTTTGAAGTCGCCATTTTTATGGTTGTTAAAACCAGCGTAAACCGTGTTTTCGTCAAACAAATCTGCCTTGAGCACATTTACATAAGTGCCAGCTGGCACGCCTGTAAACGAGCTGTATTTAGTCCAAGATTCGCCATCGTTTTCGCTTACTTGAATCAAACCATCATCTGTTCCTAAATAAAGCAAGCCCGCCTTTTTTGGCGATTCGTCTATCGCCACCAAATTGCCGTAAATAGAAGTGCTTTGGTGATAAGCCACCGCATCGGGTCCCCAAGTAGTGCCCATTACTTTAAGCTTATTGCGATCAATTTGTTGGGTCAAATCTTCAGAAATTACTTCCCAAGAACTGCCGCGATCATTGCTCTTAAACACTTTGTTTGCTGCGAAATACAAGCGTTTCGGATCGTGTGGGCTAATCAAAAGTGGTGCGTCCCAATTCCAACGATAAGGTGCTTCGCCTTTGCGCTCTATGGGTTTGATGTTCACTTTTTCGCCCGTTTTTCGGTTGTAGCGCACCAACCAACCATATTGCGATTGACTATAAACAATGTCTGGATTTGTTGGATCTACGGCTGGTTCAAATCCATCGCCACCGCGAGTAATAAACCAATCGAAGTTGCTGATGCCGTGTGCATTGGTTGTGCGTGAAGGTCCGCCAATCGTATTGTTGTCTTGTGTGCCACCATACACATTGTAAAATGGCGTGTCGTAATCAACCGCCACTCGGTAAAACTGCGTAATGTTCAAGTTTTGGAAAAACTGCCAGTTTTCGGCTCCATCATACGTTTCGTACAAACCGCCATCGCAACCCACTAGCCAATGATTGGTGTTGTTTGGGTCAATCCACATGGCGTGGTTGTCTACGTGTTTGCT
>JANRBI010000065.1 GCA_030727625.1 Salibacteraceae bacterium
GATACCTTGCCAGGAAGTCCGAACAAAGCCACACACATTCCTTTTGTGCATCGCGTAAATTATGGCTTGCCAACGCGCAAAGAGTCTGAGGCATTGATAGCCTATCACTTTTATCGATTGATGCAACGCGCCAATCACATTCATTTGATTTACAGCACTTCTACCACGGCTTTGAGCGGGGGAGAAGGCACGCGTTATATTTTGCAGCTGCAAGAAGAGCTTTCTCAGATCAACAAAAATGTGCAGCTCAATTTTGTAAACGATGCACAAACCTTCGAGCTAAAACCTGCGGCTGAATTAGTCGTTCAAAAAACGCCTGAAGTGATGGCTTCGTTAGAGCAAGCTTTGAAACGTATTTCACCCTCGGCATTGAACCGCTTTATTGATAGTCCGCTAGAGTTTTATTTCAGTTATGTATTGCGATTGAAAGAACAAGATAAGGTAGAAGAAGATGTGGAAGCAAGCACCTTCGGAAGCATTGTTCACAATAGCATCGAAATGCTCTACAAACCATTTATTGGCAAAGAAATCAATGGCGAAGTCATTCAATCTATGATGCCTTTGGTAGATGAAATCGTGATGACAGAATTCTGCAAATTGTTTGATCCAAATTTGCTTGAAACAGGTAAAAACAGAGTGCAAGTTGAGTTGGCGAAAAATTGGGTGAAGCTGTTTTTGGAATTTGATGCAGACGACATTAAAACCAATGGTCCCATCGAGTTGATGGACCTAGAAATGCACCTTCGGGGCGAATTTTCTTACAATCACTTAACAGTAAACCTCAATTCTTTTGCGGACAGGATTGACAAACGAAATGGGGTTATTCGAATTGTAGATTACAAAACGGGCAAGGTAGAAGCGAATCAGCTGGATGCCACTTGGGCAGATATTCAAGAAAAGTCTGAATATGGCAAAGCGCTTCAGTTGGCGTTTTATACATGGGCTTACGCAAAGCGCACAGGCGAAATTCCAGAGCAAATTGAGTCGGTGATTTTCAGCTTTAGAAACAAGAAATCAGGCTACTTGCCGCTTATTATCAAAACAGAGAAAAATCAAGAATTGGTTTCCTTCAAAGAAGGTTTTGAAGATGTAATGACTGGTTTGTTTGATGAAATGTTCGATCTCTCGCAGCCTTTCACCCATCGAGAAACAACAAAGTATCCTGTTTTTTAATAGCCGTCAGCTGTTAGCTGTCAGATATCAGATTTCAGGAAAATATTGCTAATCCTGACAGGTTTTGAAAACCTGTCAGGATTTTTTGACTTCGCGTCCTTTGCGTCATCTTTCCGCCTTTGCGGTAAAACCAATTCCGCTTCAGCGGAACTGATTCGTGTAATTAGTTGTTAAAAAAGGCTCCGCGTTTTCTGTGCGAAACTCATTTTCTCTGTGGTAGAAAAAAGCCGTCAGATATCAGCCGTCAGAAAAATCATTAGTGAAATTCGTAGTATTCGTGGCAAAAAAAAGTATTACTACTTCCACCTTCGGCTCCGCTCAGTCTCCAGAAAAAGATTGTGGTTAAAAACTTTGTACTCTCTGTGTAAAACTCTTTTTCTCTGGTAAAAAAAGCCGTCAGATTTCAGCTATCAGAAAAATCATTAGTGAAATTCGTGGCATTCGTGGCAAAAAAAGTATTTCTAGTTCCACCTTCGGCT
>JANRBI010000066.1:0-5353 GCA_030727625.1 Salibacteraceae bacterium
AAAAACCGCTGGCTGACAACGCCACCGAAGAAGGCCGCGCACAGAATAGAAGAACCGAGTTTACGATTGTGGATTAATCTTGGATTTGAATTTTTTGAACGTACGTACCTTGTAGGCCCTCTATCTGGATAATCAGAGGTTGGTTCATCCTTTCTAAAAGATCTAACTCAACATTGCTCTCACTTTTACAATCCTTGGATAGTAGAAGTGATCCTTGCGTATCAAAAACACGAACAAATGATGGCAGCGTAAAACCTGACACTTGTAGTTTACCTCTCTCATAGCAAGTAAAATCGATTTCACTTACCGAAATTTGGTCATAGACCTTCAAAGTTTCAACATTACTTGAGTCTGCCAAAACAGAAGTAGTCCTTATGCCGCCTGCTGCGGCAGTATCAGTAGCAACAACAAGTATATCCTCTCCCCCTATTGATCCGGAATTTGATTCTCCAAACATTATTATACGTTTTTCTGAAGTCCTAATAAATCCCTCGAGACGATCTCTTTCAGGAAAGCCGTAGGAGTTACCTGAAATATAACCGCCTTGTGAACTCAATAAATAGATGTGATAATCTCCATTACCAAACCCATAGGTTTGAGTGTAAACACCAAAAAGGATTCTATTACTACCGAACATTTGAGCTTGAATGCCAAAATCGTCATTAAAAGGACCTTCTATCGCAAAGCCATGAATCTGTAACCAATTTAGACTTCCTGTATCGTCAACTTGAAATATCATAGCATCATAATCAGGCTGATTATTAAAAGATTGACTAGAACCAGAAACAATTAAGTGGGTTGAGTCTTTGAAGAAAAAATGATTTGCTTTTTCATTTAAACTGTCTCCAAATATCCAATCCGCAACTTCGGACCCTTGGTCGTTATAACCTTTAATAAAGATGTCATAATTATCAACTGAAACAAGGGCATTTCCAAGAACAAAAAAACCAGAATCTGTGGCAATAAAATCAACAATTTCGAAAGAATCTGTTTTTAACTCTAATGAAAAATCACTCTCAAAATCAAGGTCGGTACTGAAAGAAGTCAAATGAAACAAATCATCTTCTGATCGAATTACAAAAACATGTTCATCATTGATTTCAACAGAAATCGAAATATCTACTCCTACGTTGGCAATTAAATATTCTTCCGTTTGATTAAATGAAGAATCCAGTTTTATCACTTTAAGATCATAACCAGTTGAGTCAAATCCAGAGCTATAATCTAGAAGGACATAAGAACTAAAATTTGTAGTGTCTACAAAAACATCAACAACTCTTTCAATGGAAGAAGTACCTATTTTATGATAAGTACTTTTCTTAAGGTCTTTGGTTGTTTGAACAATGTAAATATCAGAGAGATTTGACCCATTATCGACTGAACCAAACATTAATAAATCATTTGGTCGCTCAAATGCCTTCACGAACTCATCATCTCCAGAACTTCCAAAAAAAACTCTTTGGATTGTATCCTGCCCCATCCCAACAAACACAGCCAAGCTCAACACTAACATCATTAAATATCTCATAGCTCAAATTGGAATTGAATGCCTAAAAAGGCGGTTAAACCAAGATTTTTATTTGAGGTGGCAAGTCGCTCGATGTTTGCTACTCTAGCTTGAATTTGAAGTTGGTCTAATGCCAACATTGCCGATGCTCCAAATTGAAATGAAGTGTAGCCGCCATAACCTGCCTCGCACATCAGGCTCAAACCATTTTCAAACTGATAGCCACCACTAAGCCAAGTATAGGTTTTGAAACTGCTTTGCCAGCGATATGTGCCACCAAAAGCAACGGCTAAACCGCTTTCAACCTGACGTTGCATGCTAAACTGAGCATATCCAGGTATGCCGGCATTGTTCCAAGTTTTTGAGCTTACTTCATCAAAACCTAGAAGCAAACTATCTTTTACCTGCGTGCCAATATCAGCCCCAATATTTTGACTAAAATCATTGACTTCGAAACCAACATAAGTCACGGCTGTGTCTACTGAAAATTGAGTGGTATTGCTGTATTGAATCAGCCCAATGTTTTCGAAAGCCATGTTTACCAACCAATCTGAGTTACCAATTTCAAGGTTTGCACTTATACCAAAACTTAAAGCTGCACCTCCGCCATTACTTCTTCGGTTGCCATTGGTAAAAAAGCCCGATGCATGAGCATCAGTATAAAGCGTATCGCCAAAACTAGATGTGTAAATTGCGCCTCGATACACAGCTGCACTTGTTGCACTTTGAGCATTGATGGCCGAAATCATTGCAAAAAGTCGAGTGTCTTCGTTCAATTCAAATTCATAACCAATGCCCAATTGTTGGTATTTGTAATAATTGAATTGCGATGGTTTAAAAAACAAACTATCGCCTGCATAGGGAGCGTTTCCTTTAAATGCTAGCCCAAACAATTCTTTGTCTAAAGATGCATCAGCATGTGCAAAGTCTGATATTTTGAAGAGAAAAGACCCGCTGTTCAACAAACCCAATTTTAGTCTTAAAGCACTTTCATAATCTGCACCAAACGAGTTGATTTTGCTATTCAGTAAAGCATATTGATCCGCTATTTGTGTGGATGATAATTCATCACCCAAAAAAGCTTGACGCAAAAATTTGGAGCTAAAATCAGAAGAACTAGCGCTGAAAAAGCCATACGCTTGAACAAACGAATTTTGCTCGCTCGACCAACCATTTGCATCCATTCTTTGTGCGAAAGAAGTGGATACAAAAAGCACTATTATGATTATGCTAGCAACTATTCTCATGGCAGCGTGGCATTGCATTCAACAGCAATTTTGTAATTGATTTTATGTGCATTGCTGATGCGAATCAATTGCTGATTGGTTGTACTTAAAAACATATCAATTAAAAAATTCTTACCCGTTTTCAATCGATCTATTTTCACTTGATTGAGCTCTACTTCGGTGTATGAAACAGTAAAAGCATCGGTAGCATTTTGAGCAACTTGAGGCGCCCCTGATATAGCGCTCGGAGTAGAAAACAGACTATCAATAATGGCATTATTACTATCTAAAACGTAAACCTGAGTTTGCGCTTCGAGCGGATATCCATTTTCAAATTGAATCTTCAAAAAACCTGAATTAATGCGATTGGTTATCGTTGTATCACTACCAAGATCTAGTTTGTAAGACACCGTATCTTTCAAATGCAATCTACCTAAGGCAAAGCTCAACGGCACATCAGCGCTAGCAATCATGGAAAGTTTGTGCTTGTAAAACGCAAAATCATTACCTAAAGAAATATTCCCGTAAGGATTCAAATTCACACCTAAATCAAACACAAAATGTGAAGGAGCAATTTCGATCAGTTGATCTAAGTTAGAATTGGCTGCGTTGAATTGAAGCTGCTTTTGCTGATGCTTTACCTCATCGTTTTGATACAATTGCACTGCCCTGTTCAAACTGATATTATTTCCAATAATGGCATGATTTAAACCAACCAATGAAGCGGTTTTGTCGCTATAAGACTGAATAGAATTCACTTTCAAACCCAAATCAGCACCAATGCCATTATCTATTTTTAGATTCAAGTCAAAATCTGTAATATCTAATAAATCGAACGGATAATTCTCTGTCAAGCCGAAAGCCACAGAATCGTTGATCAACACCTCATCGCTGCCAAAGCTGCCAGTTACATAATCAAGCACAATAGATTGAAACGTGTTTTCGACACTGAATTTATCTCCCAAAATAAAACTGTGATTCTGGGTTTCGTTTGGATCGATCATCGCAGTGAAAAACCCATTTATGGTATTGAATAAATTGCCGTTTACCCCACGCAAATCCAAGTCGTAACCATCAAGGTTGTACACTTTGGTGAAATTAGAATTAGCGCCAACAATCTCTTCTATTTTAAAGACCTGTCCGTCTTTAGTTGCCGAAAGCACATTGTAAGTGAAAAGCACTGGTTTATCTACCGTATTTGAAAGTTTGATTTTGATGCTAGCTGATCGCAATTTGGCAAACTTCAATTTAGCTCCCGCAATTTTGTAGGTTGTTTTGATGGTGTCTCCATAAAAAGGCACACCGGGCGGAAATGAAAGTCCGCTTACTGGAACTACAAATTCTTCCGTAACTGTTGTGTCCGGAATTCCAATCAAATCTTCTAAACCGAGACTAAAAACGGTGTCTTCAAAAAACACATGCAGTGTATCTGTTCCTGCTAATTGCACCTTATCATCACCAGCATAATCATTCAAGCTTAGCGATCCATAGGCCAGTGGAGCCAATAAATCAGCTTGGTATGGCGCAAGTTCAAAAGCATCATTGCAGCCAAAAACGAGCAACAAACCAGCAAAAACAGAAAGTAATTTGATCTTAATTTTCATAAGTGAAGAAGCCCAAAGATGTTAAAAATTATCAGGTTTTGCCTATTAGACGAAGTTCATGTTAAGAAGAAGGATTTTAGGAAAATGATAGTGTAATTTCACGCCTCGGATTTTGTTGAGGAACTATGCGAAGTATTAAGTTTTATGTGAGCTGGATTGTGAGTAGCATCAGCATGTTTGGGCTATCATATGCCTGGCACGCGATAGTTTTAAATGACTTTGCGCGCGTGTCTTATCCAAAAGATGTCTTCTTGATTGTTGCTGCCTTTGTTTATTTGGGAATCGGGCTTTTATTAGCCATTGCATCATACTTCCTCAAAAAGCATTTCGATTCCTATAAATACGGCATTTTAGGTGGAGCGGCCATTGGCGTTTTTATCTACGCCATTGCTTTCTTGTTTGGTGTAAGCTTCAACTCTATTATCGATTTTAAAATGATCGCTTTTGACTTAACCTGGCAAACATTTGAGCAAGCATTTGGAGGCTTGATATGCGCTTGGACTTTTAGATTAATGACCCTTAGAGAGCGCAGATTAAGCTTCTAAAACCTGAAGTTGACTGAGTTTTCTGTACACTCCGTTTTCTACTTTCAACAGTTCTTCATGCGTGCCGCTTTCGGTAATTACACCATGCTCAAGTACCACAATTTTGTCTGCTTTCTTAATTGTGCTCAGTCTGTGCGCAATGATTACACTGGTTCTGTTGGCCATCAGTTTGTCTAGTGCTTCTTGCACCAATCGTTCGCTTTCAGCGTCAAGCGAAGAAGTGGCCTCATCTAAGATTAAAATTTTCGGATCTTTTAAAATGGCACGTGCAATTGCGATGCGCTGGCGCTGGCCACCAGACAATTGAATGCCTCGCTCGCCAACGGTTGTATCAAACCCTTCTGGAAAGCTTTGAATAAACTCAAGCGCATTCGCCTTTTGTGCAGCTACCATTATTTCAGTTTCGCTGGCAGATGGTTTACCGTAGGCAATGTTTTCTCTGATGCTGCCCCCAAAAAGCAATACTTCTTG
>JANRBI010000066.1:5453-8454 GCA_030727625.1 Salibacteraceae bacterium
AAGAAAAAAGCCGCAAGCATCATCACCGGAAGTGAAACCAACATCACGAAAGTGAGCTCTGCGCTGTAAAAAAACAATAATGAAACGCCCACTACAATGATCACTATTTGACGAACCAACTCGGCAAGCGTGGTCATAAAGGTTTCTTGTAATTGCCCAATATCGTTTGATATTCTGCTGTTTAATTCGCCAACGCGCTGCGCTGAAAAGAAAGTCATTGGCAATTTGATCAAATGCGCATACACATCTTTTCTGATGTTGGCTATGGCACGCTCGGTTACATCAGCAAACAAATAAATTCTGAAAAAGGAAAAAAGAGCTTGCAAACCAAAGGCTGCTAGCAACAGAAGCGCCACTTGATTGATATTTTCCAGATTAAAAAAGGCGTCAATAGGGCTATCCTTTACTTCTTCACCACCAATCAATCGACCAAGCAATCCTGGAAAAACCATAAAAGTGGCAGACGAAAGGAAAAGAAATATAAGTCCAAGGCTAAACTTAAACTTGTATGGCATTACATATTGAAAAATTCTCAACGATCGCTTCAGCGCTGCTTTAGAAAGCTTCTTACCTTTATCTTTTTCCATATCGGTCGCGAAAGTCTGAAAAGAAATTGGAGCACGGGCTAGCATGGTCGTTTACTTCTTTATTTAGTAAACTACATCATACTTTTATATTTGCGTAACACCGAACAAGATAGTTCGTAGTTATGCCCAATACATTTTAAAATAGAACAAAATGGTTAATTCTTTTTGGGACGAAGAATGGCGAGAGATTGATTTAGGCGAAGACAAACTTCGAAACAACTACTCTATTTCAAATTACGGTCGCTTGGTGAGCTATACGGATTCGAAAGAAAACGGAAAACTACTCAAAGGAAGTATTGTAGATGGTTATCCTGTATTTAGATACAAGCAATTCTTCAAAACAGAAGAAGGCACAACGATAAAAAACAAGCAAATCTTCGTACACAAGCTGGTTGCTATGTACTTTGGCAAAGCTGAATCTGATGAAGAAGTATATGTAATTCACAAGGATTACAATAAGTTGAATAATCACGTCAACAACCTAGCTTGGGCAAGCAAGCGCGAGATGGAATTGCATCAGCAAAAAAATCCGAATGTGCTGCTTGCGAGAGAAAAACGCAAAGAAAACAAGCCCTATAAAGGCCACAAGCTTACTGCAACTCAAGTAAAGCGCTTGAAGAAAAAGATTTTTGACCCAAATAGAAAAACTAGACTTAAGATTTTAGCTCGTCAGTTCGGCATTTCAGAAATGCAACTGTACAGGATAAAATCAGGTGAAAACTGGGGCCACGTTTCTGTAAACGATTAACCACACGAAACATTAAAAAGCCCGCTAGAATGATTTTTGTAGCGGGCTTTTTTTATTCTATGTAATTCGCGACTATTCCTTTTCGGGTTTATGGCCTTTGTCATTACTTGTTTCCGCAGCATCAGTCACTTCACTGTTAGCTCCAATTCCCGCAAGGGATTCGCCTTTTAAAAAGTTTGGCAACTGCATTCCTGCCATGCTAAACATGTCTTGAAGTGGTGGCACCGATTGATACAAACCGCTAATAAAGTTTGATGTAGACGTTTTACCATCTGCGTTACCGCCATTTCCGCCTTCCCACACGGTAATTTTATCAATCTTAATGTTCTGAATAGCTTCAGATTGTAGCTTCACAATCTTCTCCAATTTATCAGCTATCAAAAGCATTACCGCATCTTGACTATTGTTTCCAGCAGCTTTTACAATTTCTTCAAAACCACTTGCTTGCTTGGTCAATACTTCGAGAATACCTTGAGCTTCTGCTTGCTTCTTCAATAAAACGGCATCCGCTTCACCTCTTGCGATTCTTCTTATTCTTTCCGCTTCGGCTTCTGCGTCTATTTCTACTCGCTTGCGCTGAATTTCAGCAGGAACAACAATATCCGCTTCACGCGAAGCCCTTTCTCTTTCAGCACGCTCAAGTTCAGCATTTCGCTCAGCCATGTAAGCTTCTTGCAATGATTTTGCTTCCGCAATTTTCTCAGCCATTACAGCATTTTTGGTTGCTTCAGCTTCTTGCTGTCTTCTCAAAGAGTCTGATTGAGCAATATCAATCTTAGCCTTGTTCTCCCCTTCTACTGCACGCGCGTTGGCTTCAGATACTTCTATCCTCTGCAATTTCAATGCTTCGGCTTGACCAATGCTTGCTCTTGAAGATGCTTCAGCTTCACCTACGCTTGCCAATGAATTTGCTTCAGACGTTTTAATACGCTCATTTTGATTCGCTGCCGCCTCACCAATTTTTGCCTCGGCTAAGGCTGCCGACACTTGTACGCGCTCATCTTGATTGGCTCTAGCTTCACCAATACTACCATCACGGTTTTTCTCAGCAACTGATTGACGTGCATCATTTATTGCCTTTGCAGCAGCTTCTTTACCCAAAGCTTCGATATAGCCACTTTCATCTTTAATATCGGTAACGTTTACGTTGATCAATTTCAAACCAATTTTCTTCAACTCAGCTTCAACGTTATTGGCCACATTGCTCAAAAACTTATCACGGTTGCTATTGATTTCTTCAATATCCATAGTAGCAACAACCAATCTCAACTGACCAAAAATGATGTCGATTGCCAAATCGTGAATAGATTGTTTATCAAGTCCAAGCAATCGCTCAGCAGCATTTTCCATGATGCCTGGCTCGGTAGAAACACCAACAGTAAACCTTGATGGTACATCCACACGAATGTTTTGTCTACTCAAAGCCTTGGTAAGATTCACCTCAATAGAAAGCGGTCTTAAATCTAGAAAAGCAAAATCTTGAAAAATGGGAAGTACAAACGCGGCTCCACCATGAATACACTTGGCACTGCGCCCGTCTTTGTCTTTGCTCACTTTACCGTAA
Source organism: Salibacteraceae bacterium (assembly GCA_030727625.1). Lineage (GTDB taxonomy): Bacteria > Bacteroidota > Bacteroidia > Flavobacteriales_G > Salibacteraceae > SHAN690. The sequence goes on from JANRBI010000066.1 coordinate 8,353, forward strand.
ACCACCAAGATTCTATCAGATGGACAACGCTTGTATCGCGCAAGCAAAGAGTAGAAAATAATTACGACAAACAGGACCGCTAAAATGATCCCAATTACTACA
>JANRBI010000067.1:0-1979 GCA_030727625.1 Salibacteraceae bacterium
GACAATGCACACAACGCAAGTGCCGATGTGGAAGCTACCACGCGATCGTTTCTCGAAATGGTGCGTTTGGGCGTTTTCACCAGCGATCATATCAAAGAAGGCAACGAATACCTCGCTAAATTCAAAAGCCATAACACCAAGCCATTTGAGCTTATCGGCTTGAATATTGAGCCGTATGGTAGCGAAGAAATTGCTTCAGAGTTAAAAGCAAAAACGGCTTCGGGTCCAACAAAAGCAGATTTAAACGAAAACAAAAAACTCCTAGCAGAATATCCGTTTGTGCACTTGCACAATCACTCGCAGTTTTCGATTCTACAATCGACCATAGATGTAAAATCTATGGTTCGAAAGGCAGCAGAATTGGGCATGCCAGCCGTTTCTATGACCGATTACGGTAACATGATGGGCGTGTTCAATTTTGTGAAAGAATGCGAGATGAACGACATCAAAGCCATTGTGGGTTGTGAGTTTTTTGTTGCTGAAGAATATCAAAAACAACAGTTTACTAAGGACCAACCCGATAAGCGCTTTAAGCAAGTGTTGATTGCGAAAAATAAAGCCGGTTATCACAACTTAGCCAAGCTTTGTTCGGTTGGATTTATCGAAGGTTTCTACTTTGGGTTGCCTCGTGTGGGCAAAGAAGTGATCGAACAATTCAAAGAAAACTTGATCTGCACCTCAGGCGGTTTAGAAGGTGAAATACCAAGCTTGATTCTTAACATTGGCGAGGCACAAGCAGAAGAAGCATTCGTGTATTGGCATAAGCTATTTGGAGATGATTTTTATGTGGAGCTTTTACGTCATGGTTTAGAAGAAGAAGATCGTGTAAACCAAGTGCTACTGCGCTTTTGCGAAAAATATGGCGTTAAGTATTTCGCAGCAAATGATGTGTATTACCTCGCAAAAAAAGACGCAAATGCGCACGATATTTTACTGTGTGTAAAAGAAGGTGAACTACAAAGCACGCCTATTGGTCGCGGCCGCGGATTTCGTTTTGGATTTCCAAATCAAGAATTTTATTTCAAGTCAGGCGATGAAATGAAGGCGCTTTTCGCAGATCTTCCTGAAGCGATTATGACCATTTCTGAAATCGTAGATAAGATTGAAGAATTCACGCTGGGGCGCGATATTCTGCTGCCGAAGTTCAGTATTCCCGAAGAGTTTGAAGGTGAAAATGAATTTTTGCGTCACCTCACCTATGAAGGCGCAAAAAAGAAGTATCCTGAACTTACAGATGAGATTTGCGAACGCTTGGATTACGAATTAAAAATTGTGGCAGAAATGGGCTTTCCAGGCTATTTCTTGATCGTACAAGATTTCACGACAGAAGCGCGAAAACGTGGCGTTTGGGTTGGCCCAGGTCGTGGTTCGGCTGCGGGTTCGGCTGTGGCATTTGCCATCGGCATCACGAATATTGATCCGATTAAGTACAAGCTGCTTTTTGAACGATTCTTAAATCCAGAACGGGTAACCATGCCCGATATTGATATCGACTTTGACGATGAAGGTCGAGACAAAATCATTGATTATGTGGTGAAAAAATATGGGCAAACGCAAGTTGCACAAATCATCACTTATGGAACAATGGCTGCAAAATCGAGTATTCGAGATGTGGCGCGCGTGCTCGATTTACCTTTAAGTGATGCTGATCGTATTTCTAAGTTAGTTCCTGATTTAAAGAAGTTTAAACACATTTTTGGCAGAACAGATCAAGAGCTAAGCAAAGACTTCAATGGCGATGATTTAGCCAACGTAAAGCAATTGATCGAAATCAGTGAATCGAAGGGCGAAGAAGCTAAAATCTTAAACCAAGCGCGCGCTTTAGAAGGTTCGGTTCGAAACACAGGAATTCACGCTTGCGGTGTAATCATCACACCCGAAGACATTCGAGAATTTGTACCTGTTGCTACCGCAAAAGACTCAGACTTGCTGGTTACACAGTTTGACAATGGTGTGGTAGAAAGTGCTGGTTTGCTCAA
>JANRBI010000067.1:2079-5851 GCA_030727625.1 Salibacteraceae bacterium
AAAGACACTTACGGAATCATGGTGTATCAGGAGCAGATTATGCAAACTGCTCAAATCTTGGCTGGCTACTCGCTTGGAGCGGCAGATATTCTGCGAAGAGCGATGGGTAAGAAAAAGATGGACGTGATGGAGCAGCAGCGCGTAATCTTTAGAGATGGCTGTAAAGACCACAACGACATTGCCCCAGAAATAGCGGACGAGATTTTTGATGTGATGATGAAGTTTGCCGAATACGGGTTTAACCGTTCGCACTCGGCTGCTTATTCATTGGTTGCATTTCAAACGGCTTACTTAAAAGCTAATTATCCAGCCGAATACATGGCTTCGGTGCTTACGCACAACATGAACGACATCAAAAAAGTGACGTTTTTCATGGAAGAATGCAAGCGCATGGGCTTGGCAGTTTTAGGACCAGATGTGAACGAATCTGCCTACAAATTCACGGTAAACAAGAAAGGCGAAATTCGCTTTGGAATGGGTGCCATTAAAGGCGTTGGCGAAAATGCGGTGGAAGCCATTGTGGCCGAATGCAATGAAAAAGGGGCGTTTCAATCTGTGTTTGAATTTGCTACGCGATTAGATCTAAGAACTGTGAACAAAAAAAACTTCGAAGGCTTGGCTGTTGCCGGAGCTTTCGACTGCTTTGAAGGTGTGAATCGTGCACAGTATTTCGCGCAAGACGAAAAGGGTCAATCGCTTCTTGAAAAAGCGATCAAATATGGAAACGCCATTCAAGATTCCATTAATTCTGCTCAGGTTTCGCTCTTTGGCGAATCATCTGAAGTGGAAATTCCAGAGCCGCCTATCCCCTATGCTGAACCTTGGAGCACGCTAGATCAACTCAATAAAGAAAAGGCCGTTGTTGGGGTTTATATTTCTGGGCATCCGCTTGACGACTTCAAATTTGAACTAGAAAATTTCACCAACGCTCCGGTTACACTTCTTGAAGATTTAGAAGAAGTAAAGAAGCGCAAAGACGTTCGTGTGGCTGGCGTAATCACTTCTGTGCAGCATCTTACCACTAAAATGGGCGCACCTTTCGGCAAGTTCACTTTAGAAGATTATGAAGGCTCTTATGAGTTTGCACTTTTCAAAGACGACTATGTTCGTTTTAGAAATTACTTGAACGAATATTGGTTTGTAATGGTAGAAGTGGCCGTGCGTGGCTGGTACAACAAATCAGAAGGAAAAGAATTTTTGCGCCTCAATGTCACCAATATCGCCTTGTTGTCAGATATAAGAGATAAGAAGGTGAAGAAGCTGCAAATCAATGTTCCGTTGAGAGAAATTGACCAAAAGTTGATTCGCGATATTCAACGCATGTGCGGTCAAAACGAAGGACCAATACCCGTGCAGTTTAATGTGAGAGACAACGAAACGTATATTGAAATGCCGTCTCGAAGCCTAAAAGTGAGCATGACCAAAGACTTAACAGATTCGCTTGAAAAGCTGGAAGCAATCCAATGGAAAGTGGATAAAGTATGACAACATGTCTTGCAGAACTAAAATGGTAAATGATTTGTTTACTAGGTTTGCTCAACACAAATAAGAACAATAATTAATTATATAAAATGGCTATAGAATTCACAGACAGCAATTTTGACGAAACGGCTTTGCAATCAGATAAACCAGTAATGGTTGATTTTTGGGCAGAATGGTGTGGTCCATGCCGCATGGTTGGTCCTATCGTTGAAGAAGTTGCTAATGACTACGCTGACAGAGCTGTAGTAGGAAAGTTAAATGTAGACAACAATCCAAATGTTGCAATGAAATATGGTGTTCGTAGCATTCCAACCATTCTTTTCATAAAGAACGGTGAGGTTGTAGATCGTCAAGTAGGTGCAGTTCCAAAGGCTGTACTAGTGCAAAAACTGGAATCACACATGTAATTGCGGTAGTTTACCAAACAATTGAAACCCCATTGATTTTTCAGTGGGGTTTTTTATTGCCCAAAATTTCGAAATCAATCATCAAAAGGCACTTTATCAGTCAATATATCAGCGACTTTTGTTCTGATTATCAACCATGCTTTTAAGAGGATTAAAATACTACCGCGATTCATTTGTTGGGTTTAACCCAAAAGTGTGGCTTCTGGCATTGGTTACGCTGATCAATCGTGCAGGAACAATGGTGGTTCCTTTCTTATCGCTTTACCTAACCGAAGACTTGCACTTTACCTTATCAAACGTAGGCTGGATCATGAGCTGTTTTGGTCTTGGTTCGGTGGTTGGCTCTTGGCTTGGCGGCAAACTAACCGACACCATTGGCTTTTACCCTACCATGGTTTGGAGTCTTTTATTATCAGGATTCGCTTTTGTTGGTGTGCAGTATTTCAAAACCTTCGAAACGCTTTGCCTTGGCATTTTTGGCCTTATGGTAATTGCAGATACATTCAGGCCAGCCATGTATGTTGCCATTAGAACATACAGCAAACCTGAAAACCGCACGCGCGCTGTTTCACTAGTTCGGCTAGCAATTAATCTTGGCTTCAGCGCTGGACCAGCTGTTGGTGGTTTGCTCATAGTTACGTTTGGCTACAATGGGTTATTTTGGGTAGATGGCCTTACTTGTATTGCAGCAGCCATTTTATTGCGCACAACCATCAATCGCAAAAAAGCCAACCTCGAAGACAAAGCGTCAAGAGATGCGTCAACAGCCGTTGGCTCGCCTTACAAAGACTTGCCTTACCTCCTATTTCTTTTTGCAGCATTGCTTGTTGCAGCTACTTTCTTGCAGTTCTTCAGCACCGTTCCGCTCTTTTTTAGAGAAGTGCATCACCTTACCGAACAGCAAATTGGGTTGTTGCTTGGCGCGAATGGATTTCTGGTGTTTTTGGTTGAAATGCCACTGATTAAGTATTACGATCATCCTCGATTTTCAACTTATAAAATACTGGCTGGCAGTACTGTACTCATATTGCTCAGCTTTTTGGTAATGACTATTTCTAGCTGGGCTGGGGTTTTGATCATCAGCATTGTTTTTATGTCTTTTGGCGAAATGTTGAATTTTCCATTCTTGAACCGTTTTTCGATGGAACGCGCAGATCGCGGCAAAGCCGGAGCTTACATGGCGCTGTTTACGATTGCCTTTAGTGTTTCGCACATCATTGGTCACAACTCTGGAATGCAGCTCATTGCGCATTACGGTTTTCAAGTTACTTGGTACATAATCTGCGCTGTTCTTGGCGTGGCAACGCTCCTTTTCTTGCTTTTGGAGCGCATTATTAAGAAAGAAAATTCTGAACATTTGAACACTTTAACCAAATAGTCAAGCTGGTTTGAGTTTGTTCTTAGTATTATCGCACTATGCCAATTAATCATTTTAGCGCTCAACGATTTAGTCGCTTGCAATTGCTGGCAAAGCAAGCTGTAGAAGGTTTTATAACTGGTTTACACAAAAGCCCTTATCATGGCTTTTCGGTTGAATTTGCTGAACATAGAGCTTACAATTCGGGCGAAAGCACACGACACATCGATTGGAAACTTTTTGGCCGAACAGACAAGATGTTTGTAAAGCGCTATGAAGAAGAAACCAATTTGCGTTGCCAAATATTAATTGACCATAGCGGTTCTATGTTTTATCCTCAAAAAAAGGATGAGCATTCAGTAAACAAGATTCAGTTTGCCGCTCAAAGCGCGGCATCACTCATTTATTTAATGCGTTCGCAGCGCGATGCAGTGGGTCTTTCGTTGATTGGTGATGGATTAGAATGGAGTTCGCCTGCAAAAAGCTCTAGCGTGCACCAAAACTATTTGTTTGCACAGCTTGAAAA
>JANRBI010000067.1:5951-9128 GCA_030727625.1 Salibacteraceae bacterium
GGCGAAAAGGTGAAAGTGATGCCAAACGAGGTAAAAGAATACTACACTTCTACACGCCAAAAGCGCATTAATGAAATCAAATTGAAGAGCCGTCAATACGGTATTGATTGGATTGAAACCGACATTCAAGACGGTGTAGAAAAAGTACTTGATCGCTTTATTGCGAAGAGATCTCGCCTATTTTAGCGATTCATAAAATACTCCAAGCCAAGCTTATAGCTTTTCATACCAAAACCTGAGATAGAACCAATACAACTTGGTGCTATGTAAGATATTTGACGGAAACCTTCGCGCTTAAACACATTACTCAAGTGTATTTCAATCACTGATTTTCCGATACCCGCAACCGCGTCACCCAAAGCTATCGATGTGTGAGTATAAGCACCAGCGTTCAACAAAATACCTTCAATGTCTGGCTGCTCATTTAGCTGATGCAAAAAGTTGATGAGCTCGCCTTCTACATTGCTTTGCAAATAGATTATTTCAAGCTTTGGATATGTTTGATCCAGCTCTGCAACAAACGATTCGAACGACTGTGTTCCATACACATCCACTTCTCTGTGTCCAGTTAAATTAAGATTTGGGCCGTTTACAATCGCAATTTTCATCTCTAGCTTTTTAATCGAAAACGAATGTAAGATTTGAACCATGGCCATTGAACAAGATTTTTGAATATCGCGCTTAGTTTAAGATTTGAAAGCAACCTTTGACCTATGTGGGATTCTTACAAAAAAGGATTTAAAGCTTATTTGAAGTTAGAGCGATCGCTGTCTGAAAACAGCGTACAAGCTTACCTTGACGATGTAAACAAGCTCGCACAGTTTGCTGAAACAAAAGGCAGCAACACACAACCTAAAGATCTGACTAAAAAAGATTTACGACTATTTATCGAATGGATTGTAGAGCTCGGTTTAGGCACACATACTCAAGCGCGAATCATTAGCGGAATCAAGGCTTTTTACAAGTATTTAGCGCTAGAGAACCTGATTTCAATCGATCCAACTGAATTATTAGAATCACCCAAACTTGGCCGTAAACTGCCAGACACATTGAGCAACGCAGACATTGAGTTGATGTTAGATTCTATAGACCGGAGTAAACCAGAAGGTGAACGCAACAGAGCAATCATTGAAACCCTTTACGCATGCGGTTTGCGCGTTTCTGAATTAACCGAGTTGTTGATTTCTAACTTGTACCTGAACGAAGGTTTTATCCGAGTGATCGGAAAAGGAAACAAAGAGCGTTTGGTGCCCATTCATGAAAATGCCATAGACTCTATTCAGCTTTACTTAGAGCATATTCGAGTTCACATCGCCATAAAACCAGGTAACGATGACATTGTGTTTTTAAACCGCAGAGGCAGCAAACTCTCTCGTGTGATGATCTTTTATGTGATCAAAGACTTGGCTGAAAAAGCTGGAATAAGAAAAAGTATAAGTCCACACACCCTTCGCCATAGCTTTGCTACAGAGCTTGTGGAGCATGGCGCAGACTTACGAGCTGTTCAGGAAATGCTCGGTCATTCTTCTATCACTACCACTGAGATTTACACACATCTAGATCGTCAGTTTTTACGTAAAACAGTGGAACAATTTCACCCGTTTTATCGCAATTAAATAATGATTAGAATGGCAAAGACAATATACCTGATAGTTGCAGGGATTTTCCTTAACACCGCATCAGCAGCGGCACAAGATGTAGAAAGCCGAACCTATAGCATCATGCTTTCTGGCTTACTTTCGCGCACTGTGCCCGAAGCTGATGTGATAGAAACAGCGAAAGACACTCAAAATATGGTGTTTCTAGATGCTAGAGAGAAAGCTGAATTTGACGTTTCGCACATAAAAAATGCGGTTTGGATTGGCTATGACGATTTTAAGATGAATCGCCTTGACAGCATTTCAAAAGACGCTGAAATCATTGTTTATTGCAGCGTTGGTTACCGCAGCGAAAAGATCACCCAAAAGCTTCAAGAAGCTGGTTTTAAGAATGCCAAAAACTTATATGGTGGCATTTTCGAATGGGTGAACCAAGATCAGGAGGTGGTGAACAGCGCGAATCAACCCACCCAAAAAGTGCATGGTTTTGACAAATTTTGGGGCGTTTGGCTCAAGAAAGGCGAAAAAGTGTATGATTGATTATGCTTAAAAATCTCATAAAGTACCTGCCCGCTTTACTTGGTCTTCTGCTCTATTTAGGCACTGTCAATCACGGATATGTGCTTGACGATAACCTAATCATTACCAACAATGAATATGTAAACCAAGGTATTTCAGGTATTTCTGATATCCTATCACACAACTATGCACATGGCTTTAACTCCTTTAATGATGGCTTATACCGACCTCTTTCAGTAGTTAGTTTCGCAATTGAACAAAGCATTTTTGGAGCCAAACCGGGAGTTTCCCACATAATCAATGCACTGCTTCATGCACTTGCAATTTTTGCGCTCACTTTATTTTTAATCGAACTCACGTCTTCAGAAAAACTCGCGATTTTCATTGCCATTTTATATGCTGTTCATCCTATTCATACCGAAGTAGTTGCCAACCTAAAAGGGCGAGATGAAATCATGGCATTGCTGTTTTTAGCATTCGCAGGATTATTCGCTATTAAATTTCTTAAAAACTTAAGCAGCAAATATTTAATTCCACTTACGTTATTTTTCACTTTAGCTTTATTTTCAAAAGAAAGCTCCATTACTTTTCTTGGAATATTCGCTTTATTGGCTTGGTTTTTCCATGCTAAAACGAAAGCGCTTCTACCCTTTTCCATTGCTGTAATCATTCCAGCCATGGCTTTTCTTTTGGTGAGATCAACCGTGCTTTCATGCGCTGGCCCAGTAGATACAGGCGTGAGTAATTTGCTGCAAAATCCAATTATTGAAAACGATGGTTTAATTGAGCGCATCAGTACTGCATCGAGCATTCAATGGCTTTACCTGCAAAAGCTCATTATTCCGATTAATTTGGCGCATGATTACAGTTTTAGCGCTATTCCGGTATCAAGATTCGACACACCTGAATCTTGGTTTGGCTTTTTGAGTTCGGCTGTTTTATTGACACTCGGAATAATCGGAACCTTAAAAAGGAAACTCTGGGGATTTGGAATACTATTCTATTTTATAACCATAGCCGTTGTGGCAAATGTGTTTATCCTTATTGGCGCTATCGCTGC
>JANRBI010000067.1:9228-38485 GCA_030727625.1 Salibacteraceae bacterium
GCTATTGAAATCTGGCCAGAATACAAAGACGCCTACAATAATTTGAGCATCGTTTATTTGGGCTTAGGCCAATATGATGAGGCAATAAAACTGCTTCAAACCATGCTCGAAAAATATCCTGAATACACAAAAGCGTATTACAACTTAGCTATAGCTGCCTTAAAATCAGAAAACTATGCGCTTACTGAAAGTGCTGGTGAAGCCTATCTTAATCGCACTCAAAACAATGAATTGTTGTTTATAGTAGCTGAAGCAGAAGGCTTTCTAGGGAAGTTTGATGAAGCAAAAGCGCACTTGGAAACCTTGATCAAATTAGAACCCGGAAATAGCCGAGGATTTTTAAAACTTGGAATGGCAAATGCTATGACCAATAACCCAGAAGTAGGACTTTATTATTTGCAAGAAGGACTCGCGATTGACAATCAAAACACAGAGATTTTGTTCAACATAGCTTTGATCTATCTAAACACAAGCAATGTAAATGAAGCTATACGCTTTTTGAATCAAGTTTTGGTGATTGAACCAAACAATCAGAAGGCTTTAAGCATTAAAAATCAATTGATTATATAATTTTTAAACCAATGAATTTGGATGTGATTTTCATATAACCTTTGTGTTATGAAACATCATGCTTAAGCTAATTGTAACCAACCAGCCAGAAGTGCTTCCGATGGAAATACATGGCGTAGAAATAATTACTCCAAAGATTTATTTTACCAACCCAACTTACATCAACCAAAAGAATACCAGAGTATTCAATTTGTGCAATGATTACCGCTATCAGAGCAAGGGTTATTACGTTTCGTTGTTGGCTGAAGCACGCGGGCACAAGCCTATTCCGGATGTGAAAAACATTCAAGACATTAAATCGTCAAGTATTGTAAAAAGTTTGACCGATGATTTAAATGAATTGATCCAGAAAAGCTTAAGAAAGATTGTTTCAGATGAATTCGTGCTATCGGTTTATTTCGGACAAAACATTGCGGCACAGTACGATAAGCTAAGTGCTGAATTGCACAGAATGTTTCCCGTTCCGTTGTTTCGTGTTCGCTTTGTAAAAACAACTATTTGGCAAATCCAAAGCATTAAAACCATAGGAGTTAAAGAAATACCGGAACATCACCGCGATTTTACAAAGCAAGCTGCCATTAACTTTTTTGATAAAAAACGCTATTCTAAAGCCAAGAAAGACATCTCTGCTTTTGACCTCGCAATTCTTATTCAACCAGATGAATTGGCTGCTCCATCAGATAAAAAAGCGCTTCAAAAATTTAAAGAAATAGCAGAAAAAAACGGCTTTTTTGTAGAGTTCATCACGAAAGAAGATGCCAATCGTTTGAGCGAGTTTGACGCATTATTTATTCGGGCCACCACTAGTGTGAATCATTACACCTACAAAATGGCGCGCAAGGCAGAAAGTGAAGGCTTAGCCGTAATTGATGATCCATCATCCATATTGAAATGCGCAAACAAGGTTTACTTAGCAGAGCTGCTGAAAAACGCAAAAATTGCTACGCCACAAACCATGATTATTCATGCTGATAATCGAAAAGAAGTGGGGCAAACACTAGGTTTACCTTGTATTTTGAAGCTTCCAGATTCTAGTTTTTCGCAAGGAGTAATAAAAGTGAGCAGCGAAGAAGAATTGAAATCTACTTTAAAGAGAATGCTCGATCAGAGTGAACTGCTCATTGGCCAAAGCTATACGCCTACTGATTTTGATTGGAGAGTTGGAGTTTTGGATGGAAAAGCCCTGTTTGCCTGTAAGTATTTCATGGCCAAAGATCATTGGCAGATTTACAATTGGAGCAGTGCTGATAAAGCTGAAATTGTAGGCAACTTCCAAACCATGGCTATTGAAGATGCACCTGACTTTGTGATTGATATTGCTTTGAAATCTACCAAGTTAATTGGGAATGGTTTGTACGGAGTTGATATTAAGGAAATCAATGGAAAGGCCGTAATAATTGAGATTAATGATAATCCAAGCATTGATCACGGTGTAGAAGATAAAGTGATTGGTGATAAACTTTATGAAGAAATCATAAAGTGGTTAAAGAATAAAATTGTGCAACGAACACAAAACGAAGCATGAAAAGATTGCACTTGTTTGAAGGAATTGGCATCGAGCTAGAATACATGATTGTTGATGCCAAAACATTGAAAGTTTTACCCCTAACGGAAGAGTTGATTTTTCAGGAAACAGAAGATTACTCGGTGGAAGTTGACCATGGAGCCATTGGCTGGAGCAATGAATTGGTGGCACATGTAATCGAGTTGAAAACCAATGGGCCAGCCGATTCACTCGCTGGCTTGCAACAACTTTTTCACAAAGAAGTGCAGTACATCAATCAGAAATTGAAAGTGCACAATGCGATGCTTTTGCCAACTGCTTCTCATCCTTTTTTCGTTCCTGAAAAAGAAACCATCATTTGGCCGCACGAATACAATGAAGTTTATGCGCTCTACGATCGTATTTTCAATTGTAAAGGCCACGGCTGGAGTAATTTGCAGAGCATGCACATCAACTTCCCATTTGCCAATGACGAAGAATTTGCGCCCTTGCATGCCGCCATAAGAATGATCTTGCCACTGCTCCCAGCTTTAGCAGCCTCATCGCCCATTATCGAAGGAAAAGTAACGGGCAAAATGGATACGAGATTGGATTACTACCAGCAAAATCAAAAGTTGATTCCAATTATTGCCGGCATGGTGATTCCTGAGGCTGTATACTCAAAAGCAGAATATGAAACGCGCATTTTCAACCCAATTGCAGAGGCCATTGCGCCTTATGACGAAGATCGCGTGCTTGATAAAAACTTTTTAAATTCTCGTGGTGCAATTGCCCGCTTCGATCGTGGAGCTATAGAAATCAGGATTCTTGATCTTCAAGAATGCCCAATGGCCGACTTAGCCATTGCAGAAATCGTTTGTGAAAGCATCAAATGGCTGATCGAAAAATTTAAAGATGAAATGCACTTGCTTAAAGATGGCTGCAGTACTACGCAGCTTTGGGCTATTTTGCAGGGCACCATTGAGTTTGGCAATCAAGCGTTGATCACTGATGAAATTTATACCGAAATGATCGGTTTAGAAGGCGCAGTTGACGCTAATGCGGTTTGGAAGCATCTTCTCAATGAAACCAGAACAAAATTGAGTGATGAGGCTCAAAATGCGTTGGATTATATTATCCAAAACGGAAATTTAAGCGAACGCATCTTAAAAGCACATCAAAAATCAAAGCAAAGCATTGAAGAAATTTATCATTCGCTTGCCGATTGCTTGAATAAAAACCGTCAATTTTAATACATGATTTGGTTGCTTACATGCGAGCATTACAGCAATGGCGTGCCTTTGAAGTATGCAGATTTGTTCTTAAAAGCAATTGACGTACTCGAAAGTCATAGAGGTTATGACGTGCGAGTTGCACCACTTTTCATCCGATTAGAACCTTTGTTTGATGAAAGTTTTCACTATCGATATTCTCGGTTATTGATCGAGCCAAATAGGTCTATTCATCACAAAAACTTATTTTCTCCTTTTACTACCACGCTTTCTCCTGAGATCAAGGCCGATTTGATGAGCCAATACTATTTGCCTTACCGCAAATCGGTAGAACAGTTTATCGATCGATATATTCATGAAGAAGTGATCCATATTTCAGTGCACTCATTCACGCCAGTGCTCGGAAATCAAGATCGCAGTTCACCTGTAGGTATTTTGTTTGATTCGAAGAAAAAAGCGGAACGCAACTTAGCCGAAGTTTGGAAAAAGTGCATGAAAGAAGTGCAGCCCGATTTAAAGATCAGATACAATTATCCGTATCGAGGCAGCGCTGATGGATTCACAACTTATCTGCGCAAAGCATTTCCAGAAAACTACTATGGTTTTGAATTGGAAGTAAGAAATGACGTAGTGTTAGACTTGCGTTCGGTGATTTACGAAAGCATCGCAAACTTTAGAGGGATAATTGGCTAAGCGTCTATTCTTCCGCTATTATTGTTGTCTTTGTTATTGCCAACCAAGGCATTAAAAACAGATTTCACAAAGGTCAATACAAAGCTAAATCCGAGTGCCCACCAAAAGCCATCAACGCTAAAACCTAACACCATCCAATCAGCCAATAAGATAATTAATGCGTTGATTACCAAAAGAAAAAGGCCTAGCGTAAGAAGTGTTGCTGGAATAGTAAGTATTACCAAGAATGGCTTAACAAACTGATTGAGCAATGCTAAGGCAAGTGCCACTAAAATGGCACTTCCAAAACCTGTAACATCAGCCCCAGGTAGCAGGTAACAACAAGTAATTACAGCCGCAGTGTCAACTAAAATAGAAAGGAAAAATCTTTGTGTCAAAAAATGAAAATTAAGCTTGAAAGTGAAATGGTCAATACCGAGCCCATAAACCACCAATAATATTTAGCTAAGTCAAAACCAATATCTCCTGCTTTCACCGATCCCTCAATGTTTTGACCAACGAAAAATGCTATCAACTCAAAAATCATCGATACACCTAAAATAATAAGTCCAATAAGCCAGGTTTGGGAAAGTATAATTGGAACCAAAATAGCAGCCACCAAAAAGAACCAACCTAAAATTCCACAGAAAAAAGTAACAGATGCCTTGAATGGAAGATCTGCATCATCGCCATCAGGATAATTACTTAGCTTAAATGAATTGGCTTCTTCGAAAATCTTACTTTTTACAAGAGCTAAATCGGTTTTCTCAGAAGAAGTTTGTGTTGATATATTCGGTCTCGTGCCAAGCTCAAAATGACGCTTTTCCATTTCTAATGAGCCTTCTTTTACATGGCTTGCTGAAAAGGTATACGACTCTTTTATCTCCAACTGTTTATTGGGGTGAGTACTATCTGAATGACTTGTTGCGTCTTCTTTTGCCACCAACAATTTCTTATCTGATTTTCGTTGATTAGAAACAATATCAAAGTAAAAACCCTTTGTGTGTTTTCTCTTTTGAATAAAACCATTACTTACCACTTTATTTCCACCTGAGCAAGAAGCCAAGGAAAGCAAAAATCCTGAAAGCAATGTCAACAACAGCAGTCGTTTCATATTCATTATTGTATTGAAAAAAGCAACGGAAATAAACAAAAAAAGCCGGCAAAGCCAGCTTTTTTCTTCTAAAAATCTCTTATTATTTAATCTTAGCTAAACGAGCAGTAACCTCAACAGTTGTTACTGTTTTCAATCCACCAAGTCCAAGTATTGGACGACTTACCGTTGTAGTATATTGAGGATAAAAAACCACATCATAACCTGGATTTTCTTCCATTAACTTGTACAAAGCATAGTTTGCTGTTTTATCTAAAGCAATACTTCCAATTACAGGAATATCGGCAGCGCTTATTGGAAGTGAGAATACACCATCTTTTGAAATGGTACCTTCATCTACATTCTTACTAAATAAGTTAGTCCAATCGATCATCAATATTCTGGTGGTTTGAGCGGTTGCTTTCACCTGCTGAGAAAATTGAAAATCTCCTGGCTCAAATTCTACTCTAGAATTTGGCTCACGCATTGTCTTGTAAATGTTAGTACAACTTGATAATACTAGTGCTGCAAGGGCTACAAAAAGTAATTTTTTCATAATTAATAGTTTTTGATTAATCAATAAGACAAATAAAGGATAATTCACAATAAATAGCCAACATTATATCCAATTTGTTGCAAAAAAGAAATCAACAACCAACTAGGCAGAAAAAGCCGCAATTAATAATATAACAAACAGAATTGTAAGCAATATAAACACGCTCACTAACACTAAATAAACCCAACCTAAAATGAAACCAGCTTTGGCTACATCATTATTTCTTCTGTGATTTGCTCCTACAGCAACAGCAACTATTGCCAGTGTAAGCCCTACTAGTATTCCGAATAAAAACACGAAAGGAATAAAAGGAATAAAAACTCCTAAAAGAAAGGTTAAAAAGGTGACCACAAAAGCCATAAGACTTAATAAGAGACTTATAGAACCATTACCACCATTTGAAGACTTATTATCAGGTTCGATACCGTCATACCATCGGCTGGTTATGCTGGGAATATTCTTGATAAATTTTTTCGGTTGGATCGCCAATTTGACCAAATCATGATTAGAAAAAGGCGATACTTTTCGATTTTCTATTTCAACAGAATTAGGTAATCTATCATCAGCACTTAATTCATTTTTAGCATACACACTAGGTTTACCAATTCGATCACTTTGTAGCTTACTTAGCCTTTCTGGCGCATTCAATTCCGCCACTTCTCCTGTCTCTAGTTCAGATTTAATGTTTTTCTTATGTGCAAGGCCATTCAAATGAAATCCTTTTTGGTATTTTCTCTTTTGAATCAAACGGTTTGACACCACATCGTTTGAGCTTGAACAGGCAAACAAACTAAGCATCAACACAATGCTCATTGATATTCGGAAGATAGATTTCATCGTGAAATGTTTTTGCTAAAATAAACGGTTCTTCAATACCTCAAGAAGATACTATCAATTCTAACTCGGGAAAAAGTAAATTACTTCTTTTCCTTGTCTTTGATGAACCACATCAGCAATACTGGCAATAAATACAAGTCAGCCAATACAGCCACTGCAAGCGTTACGCTGATCAAAACACCCACATAAAAGGTGCTTTTGAAGTCACTTGTAGCTAATGAGAAAAAGCCAGCACACAAGATCAAGCTGGTGAGAATAATCGCTTTACCGGTAGAAACACTTGTTCTGCGCAAAGCGAAAATATTCTTCCGCCCTTTTTTTCGCTCAAGGCGATATTTACTCAGATAATGAATGCTATCGTCAACCGCGATTCCGAAAGCGATTCCGAAAATAATGGAGGTTGCTACCTTCAAGTCTATTCCAAAAAAGCCCATAATACCCCCAATTACTAGCAAAGGCAGCACATTTGGCAAAATGCTTATCATCGCGATTTTGAAGGATCTGAAGAGTAAACCCACAATAAGTGCGACTATGGCAATTGCGGCAAAAAGTCCGCTCATCATATTTATGGAAAGCGTCTCATTGCTTTTATCAATTAAAAGGGCCATTCCGGTCAACTTAAAATTGATGAGCTTCAAAGGCTCCACTTCGGTAAAATGCTTCACTAAATCTTCGTTCATCTGCTTGGTAACCTTTCCACCAGAATCCTTTATTTTGCCTGAAAACCTTGACTCAAGATGGTCTGGAGTCATAATAGCCGAAAACTCTGGTCGTTTTTCTAATCGTTTTATGAGTGAAAACGTTTGCTTCCACTCTCTAGCCTCGGTTGGCACTGCATAAGCGCTATCTCTACCGCCATTCAATGCTTGATTGGCACTTCTAACTATGTTGAGCGGAGAAACCATAAAGCCAACACCATAAGTTGTTTGAAGATAATCTTCAATTTTCAGCATTTCATCCACTGCTGCTTGCGATAACAAATTTGTATTTGAATCGGCTGATGTTATGTAAAGATCAAAAGGTCTAACACCCGCAAAGTTGTTTTCAAAAAACTCGAAGCTATTGCGTGTCGGATCGCCTTCACCCACATCTTCTAACAAGAAATTATCAACCTCTACTCTACTTATTCCAATTGTTGAAACTACGGCCAGCATTAGGCTTATTACCACAATCTTCTTAGGATTCGAAATAGCCTGAGCAAAGATTTTAGTAACCAATCTGTTCCAGAAAATACTCGATGGTTCTTTGTATGCTAGTTTGGGTATTTTGGTCAACGCCAAGATTGCGGGCAGCAAACTAAACGCTAAGAAAAATGCCACAAAAACGCCTATTGCGGCAAATATCCCTAAGTCTCTTACAGGTCTGATACTAGATGAAATCAATGTTAAAAAGCCGAGTGCGGTGGTTAATGATGTAAGAAAAGTGGCCATACCTACTTGCCTATAAGCAACGTTTATGGCCTGTAGCTTTGGTAGTCCGTTTCTAATTTCTTCAAAGTATCTGCTCAAAAGATGAATAACATCTGCAATACCAACCACAAACAAAACCAATGGCAAAAGGATGGTCATGATATCAATCGCTTTACCAACCATACTCATGATGCCGAGTAACCAAACAACAGAAAGCAACACAACCAACAGAGGAACCGCAACGCCCCAAAAAGAGCGATAGATTAGAATTAGAATACCCAAGATTAGCAGAATACCTAGCGAAAAGAAAAAGGCAAATTCATACTTAATCCTTTCTATGTAATACGCTTGACCAATTGCTTTTCCCGAAAGGTGAAATTCATCAAAGGTGTATTGGCCTGTTATTGCTGTAAGCTCGGCATAAAGCGTGTCTGTTTTGAGTTTCGATAGGCCAGGCTCAATTTCAATGAGCATAGATATACTCTTTCCATCGGGCGCAAACAAACTACCAACGCCCTTTTGATGGTTGTAAATTCTAGCGCTATCCGTGATAAATTTTGACTCATCATCTGGATGCAAATAAGGAATGGCAATTGGACCAAACGGACCAAGTGCAAAATCTTTAGCGGAAAAAGGTGATACAACAGTTCTTACCTTTTTGAGTTGAGCAATCTCTTGCTCCATTTTTCGTGCTCTAAGCAAAAAATCTTGGTCGAAAATACCTGATTCATTTTTCGCTCCGAGCAGCACAAAGTCCACATCTGGTGTGAATTTGTCCATGTAATCTTTGTAAAAGAAAAGATCTGGATCATCTGTTGGGAAAAAGTTCTCGAATTCATAATCAAACTTAAGTTTGGTAATGTAGTATGCAGAAACTGCAGTAAAGGCAATGACTACAGCTATAGTGAATCGAGCAAAAATTTTGTTCATAATTATTGGTGCAAATAAACACTCCCTAAGACGATTTTCAATTTTATTTAATCTAGAAACAACGCGGGATTTATTCTGTTTCGAATGGGCTGGATGTTTCTAAAAATAGAGCAACCGATACGCAGAATTAGTCTGATCAGATTTTTCAAACTACACATTATTAGATATTTACACCTTTAATGTGTTCCAACTTAAAACCAGCACAATGATCATAAATATTTTACTGAGCATTTTTCTAACGTTTCAGCCAGCAAACAGCGTTTCGTTTACATTAAGAAATGCAACGTTAAGTTCCATCCCATTAGAAATTCCCGGGGTGATGAACCCAAATCTTTCACCAATGTCAAACAGTGGAGTTACACTTGAAGTTGGACAAAAAGTTTACTACTTCCCAAGCGGACAAAAAGCGAAAGGTAAAAGAGCACTGCTGCTCATAGCAGACGAATCACTCGAAGGCAAAACACTCATTGTAAACGAACTGATTAAAGAACTAGAGAAAAAAGCTCAAGACTAAATCTTAAGCACTAGAATTTTCTCTCCATTTTCTTTGAGATGCTTTATGGAAAACCTTCTGTTTTGAAATCATTGTAAACATGAGCGCAAAATTGAACATTTCTCTACCCGAACCTTGTAACGAAGACTGGAATAAAATGACGCCAGCCGCTCAGGGCAAATTTTGCGGTAGCTGCGAAAAAATTGTTGTTGATTTCAGTACCTATTCTGATCAGGAACTGATCAACTTCTTTGTTCATCGCAATCAAAAAGCTTGCGGTAGATTCAATGGCACACAGTTAAATAGGGCTATTTCAGAAGCGAACATTCCAGAAAAAAGACCGCTGCTATCAGCTGCATTTGCTGGACTACTGGCGCTTTTCAGCGCTCAAGTCAGCGCACAAACTACCAAGGGCGAAGTTTATTTAACCGAACAAGTGGTTTTAGGTAAATCTGCGGGATATAAACTGAGCTACAGCGGTATAATCATTTCTAATGGCGTTCCACTTTCGGGAGTAATCATTGAAATTGAAGGCAGCAATGCAAGCACGAAAAGCGATGCCATAGGTTATTTTGAATTGGGAAATTATACCTACACTGAAAATCAAAATATTACTTTCTCCTTTTCTAAACCAGGCTATATTCCTTTAAAAATCAGTACTGATCAAATTGCAAGAGAACTGGATATTGAAATGCAAGAAATCACCTCAGTGATTCCTGTGTTTGAAGTGGTTGGTCGTGATGAGAGGAGATTTGAAACATACATTCGCGAAGCAAGAACTTTCACAGGTGTGCCTTTGATGCATCATGAGCCAATAGCAGTGAATCGTCCTTGGTGGAAGTTTTGGAAAAGACGATCACGATAATTGAGCAAAAAAAAGCCTCAACCCAATTTGGGCGAGGCTTTTGAATTTTATAATGTAATGAGGCAAATTATTCTCCCCATTTCTCCATTACCTGAGATGTAATTCCTGTGGTAGAATAACCTCCATCATGGAAAAGGTTTTGCATGGTTACAAATTTTGTCAAGTCGCTGAATAGCGTTAAACAGTAATCTGCACAAGCTTCTGCGCTTGCGTTACCAAGTGGTGACATTTCATCTGCGAAATCGAAGAATTTATCAAAACCAGCTATTCCACTTCCAGCACTTGTAACTGTTGGTGATTGTGAAATGGTATTTACTCTGGTCTTGTTTTTAACACCATAATGGTAACCAAAACTGCGTGCTATAGACTCTAAAGTAGCTTTAGCATCAGCCATATCACAATAAAATGGATATGCTTCTTGAGCTGCAATGTAGCTCAACGCTAAAATGCTTCCCCAATCGTTCATTGCATCTTGCTTGTACAAGGTTTGCATCACACGATGAAAACTCATGGCAGAAATATCCAATGTTTTCGAAAACCAATCGTGGTTCAAATCAGTGTAAGCTTTGTTTTTACGAACGTTTGGTGACATGCCAATAGAATGCAAAACAAAATCAAGTTTTCCACCTAATATTTCTTGTGCCTGCGTTACCAAGTTTTCTAAGTCTTCCATACTGGTTGCGTCAGCTGGAATTACTTGTGCGCCACATTTTTCAGCAAGCTCATTTATCTTGCCCATTCTCATGGCAATAGGAGCGTTTGTAAGCACAAATGTTCCACCTTGTTCGTGCACTTTTTCAGCTACTTTCCAAGCAATCGAACGCTCGTCTAGCGCACCGAAAATGATCCCTCTTTTATTCGCAAGTAGATTATTCATATCGTTTAGTTTTAAAAAGCTCTTTAGTTCGGGTCTTTAATTAGGGCGTAAAAATAGAATAGTTCGTGAACTAAGCATCTTCTAAAAGTAATCTTGCACTTTCTAGCGATGCATCTGTTAAGCGGTCGCCCGTAAACATTGCTGCCAACTCTTCGACCCTTTGCTGCTTGGTTAGTTCTATTAATCCAGAAACCACCTTACCATCTTTCTCAGCCTTTGCAATTTTAAAATGATGTTGCCCTTTTGCCGCCACACCCGGCAAGTGTGTCACCGCAATAATCTGTGTATTAGAACCAATATCTTTCATCAAAGCACCAATTCGCTTGGCTACTTCTCCGCTAACGCCAGTATCAATTTCATCAAAAATCATAGTTGCAGTTTCATCTGCCTGACTCAAAATACTCTTCAAGCCCAACATCAATCTTGAAACTTCGCCACCAGAAGCCACTTCTGTCACTGAAGCTAAATCGTCTTTCGAGTTAGCGTTAAAGAGCATTCTTACTTCAGTATTTCCAAGACTAGACAAAGCTTCAACCTGTTTCAATTCCATTTTGAAATGTGCTTTCGGCATGCCCAATTGATGCACTTGTGATAGCAATTGTTTTTCAAAACTTGGAATTGCTTTTTTACGATTTTCAGTGAGCTTTTGAGCATCTTCCAACGCTAGTTTTAGTGCTTTCACAGATTTTAGTTCCCATTCTACCAACTGATCTTCATAGCTTTCAATGCCTTGAAGTTTGGCTTCATAATCAGATTTAACTCCTGCTAACGCTTCAATATCCGAAACGCCATGCTTGTGAAAAAGCTTACTGTATACATCCAGTTTATCACGAACTTCCTCTAGTCTATTTGGGTTATATTCAATACTACCTTCTCTTTTTTCAGCCTCAGATTGAATATCTTCTATCTCAATTAGTGCTGAATTTAGGCGTTCGTGTAACTCGCCTAAATCTTTTGAAAAGCGAGAAACTGAGCGAAGCTCATTCGCAGCATACCTTATTATAGAAATGGCACTGCTTTCCTCACCTGAAAGCGAATTAGTAACCGCAGAAAGCGCTCTTTGTATGTCTTCAGCATGCTCCAACTCACTCAATTCAGTTTCAAGTTCAGCGTAAGCATCTCCATCCATGTTCACCTCGCTGAGTTCGTCAAACTGAAATTTGAAATAGTCTTCATCTTTTATAACTTGACTTGCAGCTTCTTTCAAGTGATCTAGCTCTTTTTGAGCCTTTTTGTATTCATTAAATTTTTGCTTGAATGAATCGGCTAGCGCCAAATTTCCTGCAAAAAGGTCTAATTGACGTGTTTGGTATGCCGCAGTATGCAACGATAAATTTTCTTGCTGACCGTGCAAATCCACCAATAAGTTGGCTATTTCTTTCAGCACAGCTGCGGTAACTGGACTATCATTCACAAAAGCTCTACTTCTGCCAGTTACAGTAAGTTCTCTTCTTAAAATCAAATCCTTCATCTTATCCAATCCTTCGCGATCGAGAACAGGATCAATTTTCGGTTTATTGTAATCAAACCACGCTTCAACAGCGCACTTCTCTTCTCCTTTTCTGATGGAAGAAAAATTAGCCCGAGCTCCCAAAACCAGGCCCAAGGCCTCAAGCATGATGGACTTGCCTGCGCCAGTTTCTCCAGTGATTACAGTAAAGCCCTTTTCAAACTGCACCTCGGTGTGTTCGATCAAAGCATAATTAGAAATGATGAGTTTTTGAACCATAATTTTCGTGCATCAAAACTAAAAACCAATGTGGCATAGCAAATGACTTCGAGATTAAATTTGCCAACACAATATGACCTTATTTTTCTTTCTTATTAAACGCTGAAGCAGATTGACCTTTTGTGTATGGCATCGCTTGAGTTATGGGACTTATTCGTTTTTCAAATAAATCTTTGAATAGAGAAAATCACTTATCCAATAAAAACCTGCAGAATAATTTGGAGGGAAGCTAGAAGCAAGGAAATCAATGAGAAATAGATGGTTACTAACAGAATTGAACCTATGTGATGGCCTGATCAAATAACACCGGCCTCAATCAATAATACTATCTGTTCTATTTGCGCATCTTCTCCTGTTGGGTCGTATGCACTTTTTAAGTCTTGACCAAACATTTTACCCAAACCTTGCCAGAAAAAAGCGGTGAATCCGCCTCTGAATTCCTTTACAATTTCATAACTGGTTTGGGTAGTCTCTCTATCAATCAGTTTTACTAAAATTCGACCTTGAGTAGTAGTCATTTCTCTGATAGTTCCCTCAAACTCCGCTTTTAGCTCTTTTTCAATCTGTTTGTAGAATTTCTTCTTCTCTCGCTCAGATTCAACGGCCGCCATTTCAGCTCCATATTTTTCTAATAAGTCGCCAGCCATTTTCGCATATGGATAAACAGCTTTTACATTTTTTTGAAGTGCTTTCCATTTTCTACGTTCGTAATCACTTACAAAACGCTTTTCTTCAACCACGGTCAAATAAGGCAAATACTTTACAGGAAAAGTATCTCCTTCGAAAACCTCGGCTAGCATAACTATACCAGGACGTCCTTGAGCAGTTGCTTTGTTTGTAAAAGCAAACTGAAGCAGGCCAAAGGCAAAAAAGATGAAAGCGATTTTTGTGTTCATGGAGACCATTATTTCAAAGGTCGTACCAAAAATAACGAAAGACTTATGCTTTTAGTTTCCTATTGGTTTTCCAAGCAGAATTTTTAACGTTTGAGGTTACTTCAACTGCTTCAGAAACATTGCCTTGAATACCTATTGCTCCCATAAATGCAGCAATAGCAAGTTCATGTTCTGGGTTTGAATTGTCCAAAACTTCTGGCTTAAAATATTGATTCACGAAATGCGTATCAAAGTTTCCAGATTTGAATGCATCATGATTAATGGCAAAATCACAAAACGACAGCGTGGTTTTCACTCCTGTTATTTCATACTCTCTGATTGCTCTAGTCATACGCTCAATAGCCTGCTCACGTGTGTCAGCATAGGTAATGAGCTTAGAAATCATTGGATCATAATAAATAGGAATATTCATTCCTTCTTCAAAACCATCATCTACTCTTACACCTGGACCTTGCGGGCGCTTATACGTTACTAGTTTGCCTATATCAGGTAAGAAATTATTTTGAGGATCTTCTGCATACACACGCACTTCAAGTGCATGCCCTTTCATGGTAATATCTTCTTGTGTAAATGCTAGCTTCTCGCCTCTCGCAACTAAAATTTGCTGACGCACAAGATCAATTCCTGTGATCATTTCAGAAACTGGATGCTCTACCTGAAGGCGAGTATTCATTTCTAAGAAAAAGAAATTAAGCTTGTCATCTAGCAAGAATTCAACTGTACCAGCACCTTCATAATTACAAGCTTTGGTAAGATCTACTGCACATTTGCCCATTGCTTCGCGCAAAGCAGGAGTTAAAACAGCAGATGGTGCTTCTTCAATCACTTTTTGGTGACGTCTTTGAATACTGCACTCACGTTCAAACAAATGAACTGCATTGCCATGCTTATCAGCCAAAACTTGAATTTCGATGTGTCTTGGCGATTTTACATAACGCTCTATAAATACACTTGAATCTCCGAAAGCAGACTTTGCCTCGCTCATCGCCATTTTCACTTGTTCTTCAAGTTCGGCTTCGTTTTCAACAGTGCGCATACCTTTGCCACCTCCACCTGCAGAAGCTTTGATTAACACAGGGAAACCTATTTCTACAGCAACTTTTTTGGCTTCAGACAAATCATCAATTGCTCCTTCTGTTCCAGGAACCAAAGGAATGTTGTACGCTTTTGCAGTTTCTTTTGCAGCAAGCTTGTTACCCATTACCTCCATTGCCGCAGCTGGTGGGCCAATTAGCGTAATGCCTTCTTTTTCTAATCTTCGAGCAAAAACAGGATTTTCTGATAAAAAGCCATATCCCGGGTGAATACCTTCAGCTCCAGAAGCTTTTGCTACTTCAACTATTTTGTCAATTACTAAATAAGAGCTTGAGGATGCAGCTGGACCGATGCAATATGCTTCGTCTGCATATTGAACAAACGGAGCATTTCTATCTGCCTCCGAAAAAACAGCAACAGATTTAATATTCATCTCTCTGCAAGTGCGCATAATTCGCAAAGCAATCTCACCTCTATTCGCAATTAAAATCTTCTTCATTTCCCAAGTTTAAACCCTATCGACAATCGCTGATACGTATTTGTTCTAACAGTGGATTCAATGCCCAAAGCATCATCATAGTGCACTCTTGTTGGATTCAAGCCGAAAGCATAATAGATGGAGAATCCTTTTTTAATAATGCCAACTTGTCCAATTAGGCTTCCCCAAGACAAGAGCCCTTTGTAGGCACTGCGTGGTTCGTTATCATATTTTCTTAAAATCAATGGCGCATAAATGATGTTGTATCCAGCAGCTAAACTTATGCCCGTTTTAGCTTCATTTTCTATCGTAGCATCTTTACCAAAATCAATTCCAAGCAAACCACCAATTTCTGTACTGAAAGCACCTAAAGCATTATCTCTTGAACCTTCATAATATCCAAAATTGATGTTATAACTGACAACACTTGATGGGGTATATTTATTACCTTCTTTAGTCTTTAAATCAACGGTAGAAAGACTTAAAGTCATAGGAATTCGCAGTGCAATTGAGGCTTTGCTTCCAAACTCAACTAATCTTAACTTCGGCTGATAAGTTGAGGTAATAATTCCATAAACTCGGTTATAGACAGCGGTAGGATAAACCAAACTTCCACCATTGATGTAGTAATTTGCTAGATGTGGCGACTTTGCATGATGAAGGAAGGGACTAAAGAGTATTTCATGACCTAAACTGCTTTTGAGGTGCTTAAAGCTGAATAGATAAATTGATTTTTCTTGCGATTTTGCATTTAATCCAACAAATAGGAAGCAGCCAAGAATAAAAGTGGTTATTACTATTCTATACTTCATTTTAAGGACAATAATGAATTAATGAACAGAGAAGTTTCATCTGTATTCTTGTCATAAACATACAGACCAGAGCTCAGTCCGATGTATACCTTATCACTATTAAAATTGTATCCAATGTCATTTATTGAAAAAGTGCTTTGAACGAAGGACGAAGATGGAATCGTAATAATATCGCAGGTTTCATCTTCAAGATTGTAACTGTATATATAACTCATGGGCGAGCCATTAACATTTGTGTACCCGAATTCTGACGGAACTAGCATCGAAACATTCGATTCATTCCAGTTCAAATGCTTTTCTGCACCACCTACAGCGTCTGGATATGAACAAAAGTCACGCAAATTAAATTCGGTAACAGTTTGTGAGCTTAAATCAAACTTATACATAGTATTTGCAGATTGATAGTAAGAAGGGGCATCACTGTAACCATATAAAACCCCATCAACAACGGTAGGTTGCATAATACTCTTGTAATTTACAAAGCCATTAGTTGGTTCTATTGAATTAAAATTAGAGGCATTTCCATTCCAATCTGAAACAACATAAATTGGGTTAGTAGTAATGACTAGCTCTCCTTGTGGATTAAAAACTAGGTCTATAGCATCATAATTGGCTGCTGAAACTTTCATCTCAGTGGCGATTTTGGTTGTGCCATTAGATTCTATTTTCTCTATGTATATCACATAGACTAGTTCGTTATTGTTATCTACTTGAATATCTCCGAAACCTACATGCAGCGGCACGCCAGAGGGAGAAATTATTGAGCTTGGTCGCAACATCAAACTGGAATTGTCAAATTCATCAGACTTTATACTGTTTCGAGAAACAAGAATGTACTTACTACCATTAGAAACTAGCAGTATACCATCTTGATATGATAGCTTAGCTTGTTGCCAGTCAAATGTGGTCCAATCTGCATAATCACTTGAATAATACTCTACATAATCATTCTCATCAAATTGCAAATAAAGTCCTGTGTTGGTTACAGAAAAGAATTCGTTTTCAGAAAATTTATCTACCCTTATTACCTCTGAGGTCAATACATCAGGAAGATCGATAGGATCTAGATAAACATCTTTTACACATGATGTTAATACTAGAAAAAGAGCAATGAAAAATGTAGCTTTTATCTTATTCATAAGTAACACCTAAGACGCTGAAGATATACTTAGAGTCAACAGCAAAACTAATTCCCTCGATTCCGCGGCCTATTACTTTCATGTTAACAACTCCAATTACATTTCCATTTAAGTCGATAAGCGGACTTCCAGAATTACCTGGACTCACCTTAGTATCTGTTTGAAACGTTTTCACTTCTTCAATATTTCGCTTGCCGCTAATTATCCCTTTAGTAACGCTTTGACCTAAATCTTGATCACCCGGAGAGCCAACAACAAATACCTCTTGACCTATGCTAGCTTCATTACTTGATAATGATATTGGTAAAGATGTTAAACCATCCACATTTACTTTGATCAGCGCTAAGTCATATTTCTTGGATGAGCTTCGAACCTGGCCATCTAGCACCATTCCGTTTGAGAATTTAACCTGAATAGATTCAGCTGAATCAATAACATGGTGATTGGTAATGATGTAACCATTTTTACTTAGAACAAAACCGCTACCATGGCTTTTTTCGTCTGTAATGATTGTAACTGAGGCTTTAGTAGCCACTTGAACCAAGTCTTCAAACCCTTCAAAAGTTGGGAGAACCACTTTTGGTATTACGGTAACAGTAGTGAATGATTTTTGAACATTTGTAGAACCAGACTCACTTGTGACGCTAGATGTAGCATTCGGCACGCTTACATTTCTCTCGTAATTTTCAATAATTTCTCTGAATTCCTTATCCGAACTAACCAACTCATAAAGGTTTTCTGTGATAGAGTTGAAGAATTCTGTCAAGGTAGTTGCCGATGAAGCCGATGTGAAAGAATATTCGTTCGTGTGAGTTACCTTATATATAACTTGCTCGCTGTGTTTATCATAAAACTGCCAGTTAATTCTGGCTGTAGCCGTGTACTCGGGTGTAGAGTAACTAAAAAAACCAGCTTCTTGAGTTTTTGTAAGCTTAAAATCAGTAACCTTTCCACCTACTAATATGTCAGTTGTTTTCTTTTTTGTGGGAGAAGATTTCCCAAAAAGATCATCTACTTCTGCTGCTTCAGCGCCTAAACCTGCGTTTGCTAAATCTCTAATGAGTTTATCCGTTCTATCGCCAAGGTTTATTTCTTCTTTCATATCGTATTTCCAACGATAATCTGCGCCTAAAGGCGTATTGTAGTCTAATCCTGAGATTACTTTTTCAAACTCAATTACTGGATTTGATTTTGTATTGAAGTTCGGTATGCTTCTATCAAGCGTTATATTAACCGTTTGAGTTCGCTGAGAATCGCGATTAAACGTAAGGGTTTGTGATGTATATCCTTCGCTAGAGATAACCACTATATGTTCGTCAATTCCTTTGCGAGCATTAAATCCCATAGCGATGTACTCGCTATGGGATCCTTTATACGCTTCACCGTCTATGGTAATTATTCCTTTTGAAGGAGTGATTCTAAACTTAACATGGATGGTTTGTGCAGTGGCAACACTTGTCATCAAGATCAGGCCCACTAATCCAAAGAAATATTTCATAGGTTTTGTTTTTTTAAGCCAACACTTCTTTAACGCGATCTGCCGCTTCTTGAAGTAAAATAGCTGATTGTACTTTCAATCCAGAATCATCGATGATTTTCTTCGCTTCAACTGCATTGGTTCCTTGTAATCTTACGATGATCGGAACTGGAATCTCGCCAATGTTTTTATAAGCATCAACAACACCCTGAGCTACACGATCACAACGAACGATTCCGCCAAATATATTGATCAATATGGCTTTAACGTTAGGATCTTGTAATATTATTCTAAAAGCGTTTTCAACACGCTCAGCATTTGCAGTTCCTCCAACATCTAAAAAGTTGGCTGGCTCACCACCGCTCAACTTAATCATGTCCATGGTAGCCATTGCTAAACCAGCTCCGTTTACCATGCAGCCTACGTTTCCGTCAAGCTTCACATAGTTCAATCCAAAGCTACCTGCTTCAACCTCTGTTGCATCTTCTTCTGATGTATCACGCATATCAGCATAGTCTTTATGTCTGAAAAGTGAATTACCATCAAGAGTAACTTTAGAATCTACTGCCATGATCAAGTCATCGCTTGTTTTCAACACTGGGTTGATTTCGAACATTGACGCATCACAACCTAAATATGCGTTGTAAAGTGAATTCACGAACTTCACCATTTCTTTCAAAGCATCACCTGAACAACCTAGGTTGTATGCAATCTTTCTTGCTTGAAAAGGCATCAAACCAACTTTAGGATCGATGTCTTCTTTGAAAATTAAGTGAGGAGTTTCTTCTGCTACTTTCTCAATGTCCATACCACCTTCGGTGCTGTACATGATTGTATTACGACCTGTTTCGCGGTTAAGCAAAACACTCATATAATATTCTTTCGGCTCAGAAGCACCTGGATAATAAACATCTTGAGCAACCAAGATTTTATTCACTTGCTTTCCTTTTTCGCCTGTTTGAAGCGTTACCAAAACATTTCCTAAAATATTTTTAGAAATCTGCTCAACATCTTCAAGTGATTTTGCTAGAGCAACACCTCTTTGCTCGGTGCCAACAATTTTACCTTTACCTCTACCACCAGCATGAATTTGAGCTTTTACTACCCACCATCCTGTGCCTGTTTGTTCTTGAAGTTTCTTTGCCGCTTCTACTGCCTCTGCTGGTGTATTAGCTACTATTCCCTCTTGGATTCTTACTCCAAAGCTCTTCAAAACTGATTTTCCTTGATATTCGTGCAGATTCATTTTATGTAATTTCTGAGTTGTTTTTAGAACGCGTCCAAATGTAGACCTTAAGCGCATAATGGCAAGTTAATCACCAAGATTAAACGCAATATTTTTCCTCTTTTTTTAACCGAAAAATGAATGCATTTTAGACTCACAAACACTTAACAAACTGAAATTGAGCCTTTGCAGAATATTTAATGGATAAGAATGGAGTTTCTACACATAAAATGTAATGCAATCGTTTCTTTGCTTTCGAAATAAATGAAACTCAAAGATTCGATTTACTGCTTTTTAATGACGCTGGTTCACTTGGCATATACGCTGGTGTTTCCAAGCATCATTAATGGCGAACGTTTTATTGGAAATAGCAGCCGATGGCTTGAGCCTAGCTATATCCATGCGTTTTTTATCAGCCGAATCAAATTTGGAGAGTTTGCAAGAAGGCCCGTTACTACTTGGCTTATTCAAGGATTAGAATATATTGGATTTCCCCTAGAATACGCCTTTATCACTGTGTTGTACATAGGCTTATTAATTGCTTTATTGCTACTTTTCAAGCTATCAGAAACATTAACTCAACAGCGAAAATTCGCTTATTTATCCGTTTTCATTTTCACCACTACGTTTTGGGTAATCCACGCAGTGTTTGCAGAGATTTACGCCTATGACGAACCTTGGCAATATGTATTTGTGTTTGCAGCACTGCTTTTTTTGGCGAAGAAAGCGTGGTTTAAATTCAGTGTGTTCCTGCTGCTTTCTATGATGGTGAGAGAAAGTTCTGTGCTGCTGTTACCTGGCATTTTCTTCTTTTTCATGCTGCAAAAACCATTGTTTAGCAAAACAAATGTAATACGAACGCTCAAGGTTGGTTGGGCCGTGCCAGCCTATGCCCTCTTTTTATGGCTAGTGATTTTAGGAAAAAACCTAGGTGAAAAATCATCGAGCTACATGGAAGATATGCGCTTCAAGCATCTGTATTACTCCTTTTCAGATATTGATATTGGCATTGATACGCTTACTTCTTTTTTGATGGCGTTTATTGTTCCTTTTACGCTCCTTGTGCTTTATAAAAGCAAATTCAAATTAGAAACCGAGCGCGCTTGGATTTGGGCTACAATCCTAAATATTTCCATCAACACAGCCATTACGTTTGCCCTAACCATGGGACGCGAAACCCGCATTTTTGCGCAACCTGTTCTTATGCTTTCTCCTTTTTTAGGAATGTTTTTATGGAAATGGATCGAATCGTTAAAATCAACCAAACCGACACACAATTTAAACCTTGATTCATGGATTAAAACGGTGAGCATTTGGTTGTTTTTTGGAAGTCTTTGCTTTGCTTTTAGTCTTTATGCTTACGAAGTATATTGGCCCACTGATACCAAGTTTTTCAATGGCTTTCAACACCATGTTTATTTAACGCTTGCTTTTTGTACTGCTGCTTTGTTGCTCAATTTCACTTTAAAAAACAGGATAGTTGATGCGAGAATCAGCGCAACAGGTTTTTTATTGATTGCTCTAGTTTTTGTAGGAAATCAAAAAGGATATCGAGCGTATGATTTGTATAAACCTGTGGCCGATTTTGTGTCGCACCAAAATGCGCAAACAGATAGAAAAAGCTACTTAATTGTTGGAACCAAAACTCCAAATATTGCCGAAAACTACTTCAGTGCCAAGGACATAGATGCGCTAGCCGGCAACTTCAATTTTCAACTTCCGTTGAAACAATTCTTTTATCGGGATGAAGCTTTTGTGGGGAAAGACATTATTTATGTAGAACAAGAACCTGCGATCAATTTTCCATTCCGATATATTCTTTCTCAATATGGAAGACTTGAAAACACGGTTGTAAACGACTGGCCATCTGTTATTTTACATACAGCTGAAGCTCCAGAATTGGAAGAAAATGCTTTTGTATTAGTTCAAAAAGAAAAAGGTTTTCAATTAAAAACCAAATCAGAAAATCCAGAGCCATTTGCTGTGAATGAAGAGTATAGTCCTGCTTTTAAAACGAAGCTGAGCGAACTGAATCTAGACACGCTCTACTCTATTGCCGCTAAGGTTGATTTTAAAACAAGTATGAGCAGTGAAGCTGCCATTGTAGTGAACATTTCAAGCGCAGACACCAGCGTTTGGCAACATGAATTCTTGACCATTTTCTTGATTGAACCTAACAATTGGAACACTGCTTATAAAGCCATTTCGCTCAACAACATTACCGATCCCAATGCCGAAATCTCCTTTTATGTTTGGAACAAAGGATTGGACCAAACTGAAGTGAAAAACCTAGAAATTGTGTTCAATTCCAAGTTTCTGCCTCCTAAGAAAAAAGATTAAAATAATTACCCTAATCTATGCCATTCTGCCCAGATAGAGCAATAGAATTCCAAGCAAAATCATCAAGTAAAAAACCCAGTAAGATTTTAGGTTAATCGGGTTATCGCCAACTAAAAACTTGGTGGCTTTCATGGCGAAATTTCTATTGTCGGCAATGGTCTGATAGCCGAAATCACTCAACTTTCTGAAAAACGAACTGCCTTCATACCAAGACAATAAATACGGATACTTGCCCGCAATGGAAAGACTTTTATAAGCAGCAGCTGGTCCATCATACAGTTTTCCATCTACATCAATAAGTCGCGCAGCTTCTTTGAAAAAACGCTCATCAATGTCTTTAAAATCGTGAATTGCCTCTTGGTAAGGTTTAAACTGGATTTTGTCTCCACTGAGTCTTTTCCAACGGATAATCCAAAACTTACAAAAACCACAATTCCCGTCCCACACCAGGGTTGGCTTGGCAGGACGGGAATTGGTATGTGATAGCTTAGTAAACATCGTTAACTGGGTTTGTAAACCAGTGTTTGCTTACTTAAGTCCAAATTTGTTGAGGTGAGAAGTTAGCACAGGCATGAAGAATATTTGAAAAACATTGCTATCCGCATGGAAAACTTTGTTGTAAAAACTCTTCAAATCATCGCTAAAATACTTTGTGAAAAGCGGGCCAATTTCTGGCATAATCGTCAAAGCGGAAGTGATTTTTTCTTGGATGAAAGATTCTTTCTCATCTTGAGTTCCATCAGGAATCATTGCTGAATAAGCATCAAAATCTTTCTCAAAGTGAGAATCTAAGTGCTTATAAAAAGGCTTGATATAATCTGCTGTGCTAAACGAGCGAATGTGTGTTAGGTTAATCGCTTCTGCTTTTTCTTCTGGATTGATTACACCATCTACGTGGATGGCTGCTAAAAGTGCTGTCCAAACTATGGCATCGCCAAGTTGCTTCAATTCTGCTTCTGAATAGTCGTATGTCTCTTCCATGATTTTCAGGTCTATTATTAACGCGACAAATGTGGCTTTTTAGAAGGAATCAAAACTCAGAAAAACACATTTTTTATCAATCAAACATGGTGATGTTTTCACCAAGATTGACACGCTGGGCATTTATGATGGTACCGCTGATCGGAACCTCGCCATCAGCCACAAAAGCTACAAGGCTATAATCACTAGCAAATTTGCCGCTTGCAGGTATAAAACTTAATGCAAAATCAGCTTTTGCCTCACCTTCAACCCAAGTAATCTTGTTGCCATCGGCAGCTGAAATACGCTCACGAATAATGTTTTTGTGTTCAAATCCTTCAATGAATTCGCCTCGACCGTAGTACGGATGATCAGGATCTTCATTTCCATAGTTTTTCTGATCGTAATCTTTGCCCTCACCCACAACTATTTTTTCAATCAAAAACACATGCAAACGGTTTGTTTCACTCTCCAAACCTTCGTTTTTCAAAACAATTGATATTTGAGCTTTGTTATCACTAACAATGGATTTGATTTCTATTCCTATAGTAGCTGCAGTCATTAATCCTGCTTTGATTTCATCTTCCCAAGCAAACGTTTGAAAAAAGACGGTTCCTTCGCCATTGTCGGCTCTGTCTATAAATGCAAGTGGAGTAAAATATGTCTTGTTAATTTTTTCGAGCAAATAATCGGTGTGGGCGTGATTTAATGGGCCAAATAAATAATGTGACATGTAAATCAAATCATCTCCCAAAGAGTCGTGTAATAGCCCTACTTCATATTGCGCTAGTGGGCACGAACCACAATTGGTACTTGAAACTTTTTCTAGAAGTACTTTTTTCTTGATGTCGTTTTCAATGATAACCGTAGGTTCTGGGTCATTCATTTTAGAACAGGACATGGAAATAAGTCCGAAAAATACTGCGATAAAGATTGAATTTTTCATAGTAAAAGAATTAAGACGAAAGGACGCTCGAAGTGGCTAAGACCTTACACATTAAATCAATTTTAAGATAATGCTAAGTAAGCGCTGAAACGAAACTTTAAACGTTTTTCAATGTACCCTTACTTCTTTAGAACTACGGGGACGAACAGATGCAATTTCAAAAAATAATTCAACCATACACCAGCTTTAGATCAAGGCTATTTTCAAGTTTTATTGCTTTGGTATTGTTGGCAATGTTTATCACTTTCATTTTAATGAGATTGATGTATAACCTCGAACGTGCGAGAATTACACAATTAGAGATAACGCAGCTAAAGTTGAATCTGGTTGAAATTTTAGATAAAGACAAGGACTTCTTAAATGAAAACTACTTGGACACAGAATACTATAAAAGTGGACACAGCTTTTATTTGAGCGATCGCGAAAGAAGTATTCTCCGTTTAAACGATCGCCTTGATTCCATCAATGTGCATTCTTCGCTTTCTAAAACTGAAAAATACGAATTAGCGGAAGTCAGGAGTTTGATTTTAGATTACAATAATTCTTTTAGAGAACTGAGTAAAAAGCAGCTGATTCGTGGATTTAAGGATTATGGCATTGAAGGAAAAATGCGCAGCTACGCGCACCAACTAGAAACCGACAGCGAATTGAGATTTAAACGCGATGTGCTGATGCTGAGGCGACATGAAAAAGACTATTTCTTGCGTGGCGATTATGAATATGTTCAAAAACTCAACATGCTGATTAGCGACCTAATTATTAGGCTTGACAGTATCGGAAATGTGCGTGCGATGGCCGAAAAAGAGCTGCTAATAAATTATAAAGAAGCCTTTAACGACATTGTAACGCTTGAGCGCGAGATAGGATTAAACAGCAGCGATGGACTTAGGCAAGAACTTGATTACTATAGCGATTGGGCTAAACTATCGTTGGCCGAAGTAGTTAACTCGATTAGCGAAGAAACTCAAAAACATCAAGAGTCTACGGCCACCTTCGTCCTTTCAATAGCTGTTATCGGTACGATCATTTCCTTTTTAGCAGTGATCATTTTAGCCAACTCAATCAGTAGACCTGTGGTTTCTATCACCAAAAAAATGCGTGATTTTGACCTTGAAATTGTCAACAAAATTTTACCGAGCGATTTTAAGAGGAAAGACCTAAGCAGCGAAATGGTTGTGATGATGCGCGCATACAATAACATGGTGCATCATATAAAAGAGCAGGTGAAACAAATAGAATCGCAAAACCAGGAATTGGGTCAAAAAAATGAAAACCTGAACAGTTTAAACAAGGAACTTGATCGCTTCGCATTCAGTGTATCTCATGATTTACGATCGCCCATTACTTCCATACTCGGTTTGATCAACTTGGTAAAAATGGAAAATCCACATTTGGTAGAAGCGGCCTATTTACATCACATTGAAGAGTGCGTGAAAAAGCTTGATAAATTTATCCAAAACCTACTGTTTTACTCTAAAAACGCCCAAGAATCGGTCATCACAGAATCTGTTGACTTAAAGCAAATGGTGGCTAATTTCAAGAGTACACACCTTACTGAGCGCATTGTGGGATTAGACATCAGTTTTACAAGTGACACCTACCCCATTCTTACCGATAAATTTAGACTTGAAATCATTCTTCAAAACCTGCTGAGTAATAGCATCAAGTACCGTGACCTCAACAAGCCAATGTGCAGCGTGAGCCTTTATCAAACCAAGCGAAATGGCCTTACAACGTTAGTCATTATTGACAACGGAATTGGAATTGAAGCAGAAGACTTAGGTAAAGTTTTCGACTTGTTTTACCGATCAAAATTTAGCGAAGACGGAACTGGACTTGGCTTGTATTTGGTGAAGAAATCGGTTGAAAAAATCGGAGGCCGCGTTAATATTTCTAGCGAACCTGGAAAAGGCACCCGAGTTACTTTACTTGTTCCCGACAGAATCGAATTATCTGTGGATTCAAATTCCGAGACTTCTAGTGCCAACTTACAAGTGATAGAAAGCAATTAATTATTTCAACTTTTCAGCAAAAACGGCTTTTACCTTGTCCACTTTTGGTTTTACCACAAAGGCACAATAAGGCTGCGAACCGTTGTTATTAAAATAGTCTTGATGGTATTCTTCTGCTGCATAGAAATCACCAATGGGTTCAATCGTAGTTACGATCGGATCAGCAAAAGCTCCTGCATCGGTTAGTTTCTGCTTGTAAAATTCGGCCGTGGATTTTTGCGCTTCGTTGTGATAAAATATGCTTGAACGGTATTGTGTTCCAACGTCATTTCCTTGGCGATTGAGCGTGGTTGGATCGTGTGTTTTCCAGAACACTTCTAATAGTTCTTCAAAAGAAATTACAGCTGGATCAAAGTTGATTTGAGCTACCTCGGCATGGCCAGTAGTTCCGTTGCACACTTCTCTGTAAGCCGGATTTTTGATAAATCCGCCTGTGTAGCCACTTACCACTTTTTCTACTCCTTTAAGTTGTTGAAAAACAGCTTCTACACACCAAAAACATCCAGCACCTAAGGTTGCAATTTCCATAACATATTTTTTTTTAAAATTAAAATGGGCTACTCTACCAATTGGTATGAGCAACCCATTTAAAACAATTGATTCCACACAAAGTTGTGAGAAAAAATATTGTATTAATCTTCGATTTCGCTATCTAATGGACGAACCTCAATTGAACCGCCAAATTCAAAAATTGGGCATCCTTTGGTAAGTGCTACTGCAGCGTCCAAATCTTTTGCTTCTAAAATCAAGTAACCTGTAACTGAGTAGTCACCTGTTTCTTCGCCTCGCTTCTCAGATTGGCCGTCAACTATAACCGCTTCATCTTTCACTGGCATACCATCAATAAGCACTTCGCGTTGCTCTAGGGCAATCATCCAATCGTCCCAAGCATTTTCGTGTGCAATTAATTCTGCATCGCTAGCTTCTGTGGTTTTACCACCTCTGAAAAGGAAAATAAACTCTTTCATCTTTACTTTAAAATTTGTGCGAAAATAGAGCATTAATCAACGGCACAATGTGGCGTTTTCGTTAAGCATTTTGCAATTGAACTAAATTTTTCAAGTAAAAGCAGCCAATTAATTAATCTGGTTTAAGCTGTAAAGCCATTTCAACCGAGCTTGCTGGTTTTTCACCAAAAGCTCAAGCAATTTAAGCTGTGCATTTATATAACCCGTTTCACGAGCATTTACAAGGAACAAGGAGCTTTCGCCTATGCTGAATTTCTCGCGTTCGCCTTGCAGTAATCTGCTATAATCTGTGGTAGTTTGAGTATACAATTCTAATTGCTGGGTAGTGGTTTCCCAATCATTTAAGGCGGAAATAGCTTTAAATGCTAAGCCTTGTTGCTTCAAACCCAACTCATAGTCTGCATCTTGAATCTTGAGTTTGTTGAGCCTCAATTCTGCTCGCTCTTTTTGCAAGAGCAATGGCATAGAAAACCCTAAACCCCATTTATAATTATTGATAGAATATTGGGCAAAAGCATCGCCATTCACAGGTTGATTAATGGCGTTGTAATTCAGATTCAAATCAGGTTTCAATTGCTCTAATCTCAATCTTCTGTCTACTTCAAGCTGGTCAATTTTAAGCTGACTCTGCTGCATGGCCGGATGCTTTGCTACCAAACTATCAATGTCCCCTGCAAGTTGTGTATCAATTCTGGCGGGCAATACATCGCTTTGAGCTTGCGGTATCGTGTTCTCCTCCAACTCAAGAGGCACAAGTCCATCTTGCCATAAAAACACACTTAATTGTGCGGATGCATTTGCAAAATCGAGTTGGGCTTGTTGTAATCCAAACTGGCGATTTTGCCATTGAATTCCTGCCTCTACGGTATCAATAGCAGATTTATCACCAGCACGAACTTCAGCTTTCACCGCGTCTAATCTGGTTTGAGCTAAAACGATTGCTTCCTGAAAAACAAGCACTTGGTTGTATGCAAAAAACCATTGCCAATAAACCTGACCAGCTTCTAACATCAACTGGTTCATCATCAATTGTTGTTCGGCTTGGGTGCTCAGCGCATAAAGCTTTGCTTGTTTTAAATCTGCTCTGCGTTGGTCAATAAACAAACCTTCGCCAATTGGTATCGAAAGGCCAGCATACCAAAGACCAGCAGCCGGAGTATTGTTCTGCGGATTTAAGTATTGACCAGCATTTTGCTCAAAACCACCCTTTATATCTATCCCAAACCATGTTGGCACTTTAAAAGTGTTGTCTAAGGTTTGATAATAGGTTTTACCATCAAAATACTTTTGATCGAGCGCCATTTCAAACTTAGGATCAAAACCACCCCAAGCTTTGGCCACGTATGCATCACCCATTTCGCTTTGAAGTTGCGCTTGCTTCGCCATCGGGTGATGCATTCTCACTTGATCAAAAAAGGTTTCAAAACCAAGCACTTTCATCTCAGATTGCGCCTTTAAGTCATTCGCGCTAAGCGAAAAAGCAAAAAGAAAGGCAAGCGAAAAACGAAGTTTGTAACTGATTGTCATTAGCTGTATCAGGGTTTATTTTGACGGTTTAGTTGCCGCTTCGAGGTTGTAATAATCTGGTGGAAAACCATTGATTTGTCGCCATAATTCGTACCAAATTGGCACATCTTTCAACAATACCATACTGTGTGTTCCAGCGCCAACGCGCAATGCATTGGGCCACGCATATTCACTCGTATCTGGAGCTACCATCACTCTGTACAAACCATTTGGACTTATAAAATTATCAATCGCAAAAACTTTACCGCCATAGGTTCCGTAGCTCGTATTTGGCCAACCCGAGAATACAATCGCTGGCCAACCATCAAATTGAATACGCACGTTTTCTGCTTTTTGCAACAATGGAAGATCAATCGGGCGCACATACATTTCTACCGCCAATTCATAATCAGCTGGCATGATGCTTACTATTTCAGCACCTTCTTTAATGGTTTCGCCAATACCGCTCTGCAAGGCTTTGGTTACATATCCATTTTGCGGTGCAGTGATATAGTACATACCATTTCGCACGCTGTAATTCATAAACTGATTTTGAAGCTTAGTCACCACTGCTTCGGCATCATACATGCTTGACATTGCGGTGTATTTATCGCTCGATGCTTTGGCAATATCATCTCTATACTGAGCTTCAATGCTTAGCAATTCAACTTCGGCATTGATCACCTCATTTCGGCTTGTAAGCAACTTGTTTTCGGC
>JANRBI010000068.1 GCA_030727625.1 Salibacteraceae bacterium
CAATCACCATGGTTCCGCTAATGGTGGTTGCTGATAATATTTCTGCACTTAGAAACACTGGAATAGTTCCAGCAATGGCGGCAACAATCATTGCCAATCGGCCCGCTTTTATGGCTCCAATCTTTTGCGCAAGCTTCAAATCAATCACCGAGAGTTTGGCTACCGAACTAAAGGTAGAATCAAGTGTACTTGCTGCCGAAGTAATCATGATCAGGTTCATGGCCAACATTAAGCCTGTACCCAAGGTTTGAGCCACTACCACAGGCGCTTGTCCTTCTAGGCCGTTTAGCTGCGCATAAACACCCACAAAACTGAATAGCACAATGCATACAGCGCCAATTATTCCAGCTAAAACAAACGCTCTTCGGGTGGTTTTAGGTGCGGAAATAAAGCCGCGATCAGTCATCACAGGATCGTGAAATGGATAGCTAAACATTTGAATCAACGCTACAAAAAGCAGGTTCAATCCCTGAGAAGCAGTCCATGTTCCGCTTTGGAAATAATCGGCCAATTGGTGAGAATCTGAAGGCAAAAGCACTATTAAAATAACTGCCAGCAACACTG
The DNA here is from genome assembly GCA_030727625.1 of Salibacteraceae bacterium. Lineage (GTDB taxonomy): Bacteria > Bacteroidota > Bacteroidia > Flavobacteriales_G > Salibacteraceae > SHAN690. Next base: position 565 of record JANRBI010000068.1, read on the forward strand.
CAAAAAGCACCATTTGAATGGCATCTGTAAGCAAGCTACTGCTCATGCCGCCTTTGAGCACATAAGCCAAGGTAAGCGCGGTAAACACCAAAATAGAAACGTAATATTCAAAAGAACCAGTGTCTCCAAAATAGCTACCGATGACCATAGTGTTTGACCAAACCTCGTTAAACAACCGAAAAGCAATCAATACGGAGAACAGCAACAATGCTGTTCTACCAAATTTTTGTTGTAAAAACTGATGAATGCTCTCGAATCCACCCTGCGTACGCATGTTGTAAATGACCAATCCAGCAACGATGAACGAACCATAATAACCTGCATAAGCCACACCACCAACAATACCGAATGCGCTGCCCAAATTGGCCGCATTGGTAATCGATTTTGCAAAAATCCAGCTGATAACCAAGCTGCTGGTTAGCAAAAACAACCCAGGTTTAGCGCCATTTTTATTTTCCGCACTAAAAAACTGAGCAATGGTTTTGGCCTTTGGCGCAAGCCAAAACATGATCGCGCTAAGCGAAACAAGAAGTAGCCATTGCCATTGGAGGATTGTCATTTTATAGATTTCAGATACTAGATTTCAGTCTTCAGCCTTTATTATTTTCAGAATTACCGACTGACAACTGCAAACTGAAGACTGATAACTTTTTAAGGTTGCCACCACATTTTCGCATTCACACTATTGCCATTGGTATTTGCCGCAGCTGCATCAAAGTTTGTGGTATTGAGTGCTTGTTCATCCGTTGGGTAAGGTAATCTAGTTGGAATTAAATCATTATTCAAACTTGCAGCCAAGGTCTTGAATTTCGGGAAACCGGTGCGGTTATATTCAATCCAACCTTCGTAGCCATTAATAGTATTCGCAATCCATTTTTGAGTGATGATTTGCTCCATTGGATCTTGGCCAAAAGCGCCATAGGCAGCTGAGTCAAGTGTGAGATAGCTTTCTGGTAAATCGGTCATCCAATATTCAAAAGCCAGCTCTACTCCACTTTGGTAAAACGATTGTGCATCGCCAGATATGTAGCCTTTTAGTGCAGCTTCGGCCAAC
>JANRBI010000069.1 GCA_030727625.1 Salibacteraceae bacterium
TGTGTAATTCCTTGCTTGCGCTTTATTAAATCCGAAAGCAACGATTATTGTTCCCTCTCAAACTTTGCTAGTGCCAGTCAGCTGGCTTTTTCTATTTTTCGGCCTTAAAGATTTTACACCATGGCCAACGACAACAAACTCTTTCTGCTTGATGCTTACGCACTTATTTACCGCGCGTATTATTCATTCATTTCAAATCCAAGAATCAGCAGCAAGGGAATGAATACTTCGGCCATGTTTGGCTTTACCAACACGCTGCTCGATCTACTGAATAAAGAAAATCCGACTCACATTGCGGTGGTTTTTGACCCACCAAGTGGCGATCAAGAAAATTTTCGTGTAGAGCAATATTCTGCTTACAAAGCCAACCGCGAAGCCACACCAGAAGACATTTCGAAAAGCATTCCTTACATAAAAGCGATTGTGAAAGGCTTTAACATTCCCGTGCTCGAAGTAGAGGGTTTTGAAGCAGATGACGTAATCGGAACCTTGGCAAAAAAAGCAGCTAGAGCGGGCTACACAGTATACATGATGACTCCCGACAAAGACTACGGTCAGTTGGTGGAAGAAAACATTTTTATGTACAAACCAGGCCGTCAAGGCAGCGGAGTTGAAATAATGGGTGTGCAAGAAATTTGCGATAAATACGGCATCGAACGTCCAGATCAAGTCATTGACATTTTGGGCATGATGGGCGATGCCGTTGATAATATCCCTGGAATTCCTGGAGTTGGGGAAAAAACCGCGATCAAATTCGTACAGCAATTTGGCGGTATGGATGGTTTGTATGCCAATCTTGACCAACTGAAAGGCAAGCTGAAAGAAAAAGTAGAAGCCAACAAAGAACTGGCCTACTTGAGTAGACACTTGGCAACGATTGTGCTTGATGTGCCGATTGAACTGAACGAAACAGATCTCACGCGCGAAGAACCAGATGCTGAAGTGCTCACAGAGATTTTCACCGAATTAGAATTCAGAACCATGGCGCAACGCGTTTTAGGCACTGAAATACAAATCACACAAGAACCCACAAAAAAAGCTACGAGTCAGCTCGATCTTTTTGGCGGTGACCAAGAAGATGCTACACCAGCAGAAGAAGTTGCGGCTATACCAACAACCCAAAACACGGTGGAGAATGCCGTGCACGATTATCAATTAATCAATGACCAAGATTCGCGTAAAGCGCTGATCGAAAAATTGGCTTCAACCTCCTCGTTTTGCTTCGATACCGAAACCACAGGCATCGATCCGCTGCAAGCAGAATTGGTAGGAATGTCTTTCTGCATAAAAGCTGGCACTGCTTATTATGTGCCTGTAAGCGCTGATCAAGATGAGGCTAAAAAATTAGTAGCCGAATTCAAACCGCTTTTTGAAAATGAAGCCATTGAGAAAATTGGTCAGAACCTAAAATATGACATTGAAGTGCTTCGACAGTATGATGTGCGCGTAGCTGGAAAGCTTTATGACACCATGATTGCGCATTATTTGCTGCATCCAGACATGAAGCACAACATGGACGAAATGGCTGAGTTTTACCTCAACTACAAACCAGTGAGCATCGAAACACTCATTGGCAAAAAAGGTAAAAACCAAGGCACCATGCGCGATGTGGCTTTGGATAAAATAACCGAATACGCTGCAGAAGATGCTGACATTACCCTTCAACTAAAGCAAAAACTAGAAGCCGAGCTCGACAAAGACCATTTGGTAAAGCTTTTTACAGAAATAGAAGCTCCGCTTATTCCTGTGCTCACCGATATGGAGATTGAAGGCATCAACTTAGATGTGCCTGCACTCAATGCTTATTCAATAGAACTGGAAAAAGAGGCACTTGAGCTTCATGAAAATATTCGTGAATTGGCAGGAATCGATTTCAATATTGATTCGCCAAAACAGCTGGGCGAAATGCTTTTCGATCACTTAAAAATTGATGAAAAAGCCAAGAAAACCAAGACTGGACAATACGAAACGCGCGAAGACACGCTTCAAAAACTCGCCAACAAGCACGAGATTATTCCATTGATTTTGGAATACCGTTCGGTGAAAAAATTGAAAAGCACTTACGTGGATAGTTTACCAGAAATGGTAAATCCAAAAACGGGGCGCATTCACACCAACTATATGCAAACCGTGGCTGCAACAGGCCGTTTGTCGAGCAATAATCCTAACCTTCAAAATATTCCGATTCGCACCGAACGCGGTCGATTTGTGCGAAAAGCCTTCATCCCAAGAAACGAAGATTACACTATTCTAGCTGCGGATTATTCTCAAGTAGAATTGCGCATTATTGCGGCCTTGAGCGGTGACGAAGGCATGAAAGAAGCCTTTAGAAACGGATACGATATTCACGCTGCCACAGCCGCGAAAGTGTTTGGCGTGAAGCTAGAAGAAGTAGATCGCGAGCAACGTAGCAAGGCCAAAGCTGTAAACTTTGGAATCGCTTACGGCCAAGGAGCTTTTGGCTTAGCCGAAAATTTGAATATCTCTCGTGGCGAAGCAAAAGAGATCATCGATAATTATTTTGAGCAGTTTCCTGGAATTGCCACTTACAAAGAACAAAGCATCGCATTAGCAAAAGAAAAAGGCTATGCCGAAACACTTTTGGGCCGCAGACGCTACTTGCCAGACATCAATTCGCGCAACTTCACAGTACGTGGTGCGGCCGAGCGAAATGCCATAAATGCCCCGATTCAAGGAAGCGCAGCTGATATTATAAAGTTGGCAATGATCAACCTTCACCGTGTTTTTCTAACAGAAAACTTCAAAAGCAAAATGCTGTTGCAAGTGCATGATGAATTGGTGTTTGATGCACACAAAGACGAGCTCGAAATCATTATTCCTATCATCAAAAAAGAGATGGAAACAGCGTATGAAATAGCAGTGCCTTTGGTTGTAGACATTAATAATGGTAATAATTGGCTAGAAGCACACTAGCTTGATTGCGCAATAAGCGTACGTTTGCCCCAACTCTTGCATTATGAATAAAATTAAGCTTTCCCTCATTGGCTTGATCATGCTTTCCTTGACGGGATGCGGAGGTGATGACAGCGAAAATAAGAAACAAGTAACCGAGCCTATCTTGCAGCAAACTCCTATTGGAGAAGATGTTTATGAAAAGGCCAAAGACATTTTTTACGCGTTGCCCTCACCTGTTGAAATGACCACACTAATCAAATCAAGTGGTGGTGAATTCAGAAAAGATTTGATCTTAAATCCACAAAGAGCGAACGATTATCAAACGCTTCAAAAGCAAGCTTTTGCACTCGGTGTTTATGGAGCAGATCTCAGCTACAGCGGTCTCTACGAACAAAAACAAGATGCCATTAAACTATTGGCAGCCGCCAAAAGGCTGGCCAGCAAAGTAGGAGTTGAAGATGCCTACAATGCCGAATTTATAGAGCGCGCAAATGAGAATCTCGGGAATCGTGATTCCATTATGGGAATTTTAACCCAAGTGTATTGGGAAACAAATAGCTCGCTTAAAGAAAACAACCGCAACGAATTGGCAATGCTCATCTTAGGTTCAGGCTGGGTAGAAGGTGTGTATATAAGTGCTGAGCTGATTGATCTGAACAACATCGATCAAGAAATTGCTAAAAGACTAGTAGAGCAAAAATTCACTGCAATGCAATTGCAAGAACTCTTTAAAAAGTATGCTGAAAATGACATTGTATCTGAATCATACGAAGTTTTCGCACCGCTTTTAGATGTGTTTGCCACCCTTAATGTTGAGGTAAAATCTTCAACCATGAAAACGGATGATGCTTCTGGAAAAGTTATTATTGGTGGTAAAACAGAATTGAATTACACCACAGAAGATTTAAAAAGATTAATGAAGGCCGCTAAAGATGTGAGGGCCAAATTGATTGAGTCATGATGAAAACCTACACCCTAGCACTATCCCTCGTTATGCTAGTTGCCTTGCAGTTTTCTGCAAATGCACAATGCAAAATGTTCACCCAAAAAAAGTGTTTCAGCACACTTCAAACCTACACTAACAATGGGTCATATAATGGTGCTGTAATGTTTGAAGGTGAGGAGGCAACGCTTACACAAACCTTTTATGAAGGCCAAGATTATCGCTTGGTATTATGTTCTCAAGAAGTAATTGCGAGTGTGGCTTACTTCGAAATAAGAGATTACGCAAACAACATTATCTACACCAGCAAAGACGCAAACTCCAACGTATTTGATTTTAGTGTTGAATCGACTCAATCTCTTAAAATGCGCATTGTAGTTCCAAATATTGGTACTGACCCAAATTTGAAACAAAATGGCTGTGTTTCCGTAATTGTTGGTTTTAAATCATCAGAAACAAGTGATGCACTTAACAATCCTTATCAAAACTTTAAATAGGTTCTCTTTATGACGCACTCCATGACCGGTTATGGCAAGCATTCGGTATCTTACAAAGGCCGCGTGTTAACCATAGAAATACGTTCACTGAATTCAAAACAAACTGATTTGAACGTGCGCATGCCGGCCATTTACCGTGAAAAAGAATTTGAACTGCGCGATTTACTCTCAAACAAACTTCACCGAGGTAAAATTGATTTGAGTATTCAACGCGATTTAGCTCCTGGCGAAGCTTCAACCAATTTGAACGACAAACTGGTAAAAACCTACTACGATCGCATCAAAAAAATTGAAGCAGAACTAGAAGAACCTGGAGCAGATACTGCCACTGAATACATTGCTTTAATAACCAAATTGCCTGATACGCTTAAGCCCGTTTCAGAAGACTTGGATGAAGATGAATACGTAGCCTTGGTAAGCGGTCTTGAAAAAAGCCTAGAAATGGCCGATGGTTTTAGAGCACAGGAAGGCGCCAAACTTGAAGTTGTATTGCGCGCTTCCACCGAATCAATAGCCTCATTACTGAAAAGCATTGAGCCACTTGAAGTGGAACGCCTGGCAAAAATCAGAGCTAAACTGCAAGCTGGCATTGATGAAATAAAAGATTTGCAAAAGTTTGACTCAGATAGATACGAGCAAGAACTTATTTATTACCTCGAAAAGCTAGATATTACCGAAGAGAAAGTACGTTTGCAAGCCCATTGTGATTATTTCTTGAAAACACTAGCCGAAGAGCATCTGAAAGGAAAAAAGCTCTCGTTTATAGCTCAAGAAATGGGACGTGAAATAAACACGCTAGGCAGTAAATCGCAAAACTCTGATATGCAACGCGTGGTAGTTGAAATGAAGGACGAACTTGAAAAAATCAAGGAGCAAGTGCTCAACGTTCTGTGAAACAGTAAGCAACATTGAATCCGCAAGGAAAAGCCATCATTTTTTCGGCACCATCGGGTGCAGGTAAAACCACAATCGTACGCGCGCTTTTAGAAAAAAAGCTGCCGCTGGAATTTTCAATTTCAGCATGTAGCAGAGACGCACGCGCAAATGAAGTTGACGGCAAAGACTATTACTTTTTAGGCATTAATGGCTTTAAAGAAAAAGTAGAAGCTGAAGCCTTTTTAGAATGGGAAGAAGTATACCCAGATCAGTTTTACGGAACTTTAGCCTCTGAAATTGACAGAATTGCTGCCAATGGCAATGCCGTTATTTTTGATGTTGACGCGTATGGAGGTTTAAATCTTAAAAAACATCTTGGCGAAAAAGCTCTTTCTATTTTTGTGCAACCACCATCAGTAGAAACACTGCAAGAGCGACTCACTAAAAGAAGCACCGAAACACCAGAAAAAATAGCCTTGCGCATTAGCAAAGCAGAAGAGGAGATTTCGCTTCAAGGAGAATTTGACATAACTGTTGTAAACGATGATTTGGCAACAGCCATTAGCGATGCATATAAAGCTGTGACAGCGTTTTTAGAACAATGAAAAAATCAATAGGATTATACTTTGGCACGTTCAACCCCATACATGTGGGGCATTTGATCATTGCCAATCATATGGTTCAGAATGCTGGCCTTGACCAAGTTTGGTTTGTGGTAACGCCACAAAACCCACTCAAGCCTAAGGCTTCTTTGTTAGCTGACTACCACCGCTTGGCTTTGGTAAGAATAGCCGTAGATGACAATCCAAACATTGAGGCTTCAAACGTTGAGTTTGACCTACCTCAACCTAGCTACACCATACACACATTGGTTTCGCTGAGCGAGAAATATCCTGATTATGACTTCACCATTATCATGGGCGAAGACAATTTGAATACGCTTCAGAAATGGAAAAACTACGAACAGATTCTAAATAACTACGCCATTCTGGTATATCCAAGAGTAGAAAGTGACGAAAATTTGAGCGTGAATACCGAATCTAGAAGTCCACTTTTAGATTTAGAAAACGTGACTATGATAGATGCTCCACTCATGAAATTGAGCGCGAGTTTTATCAGAAGATCGATCAAAGAAGGAAAAGACGTGCGCTATCTTTTGACAGAAAAAGTGGTGAAGTATATAGACGAAATGAACTTTTATAAATAGCCATGAGCGACAGAACAGAACTTGACGAGATAGGAGAATTTGGCTTAATAGAACGCATTACAAAAGCCGTTGAACTCAAACAAAAAGACACTGTAAAAGGTATTGGTGATGATGCTGCTGTGATAGATCGTGGTGATTATTACGAATTGATCAGCACGGATTTATTGACCGAAAACATTCACTTTGACATGTCTTATACTCCATTAAAACACCTTGGCTACAAAGCTATTTCGGTGAATGTGAGTGACATTTGTGCCATGAACGGAACGGCAACTCACGTAACGGTTTCATTAGCTATTTCAAATCGCTTTTCTGTAGAAGCTGTTGATGAGCTTTATGCTGGAATACTGCTGGCTTGTGAAAAATTTAACGTGGACTTGATTGGTGGTGACACCACTTCAAGCCTAAGCGGATTGACGATCAGTGTTACAGCTTTTGGCCGAGTAGCAAAAGATAAAATCACTTACCGAAACGGTGCAAAAGACAAAGATCTTATTTGCGTAAGCGGAGATTTAGGAGCTGCTTATATCGGCTTGCAATTGCTTGAGCGTGAAAAGCAAATTTGGAAAGAAAACCCAGATGTTCAGCCTGATTTAGAAGGCAACGATTATGTATTGGAACGCATTTTAAAACCAGAAGCTCGCATTGATATTGTAGAACTTTTAGAAAAAGAAGGCATTGTTCCGACTTCCATGATGGACATTTCAGACGGTTTGGGTTCCGAAGTGCTTCACCTATGCAAACAAAGCAATTGTAGTGCTCGCATTTATGAAGACAAACTACCAATTGATGCAACGGTAAGCATTCAAGCTAAGGAGTTTAACATGGAACCAAGCACTTGCGCCATGAATGGTGGTGAAGATTATGAATTACTTTTTACTGTAAAGCAAGAAGATTTTCACAAAGTGAACGCGATGCCTGAAGTGAAAATAATCGGCTATATGGAAGATGACAGCCAAGGCGCTCGTCTGGTTTTCCCACAAGGCGAAGAAGTTGAGATAAAAGCACAAGGATGGAAGTCGTTTTAAAAACGACTCCAACCCTTTTTCCTTTTAAAGCACAGCGTTGAGCATTAGAATCAAAAGATCTAGCAAAAGCGTAACAGCCGTAACTCGTAAAATGTATTTCATGGGTGCTACTGCAAGCATCAAAGACAATGAAAGCATTGTAAACATTGCAATTACGGTAATTTGCCATAAATGCGCATAAGCGGAAATAGCAATGGTAATTCCTCCAAAAATTCCAATCAACAAGAAAAACATTGAAGTGATTCCGTAGCGATTAAACTCTGATTGGGCTTCCATTTTATTGAGCCAATTTTGGGTAGTAGTAGTTCTGTTTTCGCGCACTGAATTTGCGCTGAGCGTGTGATGAAGCGTATCCATAATGGTAGGTTTTGTAATTAGATGTACAAATTTGCATCTGACATAAAAACCTACAAATGATGCTCGTCTAGTCAAAGATTGACTTTTATCAACTTCATTAAAGGGTCTTCTTCAACAGTTTGACAGTTTCGTCTAGGTCTTCAATATAACTCATATGACCACAATTCTTAATAACGTGCAACTGAACAAATTCTGAGATTTCTGAAAGATAAACGCATTCGTCAAGGCTGATTCTTGGATCTTTTTGCCCAGCAATAATATGAACCGGATAAGGTGGGAATTTCAGCAAAAGCTCACGATTTGGCCTAAGTCGCATGCCTTCAATGGCTGCGATTATACCTTGTGGAGGTGTCTTTAGCGCTTCGTCTTTCACCCAATTGATTTGATCCTTAAA
>JANRBI010000070.1:0-4808 GCA_030727625.1 Salibacteraceae bacterium
AATAATAACTACCCAGAAAACTAAACCAACCAAACGATGAAAAAACTCATACCAATATTGATTCTTACAGCTGCCATAGGTTTCGGAATCGGAACTTATTTGTTCAGCAAAGGCCATGATGAAACGGCCGATATTGAAGCTGCATTTTCCTTGACTGCAGATAACGCGGTTCAAGAATTTTTAGATGACCAAACTGCTTCAGCAGCAAAGTACATTGATCAAGTGATTGAAATTTCTGGCCCAGTTATGGATATTGAGAAGACAGACGGCAAAGTAACTGGCGTTAAAATCAGCTCAGATGATATGTACGTAGTTAGTTGCACTTTTCAAAACCCAATGGAAGCAAGCGAAATAGCAGGTAACATTACCGTAAAAGGCGTTTGCTCAGGATTTAATGGCGATGCTGAATCGATGATGCCAGGTGGCGTATTAGAGTTGAAGCGCGCATCAATTGTAAAATAAAAACCATAAACAATACACATAATATGAAAACGACAATCATTTCTGCACTGGCTTTATTTCTAGCGTTTGGTGCATCTGCTCAAGACAAATACTTCACCCGTGATGGTTATATCAAGTTTTATAGCTCAACGCCAATTGAAGATATAGCAGCTGAAAACCATAAGGTTACAGCTATTTTAGACGAAGCAACTGGTAAGCTTGAATTCTCTGCTTTGATCAAATCATTTGAATTTGAAAAAGCATTGATGGAAGAGCATTTCAATGAAAATTACATGGAGTCAAACACTTTTCCTAAGTCTACTTTTAAAGGTGAAATTGTTGGTTTTGATGCTTCAAAATTTGGTGCTAAACCAATGGAAGTTACCGTAAAAGGTATGCTTGAAATGCACGGAGTGGCTAAAGAAATTTCTGAGAAAGGAACGGTAACGAAACAGGATGGGAAATATGTTTTGAAATCTAAAATGATGGTAAATCCCGAAGATTATAAAATTGAAATTCCAAATACTGTTCGTGAAAAAATCGCTAAAGAATTAGAAGTAACGATTGACGTTGCTTTAGCTATTTTCAAAAAATAACACATGAAGTTTAAGCACATATTGGCCCTGATTGCTTTCGGGGCCTTTTTTATTCCGACCAGTCTTACTGCTCAAGATGATATGCTTGATATGCTGGGCGAAGAGGAACCACAACCTGTTTACGCAACTGCTGGTTTTAAAACTACGCGGATCATCAATGGCCATTCATTTGAAATGAATGCACATGGTGTCATGGATTTTAAAATTTCGCATCGTTTTGGCACACTTAATTCGGGCGCATTAAATGCTTTTGGACTTGACAATGCGCTGATGCGCATTGGTTTTGACTATGGATTGACCAAATGGTTAAACGTAGGTATTGGTCGCAACGGTGGCGCGATAAAATACTATGATGGTTTTGCCAAAGTGAAGTTTTTAAGACAGCAAACGGGTGTAAAAAACATTCCAATTTCAGCCTTATTTGTTTCAGATTTTGCGATTGATGCCAATCCTAAAAACAATGTAGAACAGCAACCCTATTATTTCTCGCACCGATTGCTTTACACCAATCAAATTATCATTGGTAGAAAGTTTAACGATGCATTTTCGCTTCAAATAATGCCGACACACGTGCACAGAAACTTTGTGCAAACCAAGGCAGAATCTAACGATGTGCTTTTAATGGGCGTTGCTGGTCGCATAAAACTAAGCAAGCGCGTTGCCATTAATGCTGAGTATTATTATGCGCTTCCTGGTCAATTAGATGCACAGTACAAAAACTCATTGTCGATTGGTTTTGACATCGAAACGGGTGGTCACGTATTTCAATTGCACTTGACCAATTCTACTGGAATGGTTGAGCCTGCGTTTTTAACCGAAACCAGAGGCAGCTGGCTTGATGGCGATATCCACTTCGGATTCAATGTAAGCCGTGTATTTACGGTTTATAGACCTAAGCGTTAGGCTATTCCACGATAAACATTCTCGAAATGCCCTGATGGTTTTTAATCCAAACCATTGGGGCATTTTTATTTTCTAAAAAGCCTTGTAGCAACAGTTGAGCTTGGCTAAACGAAAGCCAATTTGGTAAATCATTTGGGGTTAAAATCCAGTCTGTTTTTGCTGGGAAATGAAATTCAGAAGCTCCGAATTCACTTTCTGTAAATGCTTCCTGTTTGATGTATGTTCCTGCAATACACGCATTGTTTATTTCTGCGAAAGCATGAAATTCTAAGCCTTTAGGAACAAAAACAAATGCTTTTAAACAGAGCTGTTGCTGAATGTTTTCTGACTCGATGCCCAAGCTTTCGAGCATGTTTTTTACTTGTGAGTGCTGTAAAAGTGGGAATTGATGATCTCTGAGTTTTTTGACTTTATCGAGCAGCGAATCGTGATGATTTGGACCAACAAAACCCGCTAATTCATTGTCATTGGGTTCGTATATGTAAAACTTTACCGCAAGTTCTATATGAATGAGTTTTTCAGTTGTGTGATTTTTTACAATGAAATCCAATTCGCCAAGCGTGTTTTTCCCATCAAAAATTTGAAGGTTTTCGATCACCAATTCATAGTTTGGCATGTGCTCGATGATCTGTAAAAACAAGCTTTCCATCTGATGACCAAAGCGCTGGTTGCTCACTTCGATAAATGCATTTTGCATTTCGTTTTGATCCGTTTCAAGCGCAAAGGCCGGATAGGGCATTACAGATTTCTGTAGGCCAATACTTGGCATTGCGATAAGTGCTTTTATGTGTTGCCGTGTGAGCATATTTTCAATGAATTGTTTCCAATGCTTTGTCTTATTTTTCCAAATCGATAAATGATTCTGGTATGGCGTACGATCAATTTTTAGCAGACCGATTAAGACAAGCGCTTGACTTGCGCAAGGTAAACTACCGAGCGCTTGAAATGATGGGTGGTTTATGTTTTATGGTAGATGATAAAATGTGCATCGGTATTATAAAGAATGATCTGATGGTGCGCCTCAACCCAGACGACACGCACAAACATCTCAAATTGCCTGGAGCACGCCCAATAGATTTTAGCGGTAAGCCAATGAAAGGCTACCTATTTATCGATGCCGATGGCTATGATTACGATGAAGACTTAGACAATTGGGTAGATCGCTGTTTAGATTACAACCCTTTTGCGAAAGCAAGTAAAGAGTAGACGTTGGAATGATTACTCAATATTTTTTGTTTTGAAAGCAAAATCTATTTTGAAACTAGCTTAATGCATTGTTGATAAAGGCTTTGGGCTGAATAATGAAGTTTTAGAAAAGCCTTATTTCATGATTGAGGTGAAATTATTTTCAAAGTATTTTCCTATTCATGCATCACTTCATTTTGGCACTTGTCTTTAGCTTGAAAACAGGATGAAAACAACCTCTAATAACATGCAAACCACTTCGCCTTCATCGGTTCAGAGCATACATGCTGATATGCTGAAACGATGCAAAAGCGGTGATCGGCATGCGCAAATGCAGGTGTATCATCTTTATTACAAAGCCATGTATAACACTGCTCTGCGAATTGTGAAAGACCGTTTTGAAGCCGAAGATTTGATGCAAGAATCGTTTCTGAAAGCCTTCAATGACTTGCCAAGTTTGCAAGATTTGAGCACGTTTACTGCTTGGCTAAAGCGAATAGTGGTAAACAAAAGCATCAACAGCCTGCGCCAAAAAGCAACCTATGATGGATTTGTTGATGGCTTGGAAACCACACCTGAAATTGAACCTGAAAAGCAAGATTTGCCTTATTCGGTGCAAGAAATAAAAGCAGCCATGGAAACCTTATCCGATGGTTATCGATTGGTGCTTTCTCTTTATTTATTCGAAGGATTTGACCACGAAGAAATCGCGGAAATACTATCGATCACTAGCTCTACTTCTCGGTCGCAATACAACCGTGGTCGCAACCAATTGAAACAACTTTTAATAAGCAAAAACTGATGGAAGATTCGTTTGAAAAATACATTCGAGAGCAGCGCATGCAGTTTGACGATGCTGAGCCAAGTGCCAAGCATGCTCTGGTTTTTGAAAAGAAACTTGCTGGAAAAGAGCGCTCAAATCCGCTGCGGATGATTTGGTGGGCAGCAGCAGTAATTGTGCTTTTTGTGGGTGTTGCAGCAGTTATGAAAAACCTACCCGATGCACCACAAGAAACCGAAAACACGAGCATGGCGCTGAAAGAAGTTTCTAGCGAAATGGCTGATGTAGAAGCGTTTTACACCGAAGAAATACTCCAATCTAAAACCATGCTTTCAGCCTTTGGTGCAGACCAAAATCAGATTGAATTATTGAATAAGAATTTAGATTTATTGGAGCAGCAGTACGATTATTTGAAATCAGAATTAGCAGCGCATCCAGGCGATCAGCGCATCATTACGAGCATGATCGAAAACTACCGAACACGTTTACAATTACTCGAAAAGCACTTGCTTTTTATTCAGAAATACCAACAACATCAAAATCAAACATCCCATGAAAACGCTTAATATTTTCCTCGCATTTTTAGTTCTTTCTTTTTCAAGTTTGGCTAAAAATTCAAACAAAGAATTTGAGAAAACTTGGGTCGGAAGTTATACCGCTAGCGATTTTCAAAACATTGAAATCAGTAATAAGTATGGTAAAATACTGGTAACTACTGGCGACCAAAAAAACATCGAGGTAAAAGTGCTGATTCATGTGAATTTATCCTCTGAATCATCGGCTCAGAAAATGCTCGATAAAATTGAAATTATTGAGCGAATCAATGGCGGAACGCTAAGTATTCAAACCAGTTTAAACAACATGAACAAGGTCAATAATGCAGATCTGAATATTGATTATAC
>JANRBI010000070.1:4908-8206 GCA_030727625.1 Salibacteraceae bacterium
TAAACCACAGTGCGAAAATCAAGATTGAATCTTCGTTTTCTAACCTTGATATTGATGCCGCAGATCAGTTAGAATTGAAGTCGGCCTACGATAATTTAGATCTTGATTTAGTAGGAGTTTTGAATTTGAAATCAAATTTTTCAAACATAGAAATAGGTTCGGTTACCAATTCATTAAAAGCCGATGTGAGCTATGGTGGCTTTGAAATCGATCAAATTGAATCGAGTTTTACCAATGTAGAAATTGATGCAGAAGCAGGTGAAGTAGAAGTGGAAGTGGCGAATGGTGTTTCTTACAGCTTTCATTGCTTGGTTACGATGGGCAACTTGGATGTGCCATCAAACAGCAAATTGACACAAAACGAAAAAGAAATGATGAGCATTGAAAAAGCAGGAACCGTTGGCAGCAATCCAGGAAATAGAAGAATAGACATCAAACTAAGCCAAGGAAACTTGGAGTTGGATTAATAAGAGCTGTTTAGTTAGGTCGGAGAAGCGGTGTTGGGGGTGCAACCTTTCAAGCCGCTTTTCTTTTTCTGACATTGATCAGTTCTGGTTTTAGCAACCAAAACCAAATTAAATTTGAGCTGAATCAACTGCCAACCACCACCACCAACCACCACCAAATGAGCGAAATAAAAGCAGAGCAAATAACGATAGTCCATGTGCGGCCACGTTTTTCTGTATTGACCACTGAGCCGCCAGAAACAATTAAGCAGCGCATTCAAGATGCATTGGCACAAGAAAATGCCAAGTGCAGAGGCAAGGTTTACGATCAATTTGCTTCGCTCAGCTTACCCGTTGATCAATTGCATTATTGGTCGCCAAGGCTGCGAATGACCATTGAGAAAACCGACAAAGGCACCGAGGTGCGCGGTTTGTATGGACCTAAGCCTGCGGTTTGGACCATGTTTGTATTCTTTTACTCCGTTATTGGATTTGCCGCTATTATCGTTGCCATGCTTGGTCTTTCTTACCTCACACTACACAAACCTGCGGGCATTTTATGGCTGCTTCCAGTATTTGTTGCCATGTTTTTGTCGCTCTATTTGGTAGCTTATTTTGGAAAGAAAACGGGCTATGTTCAAATGGTGGTTTTGCACCAATTCATCGAAAAAGCAACAGGTTTGAGTTTGAACGAAGAGATGTAGAAAATCGATTTTTTGGGCACAAGTTTATCTTTGACTAATACACTGAACTCAAACTTTATGCGCACCATCCGAACCACCGCTGATGATCCAAGATTCACACAATTGGTGAAACTTTTAGATAGAGATTTAGCGATTCGCGATGGTGAAGACGCGGACTTTTATGCGCAATACAATCATGTAAATTTTTCGTTTAAAGTGGTGTTGGTGATAGAAAATGACATACCTGTTTCTTGTGGAGCTATAAAACCATTTGATGAAAACACGATGGAGGTGAAGCGCATGTATACCCGAGAAGCCGCGCGAGGTAAAGGTTTTGCTCAACGTATATTATCCGAAATTGAAACTTGGGCCAGAGCATTGAATTACCAGCGTTTAGTGCTCGAAACGGGAATTCACCAACCAGAAGCCATTGCATTGTATAAGAAATACGGTTTTCAGATCATTGATAATTATGGACAATATGCTGGTGTTGAGAATAGCTACTGTTTCGAGAAGTCCATTGTACTGTAGTTTATTTTAGCTTCATACAGTTACATAATCAAGAACATTTTCCCATGAAAAAGCTATTCATCCTTGTATTCGTTTGTTTTTCACTTTCGTCAAATGCCCAAATTTTAGAAGGCCAAGTGGGCATAGGCTCAGGATTCATGAATATGGTAGAACGGTTTCAGGGTTCGTCAGTTAGGTTTTCTTATCCGTTTTCATATGCATTTGGCTTAAGCTTGGCAGAAAACGATTCGAGCATTGCATTGGTAGCACTTTATAATCAAATTGAATACAGTTTGCAGAGAGATTTTAGTCCAAACCGAGTTTTAAAAATGAATTCCTTTCAATTGGGAGTTGAGCAGATAAATAGGGCTCAAAAAACGGCTGTAGGCTACAGATTCACTACAGGTGTAGGTTCTGAGGGAGATAATCCTTATGTCGAAAATAGTCCATTCATCTGTATTTCGGCTGCCTTTCTGATTTCACAGCAACTTGGTGACCGGTTAAGGTTTGAGGCGCAACCAGGACTATTTTGGGCCGATGTTGCTAATTCTTTGCGTGGTTCAAACTATTGGGACACAGCTGGCGAAGATGTTTCATTGATTGTAAATGTAGGATTGAGGTATCAGTTTTATAAAAACTAGTTTTCGCCCACAGCATTAAACCTAAAAGAGAGCCTTGCGGCAATGGATCAACGTTGCCTTAACCAATTTCAAATTTTAGAAGTGTGTTTTTTCACATATTAAAACATGCATTTCGTTGTAAATATGTAATATTGCATATTATAATATGCTAAAATTGATTGGAGCTAACGTTAATATCAAGGATGTGAAAATGGGTGTCGGCAGGTTTGTTAAAGCCAAACGAAAGGCCGAGAATTTGACCCAAGAGCAGCTTGCTGAGCGATTAGCAATTTCTAGAATCACGATTCAAAACTTAGAGGCGGGTAAGAATTTTACCATGGATACGCTTTTGAAAGTGTTGCAACATTTTAATTTGCTAAGTGGGCTTCATCAATTGATCGTTAGCGAAGTAGATGCAGCAGAAAATATTGAATCTCTTTATTGATAAATGGCAAAGAATGCGATCATATCCGTCTCTTGTTTTGACAAGGAAATCGGTCGTTTGGGTTTGGACGAACACCGCAATAGAAGCTATTTTCAGTATTCAACTGAATTTCTCAAAAGCGAGCATTTTTTGAATCTTTTTCCAGTTCAAAGTGTCCTTAAAAGAGTGTCTACATCACAAGTTTTTGCGCAATATAATACCTCTACTTTCAGAGGATTACCGCCTGTGTTTGCTGATTCATTGCCAGATGTGTTTGGTAATTTGATTTTTCAAAAATGGCTAACTTCTAAAAACAAAAATTTCCATCAAATTTCGGTTTTAGAGCAGTTGGCTTATGTGGCTAAAAGGGGCATGGGAGCACTAGAATATGAACCTGCGAAAGAATTACCAAGTTCTTCAACCATTGATTTGGCGGAAATTATCGAAGTATTAAAACAAGTACTTGATCAAAAATCAGACGCGCAACTTGGATCGCTAAGCCACGAATCGTTGTTGAACGTTTTTAAAATAGGTTCTTCTGCTGGTGGCGCTCGACCAAAGGTGCTTATATCTGAGCATAAAACTTCTGGCGAAATCATTCCTGGCGATCTTGTG
>JANRBI010000071.1 GCA_030727625.1 Salibacteraceae bacterium
AAAACTGGATTTGAAATCTTGGAGGAACTTGAAGAGGAGTTTGAAGATCTTGATAACCTAAATGTTATTATGGTTTCTTCATCCAATTTAAGACGCGATATCGAACGTTCAAGCAGATTCAACTGTATCATTGGTTTTTTAGAAAAACCACTCACCGTTAACAATCTTAAAACTGCACTTTTAGGTGGATACTAAAAAGAAAATTGAGCTTGATTTTTGCGTAATACAACTTCTACAGCAGGATGTTGTACAATACGAATTGAATGTGAATATGCCGCTGACTACAGAAAAAGCAGAGGTGATATTAAAAACGTGTAATGAGCTGGTAAAGGGGAAATACTACCTCTTAAACATTATGAACGCCAAGCTGCAACCTAGTGCTGATGTTTTCGATTTTTATGCAAGCAAAAAACGCCAAGAACATATCATTGCTGACGCATTTGTACTTAACAGCCCTGAATTAAAATTGATGTCAAACTTCTATCTAAAGCTCAAAAAACCACAAATTCCTACCAAAGTTTTCTCTGATTCAAGAAGAGCACTCGCTTGGATTGAGCAAATGAAACGAGAAGAACACTAAAGCTTGCGAATTGTACTTATTACTGTAGCATGTTTCTTTGAAAGGAAGTTACCCTGTCTTCTTCTCTCATTTTAAATAACTACCCAATATGAAAAAAATATTCAGTTCTGCTTTTATGCTCGTTGCGCTTTTAGCTTGCGCTAATACAAATGAACCCAGCTCAACAGCGGATGCTAAAACCCAAAATGAACCCATTTCACAGAGCAGCGAAACCGAAAAACAAAAAGGTGAAGCTGTAGCCTATTTTGCTTCTGGCTGTTTTTGGTGCGTAGAAGAAGTGTTTGAGTCACTTATTGGAGTGAGAGAGGTGATTTCTGGATATGCTGGCGGCTCAGAATCCAACCCAACTTATGAGCAAGTTGGAGCTGGTAAAACCACTCATGCCGAAAGTGTCATGATTTTTTATGATCCAACTAAAGTGAGTTTCGAAACCTTAGTTGCCGCATACTATGCTAGCCACGACCCTACTACTGCTAATAGACAAGGACCTGATGCAGGAAGGCAATACCGTTCTATTGCATTTTATAGCAACGATTCAGAAAAAGAAATCATTACTAGTGCTATTGAAAACCTTTCAAACAGTGGAAAATGGGACAACCCTATCGTAACTGAGGTGAAGCAAATTGAGAAATTTTGGCCTGCTGAAGATTATCATCAGGATTACGTAAAGCATAACCCTGATAATTCCTATGTAAGAAATGTTTCTATTCCGCGCTTCGAGAAATTTAGAAGCATATTTGATTCAGCATACTTGAAGAAATAATCCAAGAGCCGAAGTTAAGCACTTCGGCTTTTTTTTGCGCTAAATACGAGTGGAAATAACTCCCAATCCGTGTCTTATGCGTTCTCTTAATTTTTCAAAAGAAACGGGTTTAGAAATGAAATCATTCATACCCGCTTTTAAACAATCTTGCTCATCTTCTTTTAGCGCATTTGCTGTAATGGCTATGATATGTGGTTTCGGATAAACCAAAGGATCAGCTAGAATAGCTTTTGTAGCTTCCAATCCATTCATTATTGGCATTTGCACATCCATCAGTATTATATCGAATTTGTCATTTCTAACCGCCTCACAAGCTTCTAGTCCATTATTTACTATTACTGGCTCAACACCCATACTCAGAAGTATCTTACTAAGAATAAACTGATTAACAACATTGTCTTCTACAAGTAACACTTTTGTAGACTCTAAAACTTGGGCTTCATTAGGTATTGGAATGAAATTCTTATTTATCTCACGATAGGTTGCTACTTTCATCGGAATCAAGAACTCAAATGTTGATCCTTCACCAATTGAACTTTTAATTGAAAGCTCACCGCCCATTATATCAATCAAACCTTTGCAAATTGCTAAGCCCAAACCAACCCCTTTGGCGCTTGATTTTTTAGAACCATCTACTTGAAAAAACGGCTGTAATATTTTTTCGATTAATCCTTTTTCTATGCCAATACCTGTATCGATCAAGGCAATTTTAATAAACTCTTTGTCACCGCTGTATTCAACTTCCGCTTTCAATTTAATGACCCCGTTTTCGGTGTATTTTAGCGCATTTGAAATCAAATTGATGATAATCTGTCGAACCCTAACTTCATCAAGTTTCAAGTATTTCGGAAAATCATCAGATACTTCAAGTTTAAAATCAATGTTTTTTTCTGATTCTACAATTTTAAACTGCGCAAACTTGGACATGTTTTCGAGCAGTTCGGAAAAATCTACTGAAGCCTCAAATAGTTCCACTTTTGATGCCTCTACCTTCGATAAATCAAGAATATCAGATATTATATTTAGCAACACAGAGCTGCTTTCTTTCATAAGTTTCACGAATTCGAGCTGTTCTTTATCTAAAGCACCTTTACTTAACAAATCTGCAGCTCCGGTTATGGTATTGAGCGGTGTCCTCAATTCATGACTCATTTGCGCCAAAAAATTAGATTTTGCCTGAGATGCATTTACCGCAACTTCTTTTGCCTCTTTAAGCATCAGGTTCGATTTATCTAGAATTTGTTGAGTATTCAGCAACTTAACCCTATCTCGGTCATAAGCTAACCTGAATATGACGAGCAAAATGCTGAGCGTGATAAATGCCACATACATGGTCACTATCATATCCACTTTTTTGTTTTCCAGAGAGGCATATTCAAACAACCACTCAGGAAAAAGGAATTCTAAAAATAGAATGAGACTAAGATGAAATAATAGGCTGATTACGAACCCAATTTGATGCTTGGCTTCGAATATGATCGACCCCATAAAAAACATCACAAAATAAAACGGGTAAATTGAACCCATCATTCCTCCATTCAAAAACCATAGCGGCACAAAGCTTATGTAACCAACTCCAAAAAACCAAAGCTTTACGCTTAATGTAATTTCTCTTTGATAGGAATAATAGAAAATTGTAGCATAGATGATAGAGATCATAGCCAAGATGATATTCAGAATAATCGGCAAACCAAGAAAATGATTTGCTACAATTACTGGAATAACCAAAATACTAATAATCAAACTAGTAACCTTGAGCAACCGGTGTTCAACAAGAGTTTCCTGGTCACTAAAACCAAGATTTTTTATAAGACGTTTCAGCTTGCTCAAATCAATCTTTTTTTGGGCGTGTCAAAATTTTAAGGAATCAGATTTAAAATGATTCAGACTAGTTTGATTTTTGGATGGTTGACTAAAAACACTAGTTCTACGATCGTTTTTCAATAAGGTTTTTAACCTACCCATTAGGTGATTCTCTTATTTAACCCTTTTGGGAATAAGCCGCAGTGTTTCTCTGCTGTTCAGTGCCAATTTTTAAAACATACAAAAAGCACGGAGATTAAAAACTCATTATTAATTCTAATGTTTTGCCTAGGACTGGGGAGTATAGGCTTAGCTAAGGTTAATCTACTTAGCTTCAAGAGCATAGATGCCACTTTCCATAATCCAACCTTTGAGTATAGCATACCAAATGGTGAAAACAGAATGCTTATTGTTACAGTAGTGAACGAATACTCAAATTCTGTTGATTACAATATTACCTCTATTTCTTATGGTGGAGTCTTAATGCTGAAAGTGGGCGAGTCGGAATCATCCAGTCTTATATCACGTAACGAAATCGAGACCTACTATCTGCTGGATTCATCAATTATAAAAGCAACGGACAGTACCATCATAGTTACCTACGACAAAAGCAGTACTAGCAGCCTTGACGAAGCTAATTACACAGCAATTAGCTTTGAAAATGTGGAACAAAACTTTCCTATTTTTTCGTTTTCTAAAAATGCATTGACATCAGTAAGCATGATTACTACGGATCAAATAACAACCGATCCTCAAGATGGCATAATAAGCATATTGAACTCTAGCAATCAAGATGTTACATTCAATTCATGTAGCTCATTTACCTGTGTAGAGCAATCTAGTGGTAGCACATTAAGCAAAAGCCTCGCTTGGTCAGAGTTTAGAATTAACGATTGTTTTACGCCAAAGTATTCTTCGTCAAATGTGGCTGGGCGCGTATCTATGATGACATTTGGCGTGAAAGCGAGTTTAGGATCGCCATTACCTGTGAAACTGACTCATTTCGAAGCTAGTATCGAATCTGGAAGATTTGCCATTTTGAATTGGATTACCCAAAGCGAGCAAAACTCAGATTACTTTATGGTAGAAAAAAGCTCTGACTTTAGAAACTGGGAAACCATTGAAGCAGTGGCAGCTGCTGGAAATAGCAATACAAGAAAAACCTACAGCGCAGACGATTACAACATATCTGCGGGAATTACTTATTACCGATTGACCCAAGTAGATTTTAATGGCGAATCTAAAACAATTGAACCTGTAAGTGTGGATTTTAAAATGGAAACTTCGCCAAGCTTTTATCCAAATCCAGCTCAAGAAAAATTATACATTTCTGGTTTAAATTGGAATAATCAGCAAATCGAAATAGCTAACATAAATGGCGAAATCAACATCGCTTCTATGGTCGGAAACGCAATTGACATTAGTGAATTTGCCAATGGTGTATACTTCTTAACTATTAACAATCAAACCCACAAATTTGTGGTTGCTCATTAAGCATTGAAATGCGAAGCAAGTATGGCAACGCTTACCGATAAATTAAGCGAATCTACTACTCCATTCATTGGAATAATGATGTGCTGTATTTCTTGATCGAGCCAAAAAGATGATAAGCCAGTAGATTCGGCTCCAAAAATCAACGCTTCTATTTCTTGGTTGTTTATTGATTTGAAGTCTTTGGCAGTTGGGCTGAGCACAGCCGCTAATGACTTCACTTTGTTTTGGTTTAAATATTCCGAAGCTTCTTGGTTGCTAGTAAACACCACATCTACATTAAAAATACCGCCCCGGCTGTTTCTTAGCACATTTGGGTTGAATAAATCTATTTCAGAATTGGATACTAACACTTGCTTAATGCCCAGCGCATCGCAGGTTCTGATTACTGCGCCCAAATTGCCCGGTTTCTCTAAATTTTCGAGCACAATCGTAAGCTTTCTTGGATCAAAATCAGATAAATGGCATTGCCAAGATTCAAATACGGCTAAGAAATTTTTAGGAACGTTTTGATAGGTTAAATCATCAAATACAGCTTTAGAAAGGTTCAAAACCTCTGTTTCTGCCAAGGACGTAATTGCCATTATTTGGTCAAGCGAAATATAATGCTCGCAATACGCAATCAATTTTGGCTTTAAGCCCGCGTTAAATGCGTGATCAAGCTCTGGCCTACCTTCCATGCAAAAAACACCCTCTGTTTTTCGATTCCTCGATTTTGAAAGGGCTTTTAAAGATTTGATTCTAGGATTTGAAAAACTGCTTATCTCAACGATCATATTCAAGATCTGTGTTTCGGTTAAAAACGGCATTGTAACTTACCGTGCCAAAGATGATGAAATAGTACAACTTTCCTTTGCGGGCGTTGATGGCAGCTATCAAACTGAAAATGACGTAAATGATATTCACAAGCACTACAAAACCTAGGTAAACGAAGAAGTAATTGTCAAATTCCCAGTTTTTGAACACCCAAATCTGAAGTGCCCAAAACAACAAAAACCAGTTAGAAAGTGTGGTTGGAATTTGAGAAATCAGGCTTTGTAAACAATGAAAGTGAATGAACTTGCTTTTGGTTCTATTGACATAGTAGTAAATAATAGCAGCAACTAAATTGATGACAGGCAGCGGCAGCGAAACTGCCACTGCTGCAAACATCATAAGGTAAGCGCCCATGGCATCTTCCCTATCGCGCTCGCTTATTTCATCGGGCTGCGGCACGTTATAATCGTCTAATACATTCTTGTCAATATCTGCACTCATCTGCCCTACTATTCTCTGCTATTCGATTTAAAAAATCTATCCCTTCAACGAAAATGGAGGATAGGTATCAGTCATGTAAGCCATATAAATAGACACACGTTGATTCCATTTTAAATAACCTATCACAAAATCAAACAGTTCTTTTGGATACTTGCCCGTAAACAGTACAATCCACCAGCAGATGAACGTAACCATTTGCACTGCGATACCTAAAAAAATCAAGATAAATCCATGTGGTATCATCACATAAAAGAAGCCGAAGAGCCCACGAAGCAGCACGCTCACTCTTGATATATGCTCAGGATATGGCACATCATATTCAATACTTGGGTGCGAGGCATTAAAGCCAAAGGCGGGATAGCCATCAATAATATTGAAGAGACTAGCATTTAAGCGTAAGCTCCAACTCTGAAACTTAACCTGAAACTCAAACCAGCTTTGAGGATAGCGGCCTGTGAAAAGAATAATCCAAAAGCTTAAAAACTGCAGCACTCCTGCTGCCAAGGCAACAAAAAACAGTAAAAAAGCATGTGGGATAAGGATGTAGAACCATCCGAAAAAAGAGCGGAGCAGCAACTCTTTCCTTGAGTAATGCTCGTGATGTGTGATTTCTAGTAGCATAATGGGTTTGTTGATTTTAGTGAAACAATAATAAAATGATTGCAATTGCCAACAAATCATAAAAGTATGAGCGGTTTTAAAGCCCCATTTAATGTTGCTAATGCTTGATGGTTTATAAATGTTAGATAAAGCGTGATTGTTGTTTTTCATTGAATTAAATTCGCGGTCTATCAAATCAAGAAAATAATATCTCAATGGATTTTGATCTTATAGTATTAGGAAGCGGCCCTGGCGGGTATGTAGCGGCCATCAGAGCGTCACAATTAGGTCTAAAAACGGCTATCGTAGAACGCGAAAATCTTGGTGGGATTTGCCTTAACTGGGGATGTATTCCAACCAAAGCACTTTTAAAGAGCGCGCAAGTATTTGATTACTTGAATCATGCAAGTGATTATGGTATTAATGTAAAAGAAGCATCTCACGATTTTGGTGCCGTAGTAAAAAGAAGCCGCGAAGTAGCCGATGGCATGAGTAAAGGCGTTCAGTTCTTGATGAAAAAGAACAAGATTGAAGTAATCATGGGTAATGGCGTGCTAAAAGGCGCCAACAAACTTGAGGTTACCGATGCTGATGGCAACAAGAAAGAAATTACTGCAACAAACATTATCGTTTCTACAGGAGCTCGCTCAAGAGAGTTGCCGCACATCAAGCAAGATGGCGAAAAGATAATCGGTTACCGCAAAGCAATGACGTTACCAAAGCAACCAAAGAAAATGGTAGTGATGGGTTCAGGAGCTATCGGTTCTGAGTTTGCATACTTCTACCAAACAATGGGTACAGAAGTTACTTTGATCGAATACATGGACAATATTGTGCCTGTAGAAGATGAAGAAGTAAGCAAGCAATTGGCTCGCAGCTTTAAGAAAATTGGAATGAACGTAATGACTTCTACCGAAGTAACTAGCGTTGATACTTCTGGCAAAGGCTGTGTAGTTAATTACAAAGACAAAAAAGGCGAAGGCAAAATTGAGTGTGATGTGGTGCTTTCTGCAGTTGGTGTAATTGCTAACATTGAAAACATTGGCTTAGAAGAAGTTGGTGTAGCTACAGATCGTGGTAAAATCATGGTTAATGAATACTACGAAACCAATATCCCTGGCATTTTTGCTATTGGCGATTGCGTACCTGGTCAATCTTTGGCGCACGTAGCATCTGCCGAAGGTATTATCTGCGTTGAGAAAATTGCAGGTCACTCACCGGAAGCGCTTGACTATAACAACATACCAGGTTGTACATATTGCTCACCAGAAGTGGCCAGCGTAGGTATGACTGAAAAAGCGGCTAAAGAAGCTGGATACGAAATCAAAGTGGGTAAATTCCCTTTCAGTGCATCAGGAAAAGCAAAAGCTTCTGGTCATTCTGATGGTTTTGTGAAGTTGATTTTTGACGCTAAGTATGGTGAGTTGCTAGGTGGGCACATGATTGGCGCTAACGTAACCGAATTGGTTGCCGAGTTGGTTGCAGTGCGTAAGCTTGAAACCACGGGTCATGAGTTGATTAAAACCGTGCACCCACACCCAACCATGAGCGAAGCCATAATGGAAGCTGCTGCAGCTGCTTATGACGAAGTGATTCACTTATAAGCAAATACAAGCTTAATTCAATACTGAAAACGCTCGGCCAATTGGTCGGGCGTTTTTT
>JANRBI010000072.1 GCA_030727625.1 Salibacteraceae bacterium
GCGAATCAAGCTTGCTTGAATGAGCAAATGAGCGTTTTAAAAGAGAAACAAAAGTGAAACTTTTGTTTCAAAGACTTTGGTAAAAGAGACTCTTCGGGATGGCAACGAACAAAGTGAGTTGACAATCCCAAAGAGAATCTCTTGGATGACAATGCGCAGCATTGGCAATCCGTTGATAAATCTATCTATCTCTCTCAAACTTCAACCGCATTCCATTGTCGTTTTCATTAAACGCGCCTTTGTCGTATACCACATTACCGTTTACAAATGTTCTGATCACTTTACTTTTAAAAGTATAGTTTTCAAATGGTGACCAAGCACATTTGTACAGTAGGTTTTCTTTTGTTGCGGTCCAATTATTATTGAGATCCACCATCACCAAATCTGCGAAGTAGGCTTCTCTAATATAACCACGCTCTTTTAGTCTGTAAATTTCAGCTACATGGTGGCTTGTTTTTTCTACAATTTTTTGAAGGGGTAATTTATTTTGATGGTATAATTCTAGTAGAGCAGGTAGCGCGTGTTGCACGAGCGGCCCACCCGACATAGCTTTGGTATAGTTGCCACTTTTTTCTTCTATCGTATGTGGTGCATGGTCCGTAGCAATAATATCTATTTTATTATCGAGTAGTGCTTGAATGAGCCCCTCTTTATCCTGTGGTGTTTTAACGGAAGGGTTCCACTTTATTTTTGAACCTAGCGTATCATAATCTTCACTTGTAAACCATAAGTGGTGCACACATGCTTCTGCAGTTATTCTTTTATCTCTAATGTTTTGTTGCTGCTCAAATAGTGCCGCTTCTTTTTGTGTAGAAATATGAAAAAAGTGAAGACGGTTATTGTGTTTTTTGGCAATATCTAAAACTCTTTTAGTGGCTTCAAAGCAGGCTTCCTCTGTTCTAATAAGGTGGTGGTGGTTAAATGGTATATTGTCGCCAAATTCTTTTTTGTATCTATCAGTATTGGTTTTAATAATACTGTCATCTTCACTATGAAGAGCTGTTAGTATGGATGTTCTTGCAAATAATTTTTCTAGATAATCTGGATAGTTGGCTAATATGCCGTGGTCGTTGTTAAAATAGAGGCCATCATCTGTGATGCCGCATACGTTTTCAGGATCGGTTAAAAGGGCTTCTTCCAAATTATCTTGGTTGATGCCCATAAAAAACGAATAATTAACCACTGAGGTTTTAGATGCTATCTTATATTTTTCTTCGAGCAACGCTTGAGTTAATGTGTTTGGAATGGTATTAGGCATATCCATAAAAGACGTGATACCACCAGCGGCGGCTGTTTTGACTCGGAAGCAATGGTTGCTTTATGGGTTAAGCCAGGTTCTCTAAAATGCACCTGATCGTCTATACAGCCAGGTAGTAAATGTAGGTTTTCGCCATTTATTTCATTGACTTGTGCCTTAGCAGGCAGGCTAATACTTGTAGCAATTTTTTCGATACGCTGATTACTGATGAGTACGTCAGAAAAAGTTATTTTTCCTTCGTTAACAACTGCTACGTTTTTGATGAGGTGTTTCATGTGGTTGCTGCTCTTTCTAATTTATCATTGATAGCATCACCCATTCCATGCGCAGGCAT
>JANRBI010000073.1 GCA_030727625.1 Salibacteraceae bacterium
CAGAAATGTGCTTTTTAGCCGCTTCACCCATGTTTGGTATTAGAGCTTGGTTAGCATAGCATTTCATCAGTGATTCAGCAATAGATTTGGCATCTTTTGTTGGAACAATATATCCGCCTTCGCCATGATTTACCATGCCTCGGTTACCCGAAATATCACTCATGATTACTGGGTTACCCAAATACATGGCTTCGATCATCGCCTTTTGTGTGGCTTCGCCAAATAAGGAAACAGAAATGGAAATATCACATGCTTTCACCAATGCTGAGGCATCGTTTCTAAAACCAGTGAAAATGAATTTGTCTTTGTGTTTGCTTTGCGCCAAAAGCGATGGAATAGGAGGTGAGTCAATGCCTTCACCAATCATCAAGAAGTAAATTTGGGCGTCATTGGGTAAATATTCAGCGCTTTTTACCAAGTATTCAATGCCCTTCATTTTTACGCGATTGTTGGCTACAAATGAGCAAATCATTGCGTCTTTTGGAATCTTAAATTCACTCAAATCGGCTGGTGCAATATGGTCATACCAATCAGCACTATGGCCTTTGAGCAAGGTTACTGCTTTGTCTTTTGGCACACCATTTTTCAAGAACATTTCGCGCACACTTTCTGCCAAGCAAACAATGTAATCAACCCTTGGGTGCAAGTGCGTGAGGTAGCAAGATGGGTCATACCAAAAAATATTGCCTGTGTAGCCGCGATAGGTCACCAATTTGGCTGGCAAACCTTGCAGTGCCCAAATGGCTGTAGAAATGCCTTTGCTGTTAAAGGCATGCACTACATCAATTTTTTGGTCAACAACCGTTTTTCTGATCAGCTTAATCGCTTTCCAGTCAAACTTACTTTTTGGATGGTAGTTTAAAACGGTGGCACCCGCTTTTTCAAATTCTTGTGCATAGTGGCTTTCGGCCGTTGTCATCACAAATAGCTTGACTCCTTTTTTTGTTAAACCCAAGAAAATAGCAGCTTCGGGCCGCATTGGATTTAGAGATCCGCTATAGTTGCTTATGACAAGAATATTCATTCAGTACTATTCAGATGAAACGGCTGGCCCATCAATAATGGTTTCGTCAATTGGTTCCCAAAGCTCTACTTTGGTACCATCAGGATCCATTATCCAGGCAAACTTGCCATAATCATACGTCTGCATTTCGCCCGCGATTTCCACGCCCTCTTCGTTCAATTCATGCATCAAACCTTCCAAATCATGCACACGGTAATTGATCATGAATTCTCGCTTGCTAGGCTCATAATAATCCGTGTCTTGTGCCATCGGACTCCAAACCGTGCAGCGCATTTCGTCCAATTCTGGATTCGTGCTTTTCCACAAAAACTTAGAACCGTATGTGTCGCTTTCAATCCCCAAATGGTCTTGATACCATTGTTTGGTTTTTGCCGGATCAGCCGATTTGAAGAAAATTCCTCCAAGTCCGATTACACGTTTTTTCATTTTTTTGAAGTATTTAGATTCAAGTACAGCGCATTTAGATGGTCACACAAATGCCAACTAAAGACTGCACACTGAATACTGAAAATTACTCGTCTGCTCTGCTGATTTTCAACATATTACTCATGCCTTTTTTCGCAATT
>JANRBI010000074.1:0-13094 GCA_030727625.1 Salibacteraceae bacterium
AATGGACGCATATATAATAGCAGGAAAACGGTCGGCAGTGGGCAAGGCGCCAAGAGGAGCTTTGCGATTTACCAGACCAGATGATTTGGCTGCGGCAGTCATAAAAGGCATGTTGGCCGATCTTCCTAATTTGGATAAAAACCTAATTGATGATGTCATAGTTGGGAACGCCACACCCGAAGCCGAGCAAGGATTAAATATCGGTAGAATGATTTCTCTAATGGCTTTGGATACTGATAAGGTACCCGGAATGACGGTAAATAGATATTGTTCTTCAGGGCTAGAAACCATAGCCATCGCGGCAAGCAAAATTCATGCAGGCATGGCAGATTGCATTATAGCTGGTGGTGTAGAAACCATGAGCCCAATACCATTTAGCGGATGGCGAATTGTGCCAAATGCAAAATTGGCCGATTCACATAAAGACTATTACTGGGGCATGGGCTTAACAGCCGAAGCCGTAGCTAGAGAATACAATGTGAGCAGAGAAGATCAAGATCAGTTTGGTTATGAATCACACATGAAAGCTTTGGCAGCAATCAAAAACAATGCATTTGAGGGTGAAATTGTTCCGATTGAAGTGGAAGAAGTGTTTGTGAAAGACGATAAAAAGCAAACCCGCAAATACACGTTCGATACCGATGAAGGTCCACGTGAAGGAACTAGCCTTGAAGCTTTGGCCAAACTTAGACCAGTGTTTGACGCTAAAGGAACTGTAACAGCTGGAAACGCTTCACAAACCAGCGATGGAGCTGCGTTTGTGATGGTGGTTTCCGAAAAAATGTTGAAAGAACTAGGCGTTGAGCCAATCGCAAGATTAAAGTCGTATGCTGTGGCTGGTGTGCCGCCACGCATTATGGGAATAGGTCCAGTAGAGGCAGTGCCAATGGCTTTGAAAAAAGCAGGATTGTCCAAGTCTGATATCGGTTTGTATGAGTTGAACGAAGCGTTCGCAAGCCAAAGTTTGGCGGTGATGCGCAAACTAGATTTAGACCCAAAAACTGTAAATATCAACGGTGGGGCCATTGCTCTTGGACATCCGCTAGGTTGCACTGGTGGTAAGCTTACCGTGCAAATGATGAATGCATTGAAACGCAGCAATCAGAAATACGGAATCGTTACAATGTGCGTAGGTTCTGGCCAAGGAGCCGCAGGGGTGATTGAAATGTTATAAATAGAATCTAGAATAAGTATCAAGTATTGAGATTCTTAATACTTAATACTCTGTACTAATTACTTAAAATCTAAAAAATATGTCAGCAATTAAAGGAGGCGAATTCTTAATTCGCCAAACAAAACCAGAAGAAATATTCATTCCAGAAGAGTGGGGTGAAGAAGAAAAAATGATCGCGCAAACATGTCGTGATTTCTTAGAGCAAGAAATTATCCCAAGAGTGGATGAGCTTGACTCCATGAAAGATCCGAATCTAATGCCAAGCCTTTTGAAAAAAGCAGGCGAGCTAGGAATTCTTTCTATTTCTATACCAACAGAATATGGTGGAATGGGAATGGATTTTAAGACATCAATGCTTGCTGCAGAAGCAGTAGGTGGTGGTCACAGTTTTAGTGTTGCTATTTCTGCACACACAGGAATCGGAACTTTGCCAATTCTGTATTATGGAAGCGAAGAGCAAAAGCAAGAATATATTCCAAAACTTGCTTCGGGCGAGTGGTTGGGTTGTTATTGCTTAACAGAACCAAGTGCAGGTTCTGATGCTAATTCAGGTAAAACAAAAGCGGTTTTAGAAGGCGATAAGTGGAATATCAATGGTCAGAAAATGTGGATTACCAACGGTGGTTTTGCTGATGTGTACACTGTTTTCGCCAAGATTGATGATGATAAAAATTTGAGTGCTTTTATCGTTGAAAAAGGTGCTGAAGGTTTATCGTTGAACCCAGAAGAAAAGAAAATGGGTATCAAAGGTTCGTCTACGCGTCAAGTTTTCTTTAACGATGTGAAGGTGGATCAAAACAAGCAATTGAGCGATCGTGAAAACGGTTTCAAAATCGCATTGAATATTTTGAATGTGGGTAGAATTAAGTTGGCGGCCGCCACCCTTGGTGCTTCTAAAGATGTGGTTACGAATTCAATTCACTATGCCAATGAGCGCAATCAATTTGGTCGTCCTATTTCAAAATATGGCGCGATCAAATACAAGATTGGCGAAATGGGAATCAGAACCTATGCCCTAGAAAGTGCAGTGTATCGCATTAGCCAAAACATTCAAGATCGCATTAAGTCGCTTGAAGCTGAAGGCATGGAAAAAGGAAAAGCTACTTTGAAAGGAATTGAGGAGTACGCAGCCGAATGTGCAATGATGAAAGTGGTTGGTTCTGAAGTGTTGGATTATGTAACCGATGAAGGTGTTCAAATTCATGGCGGAATGGGCTATAGCGCAGAAACCAGCGTTGAGAAAGCATACCGCGATAGCCGAATCAATCGAATTTTTGAAGGCACCAACGAAATCAACCGTATGCTTACGGTGGATATGATTTTGAAAAAAGCCATGAAAGGTGAGCTTGACTTAATGGGCGCTGCAAAATCTGTACAAGATGAATTGCTTGGTATTCCAGATTTTGGTGATGATGACGATAGTTTGTTTGCCAAAGAATATAAGTTGATTGATGGTTTCAAAAAATCGATTTTGATGGTTGCAGGTGCTGCTGCTCAAAAATTGATGATGGAATTGAGCAAAGAGCAAGAGATTTTGATGAACATCGCTGACATGGCAAATGATGCTTACGTGGCTGAATCTATCGTTCTGCGTGTTAATAAACGCATCAATATGATGGGTGATGAAGGCCAAGAAGTTTACAAAAACATGGCTCGCGTTTTTGTTCATGACGCTGCAGATCGCATTAATAAAAATGCGAAAGACGCCTTAATGTCTTTTGCTGAAGGCGATGAGCTAAGAATGATGTTGATGGGGATAAAGAGATTTACCAAATCAGAACCTTTCAATGTAAAGGATGCTAGAAGAGATGTGGCAAATCACCTTATTAACGCGAATAAATATTCGTTCTAGGTTGGCGAGTTAATCGCTTATTTTCTTTTCTTCGGCCGCGGGCAATTATTTTAGAACGAGGAGAAGTATGAAGTGGGACGAATGTGCCATCGTGGACGATAATAAATTTGATCGACTCATCTGTGAGCGAATTATATCAAGAATTTCGGCAGATTTAGCGATTACAGAATTTAGAAGCGGAAAGGAGATATTAGATTATCTTCTTTCCGACTCTTTTGTTACGTCAAACATTTTGATTCTTCTTGATATCAATATGCCTGAAATGAATGGTTATGATTTTTTGAACGAAATGATTAAGCCTGAAAATAGTGAGATAGCCTCAAAAATTACTGTTGCAATCATCACATCATCTACCAGAAAAGAAGACTACGATCAAACCATACAGTATCCAATGGTAAAAGGCTATTTGCAGAAGCTGATTATGATCGAACATTTAAAGGGAATTATTGAATAATCAGGAAGTTCCTGAATTACCGTCTTACGGTAATCCAAGCATCCCATTCTCCAGCTTCAATGCACTTTTGTCTAAGTACCTCCGCTTCGGGGCGCGTTAAGAATTTTTGCCCCATGAGGTAACGTGTGATTCCGTCATCACAACCTTTGATCTCCACGTTTCCAAGATTTCTCAAGAATCCGTAAGTGAATTTTCCTGGATTGCGATAAGCTCCTACTTGTACTCTGAATCTATATCCTGCAGCTAATTCCGCATCGGTCAAGTAATCTCTATCAGGATCTACAGATAGATAATCAAGCTTGCTAAAAGTCATGCTGTTCGGATCATCTTCAAGCGAGTATTCCATTTGGCCGTCAAGGGCGTTTTGAAGGTCACCTTTATTATTGTCACGCTGCAGGGCTAAATAGGTAGGCGAGTAAAAATCGAAACGGTGTTCGAAACGCAAAACACCTTGTTTGATTGGTGGCACGTCTACATATTCAACCTTTGGCTGAAAGCCATTTGCGAGCAGAGTGATCTTGTATTTACGACCAGGCAAAAGCGAATAGACGAATTCTCCAGTGGCAGAATCTGACACCAATGTGGCAAGCACATCACCCGTTTCGTCATCCATGATTTTTGCCAAAGCAGAGCTTGGTTGATCATCAATAAAAACAGTACCAATAAGCAATACAAGCGTGTTCAAACGCTCGAATGTTCCTGGCTTGATTCTGTATATTTCGTGTAAGTTTTCACCACTAGCACGCGCTGATGAAAAGAAACCCCATTCGCCATCGCCAGTGATGTAATAAAAACGATCATCATCTGTGGTGTTGATCGGATAACCAAGGTTAATTGCTTCTTGCCAGTCAAACTTAGTGCTGTCATATTTTATGTAAAACATGTCATAACCGCCCATCGATCCATGTGCTTCTGACGAGAAATATAGCGATGAACCATTGATGTAAATGAACGGGGCATCTTCATTAAAAACCGTGTTGACCTTTGGTCCTAAGTTGATCACGTTGCCAAAAGTGCTATCACTCTTCATCGTAGCTTTATAAATGTCTCTTCCTCCAAAACCTCCTGGTCTGTCTGATGAGAAATAAAGTGTTCTTCCGTCAGGAGCTAAAACCGCGTGACCTTCCCAATAAGGTGTATTAATTCCTTTAGCTTCTTTAGGTTTTGACCATGTAGTATCGTTAATTCTCTGGCTGTAGAAAATGTCTTCAGACTGCTTGTTGCTACTCAAATACAAGAACAGCATGCTATTATCGTATGATATACTCAAAGGAGCCTCATGCTCGCCAGCCTTATTAATATTATCACTAAGGCTTTTTCCTTCAGAAAATTCAAAACGTTCTTCGTTCACTCTATTCGCTACAAAAACATCTTCGTAATAGCTACCCAAATCTGTCTTTTTGGTGGTGTTGTCCATCAAGTCGCCTTTGGAGTCAGGCCCACGATTGGTGTAATAAAGGCGCTTGCCATCAGCAGAAATTACAGGACTATATTGACTGTTTTGAACGTTGCTCGGTGGTGTCAAAATTTCAAGCGAAAGGGCCATTTTTCGTGACATCAACTCAATACCATTTCTGCAATTCTCAATGTATTGCAGCGTCAATATTCTTTGTGTGCCCGTTGGCTTGTCTTCTTCTAAGTATTTGTTGTAAAGATCAATACCTTCTTTGAAGTTGTAATTCAAGTGTTTGGCTCGCCCCAGCCAAAAAGTAACATCAGGATAGTTTGAATTTCCTTCAAGATCTATCAAGATGTCGTAAGCCTCTTCGCGGGCAGTGCTTTTGTATACATTACAAACACCAGTCATGTATTGTAAGTATTTATCGTTCGGATTTAAATTCCAAAGACTGTCATATATGGCTAAAGCTCTAAGTTGATTTCCGCTTTGTATAGTGCGTCAGCATCTTTGGCGCGTCTTTTTGCTGCTCCTTCTACTTCGGTTTGTGCACTTGAAGTAATTGCTAGGCTTAATACAGCTAATAAAATGAGGGGGGTTCTTAAAAACGAATACATTGAGTCTGTTTTGAGTGGCGTAAAAGTATCAAAATGACTTACAACCGAAAGCGTGCATATAGCCGTTTACTAACTTTGATGTATTAATGAATTTCGAAACACTTAGACTGCCAAACGGATTAAGGGTTGTTTACCTAAACGATCCTACTATTCATACTATTCATTGTGGTTTTTTAATCAATGCAGGTTCGCGTGATGAGCTTGATAATGAGCATGGTATGGCTCATTTGATCGAGCATTGCATGTTTAAGGGAACCAAGAAGAGAAAAGCCTTTCACATTCTTACTCGCCTTGATAGCGTGGGCGGAGAAATAAACGCTTACACCACCAAAGAGGAGACTTGCATCTACGCAAGTGCACTTAAAGAACATTTTGACCGTGCTGCAGAACTTTTAGTTGATATAACATTCGCTTCAAGCTTTCCTGACAAGGAAATAGAAAAAGAAAAATCGGTGATCACGGATGAAATAAACAGCTATCGGGATACCCCAGACGAAATGCTGTTGGATGAGTTTGAAGAACATCTTTTTCCGAATCATCCGTTAGGTAGAACGGTTTTGGGTACCGAAGCATTTATCCAGAGTTTTAATAGAGATAGCATCTTGTCTTTTGTAAACCGATTGTATGCTACCGATCAAATTGTGTTTTCTTGTGTGGGAAATGTTTCTCCAAAAAAGCTAATGCAGTTTTGTGATCGCGTTTTGTCTAATATTCCGTTGAAACAAACGTCAGAAAACAAGCGGATTTTGCCTGTTGCAGCTCCTTTTCAGATTGAAAAACCAGAGCAAGTGCACCAAGTGCATAGCTTAATGGGCGGCCAATGTGCAGGCCTTGATAGTGACGAAAGAAGAACCATGGTTTTGCTCAATAATATTCTTGGCGGACCAGCGCTCAATAGCCGCTTGAACTTAAACATTCGAGAAAAATTTGGTTATTGCTACTACATAGAATCGAGCTACAATCCATACATCGATATTGGCTTGTTCGAAATCTACTTTGGTACGGACAAAAAGTACTATAACAAAACCAAAAAGGCCATTCTAAAAGAAATGAATGTGCTTGCTCAAAACCAACTCACACCCAGAATGTTGAGTGCTGCCAAAAAGCAAATTATTGGTCAAATAGCACTCGCACAAGAAAATAGAGGTGGACTTATGCTAAGCATTGGCAAATCACTTTTGCATTTTGATCGAGTAGATTCTTTCGAAGAAATTCATGCTGAAGTGGAGGAAATTACAGCTGCTGAAATTCTAGCTACAGCTCAAAAAGTGTTTGCGCCATCAAACATCAATACGTTGGCGTACTTTCCAGAAAAGTCAGAATGAACAAAGCTTCTGTAATACTTGCCGTGTTGGTTTCGATGCTGCTTTCGTTCAGCTATTTGCCATTTTTTGAAGATCCGAGTGCTGTCGCAAAACAAATAGCGCTTGTCTTCATTGCAATCCTTGGTTTGGCACTTGGCGCAAATAGGCTTTTCAAATCAAATGGCTTGTCTTTCCTGAATTACAAGAAAAGCTTTTTATACTTGGTTTGGTTCACTGCAATTCTTGCCATTCAATCAGGCATAGATGCTTGGTCTTTAGCTTCATTTCAAAAGCTAGGTCTTTGGAGTTTGACCATTGCCAATGCTATGATATTATTGGCCCTTGAGCCAAGTAAAAGAAAATCGATGGTGGCTTCGGTTGCCCTTTTCTTACTTGGTTTTTTGACCGTTTGGGGTTGGGTTGAATTAGTTTCTGTTGCCAAAGGATTTACCATAAGCCATCAAGCGAGTTATTTGGTTTCTACTTCGCTCGGTCACCGGAATTTATTTGGTCAATTTATTTGGCTTTTAATGATGCTTGCCCTGCCAACGCTCAATATTTACGCGCGCCAAAAGCAAGTCATTCGTGTGCTGTTTTTTAGTGCTGCGGTACTCACCTTGCTCATGCTTGCTCGCAGCGCATGGCTCATTGCGTTGTTGTGCGTTATAGGTTTGATTTGGCATTTGAAGACTAGCAAACTTGCACTCAGCGTAAAGCAAGTGCGCATGCTTTATGGTGCGTTGGCTCTAGCTATTTTGCTCTTTATTGTTTCGCTTGACGGTTGGTATAGTATAGAACATCACGTGCTTTCAGCATTTGATGTAAGCCAAGGAACTATGCGCGATCGTTTGCTGTTGCAGCAGCGCAGTTGGCATATGTTTCTTGAGCAGCCTCTATTTGGAATTGGCGCTGGAAATTGGCCAGTGGCGCAAATGGCATTTGATCAAACAGGTATGATTACCGAATCGGGAAACATTGTGTACATGAGGCCGCACAACGATTTTTTGTGGGTGTTTGCTGAGCATGGCTTCTTTGCTGGACTGATGTATGTGTGTCTTTTTGCACTTGGAATGTATCATGCGTTTAAGCAATACCGCGCAAAGAAAAACTTGCAAGGTATTTCAGTTTTGTTGGGCTGGACAGCGCTTTTGATTGCCTCGTTGAATAATTTTCCGCAAGAGCGGCCCGAGTTTCTTTTGGCTTTAGCTGCGCTGATTGCCATTGTTCATGACAATGAAACTGCGGTTTCTGAAAAGAAAAAATGGCTTCCGCTAATATGTGTTGGTTTGCTGATTCTGGTTGCCGCATTCAGCACATTTAGGTATGCTTCCGCACAATTTCATTTGTATAAAGGCCAGCAACTTTCAATGACCAACAATTTTGAAGAAGCGTTTAATCAATTTGAAAAAGCGAAACATTTTGGAGCAGAAATGGATCAAAAGGCGATTCCTGTTTCATGGCATATTGGTAACTTATTTTCGAGACTTGGTAAAGTAGAAGATGCGAAAGTCCAATATGAATTGGCTATAAAAATAAACCCGAATCATCCTTACATATACAATGCTTTGGGCGCTATGTATGCGCAAGAGCGACAGTCAGATCGGGCAAGTTCATACTTTGTGAAGGCAACAGAGCTTGCTCCAAAATATGCTGATGCCTGGTTGAATTTGGCTTTGATCAACTACAGTAATGGTCGTTCAGAAAAAGCATTTGATCAATTTTTAGAAGCAGACTTTAATACTATGAATGCATTGTATGAACCACTTGGTACACGACTTAGCATCGAACGTTTGAATGTTTTGAAGGACAAGTTTCCTGAACGAAAATTGCAAAGCACCATCGTGGCGATTAAGAATACACCAGATTGGGCATATTCGGTGCTGAAAAAGTCAAGGATTAACGACCTAGATTTTGAAACGCAGGTGCTTATTGATGCTTCTTTTTACATGCTTTCGCATTGTGATTCAGAAGCCGACTGCAAGGTTTGCCAAGAGATAAAAGACAAATACATTCCAAATCAAGAACTTAACTTGAAGCCATAAATGGATTTTTTACCTGAAGATATTGAAGCCTACAGTGAACGATTTACAACCGAAGAAAACGAAATACTTCGTGCGTTAAATAGACATACACACACCAAAGTATTGCAACCTCGCATGCTTGCTGGGCATTTACAAGGGCGCTTTATATCGATGTTGAGCCACATGATCAAGCCAAAAACGGTACTTGAAATTGGAACCTACACAGGATATTCTTCGCTTTGTTGGGCTGAAGGTTTGGCTGCTGGCGGCAAAGTTCACACCCTAGAGTTGAATGATGAGCTTGAAACAACCATCAAACTTTTCCATGAAAAAGCTCAGAAACAAGATGTAATTGAGCTGCACATTGGCCATGCAATGGAAATTATACCAACCATAGAAGGTGAGTTTGACGTGGTTTTTATTGATGCAGACAAAGAAAACTACATCAACTATTACCATGCGGTAATGGACCGCGTGCCAAGTGGCGGTTATATCATTGCTGACAATGTACTTTGGAGCGGAAAAGTGACCATGCCTGTAAACGAAATGGATCACGATACGCGCATTTTATATGATTATGCCATGCTCATTCAGCAGGACGAACGCGTTGAAAATATTCTACTTCCTATTAGAGACGGACTTTTAATTGCAAGAAAAAAATGATTGATTTTAGAAGCGATACGGTAACAAAACCAACCGAAGAAATGCGCGAAGTGATGGCATCAGCACCTTTGGGTGACGATGTTTTTCAAGATGATCCATCCATAAACGCGCTTGAAGCAAAAGTGGCAGCAATGTTTGGTCACGAAGCTGCGCTTTTTTGCCCATCAGGAACCATGACCAATCAAATTGCAATAAAGGTTCATACGCAACCAGGCGATGAAGTGATTTGTGATCAGTTGGCCCACATTTATAATTATGAAGGCGGTGGAATTGCGTTTAATTCATCGGCTTCGGTGCGTTTGCTTCATGGTGACAAAGGCCGCTTTACAGCCAATATGGTGAAAGATAGTATTCTGCCTGATGATGTGCACAATCCAAGAACACGCTTGGTTGCTGCTGAAAACACCATGAACAAAGGCGGTGGTACCATTTGGGATTCAGCCGAACTAAAGAAAATTCAAGCGCTGTGTAAAGCCAATAATCTCGCGTTTCATCTAGATGGCGCGCGTTTGTTCAATGCTTTGGTAGAAACAGGCGAAAGCACACAAAGCGTTGGTGAAACATTCGATAGTATTTCTATTTGCTTGAGCAAAGGATTGGGTTGCCCAGTTGGGAGTTTGTTAATCGGAAATGCCGCATTCATCAAACAGGCAAGGCGCGTAAGAAAGGTGTTTGGTGGCGGAATGCGTCAAGCAGGAATGCTTGCTGCTGCGGGAATTTATGCGCTAGATTATCATATTGATAGATTGAAAGAAGATCATGCAAAAGCGAGATACTTGGCTGAACAATTGCCAAAAGCTACTTGGTGTAAAAATGTAATAACTCCTCAAACGAATATTGTGATAGCAGAATTGGAAGAGGGAATTGACCAAGCTGAATTGCTTGTAAAAATGAAAGCAAAACACGTGCTTGCTGTTGGTTTTGGAAAGGGTAAAATTCGCTTTGTAACCCATCTTGATGTTTCTGAAGCGCAAGTAGAGCAAGCGGCACTAAGTTTGCTTAATCTATGATTTTTTAAAAAGTAGAATACAATGAAAACCATGAAAATAGTTGGTGCTTTTGCGCTCATTTTGAGCTTCGCACTCATGTCTTGTGAAAAAGTTCCAGGATTGTCTGAAGAAGAAATTTCTGAAGGTTTGAAAGAAGCTTTGCGCGTAGGAACCGACACAGCCGTAACCAAGTTGAATAAAAGCGATGGGTTCTTTGCCGATCAAGCCATTAAAATTTTGTTGCCTGAAGAAGCACAACCCATTTACAATGTAGTATCAACGGTTCCTTTGCTAAACACATTGATCGATCAAACCATTTTAACCATCAATCGCTCAGCCGAAGATGCGGTAGTAGAGGCAAAACCAATTTTTGTAGATGCCATTACAAGCATTACAATGGATGATGCATTGGCAATACTTCAAGGCGAAGACACTGCCGCCACTTCTTACTTAAAATTGAAAACACAACAGCAGCTCCACGATGCATTCAAACCCAAGGTAGAAGCATCTTTAAAGAAGGAAATCATATTTGGAATCTCTGCTGAAAACTCCTACGAAAAACTAATCAATACTTACAACAGCGCTTCATTAGGCGGTTTGCTATTTGATAGAATCGAAGAAAATTCATTATCAGAACACACTACAAACAAGGCATTGAAAGGCATGTTTGTGAAAGTTGGTGATGAGGAAACCAACATTCGCACAGATGTTTCGCACCGCGTGAATGAAACACTTGAAACCGTTTTTGCAGAGCTCGATAAATAATTGAATTCATAAAAAAAGAAGGCCGAAGCTGGATAATTCCGACTTCGGCTTTTTTATGAAATGGTGTTGAGCTATTTACTTAATCGCTCCAACTATCGGCTGATGATTTGATGCATCTGGAAAAGCAATGCTGCTGATGATAGAAATAGTAGGCGCTATTTGTGTGATGTCTACTTCATTTAATTCTACTCCTTGATTTACTCCAAAACCAAAGAAAAACAGTGGGACGTGTGTGTCATAAGCATAAGAACTTCCATGGGTAGTTCCTTGATGGCTATAACTCATCCAGCCGGGTAAATACTGAATGGCTGCGTCTCCAGATCGCAACGGATTCCAACCATTTTGCGCCAACTTACTGAAATTGTCTTGTGGCAATGGATGTTGCAATTGCTCGGTAGTCAACACATTAGAAACTCCTTTAAAACGCATGGCAAAACGAATCAATGTTTCGTCCATCGATTGTCTGCTGATGTTTTTTTCGCGCATCAGGTCATGGTTATAAAACACTTGTTGATTGCTATAACTCTCCATTAAATTTTCAACGCCAAATGCCGTGCTAAAGGCATTTTTCAATCCTTCTACAAAAGCTTTTGTTTCGAAATAGTCTGCTGGAATTTGATGGTCTTTTAAATATTGAGGTACTTGTGCTCCAGCATGATCGGCTGTTAAAAACAAGACATAGTTGCCAGCACCAACGCGCTGGTCAAGCGCTTCCAAAAGCTGCTCAATCTCTAAGTCAAGGCGCAAATACGTGTCTTCAATTTCAATTGACTGTGGTCCGTAAGAGTGACCAATAATATCGGTTGATGAAAATGAAATGGCTAACAAATCGGTGAACTCATCGTCACCAAGATCTTCATTGATCAAAGCTTGCTCCGCAAATTTTCTCAAGAAAGTATTGCCATAAGGCGATTTCGCGAAAGCGTAATATCCTTTACTTTTTACAGCTGCTGCCATGTCATAAGGAAATGTTGGATTGCCGCTTCCGTCCAAAGCTGCTTCGTAAGGGGTGTTATCTTCTGTGCTTTGGGTGTAATATTCTAAGGCCAACATCGGTGTCCAAGGTTCTTTGCAAAGCGCATCGGCATTTTTCTCCTTGTTAAATTGAGTCACCCACTTTGGTAAGTCTTGCATGTAATAAGAACTTGAAATCATCTTACCAGTCTTATAATCAAGCCAATAGGCGGCATTTGCAGAATGGCCAGCGGGCAAAATAGCTCCACGATCTTTTAACGAAACTCCAATGCTTTTTCCTTTAAAAATGTTTGAAATACGAATGGCATCGCCCAAGCTTGGCGCCATCATGCGCGATGGTGACATTTGGCCTGCAGCTTCATTTTTATCAATGCCAACGGCAGTTTGACTTTCGTCAGAAGCGCAATAAACTTCTTGCTTCAAGTTTTTATCATACCAATCGTTCGCAATAATGCCGTGAACCATGGGCGAGGTTCCGGTATAAACCGATGCGTGACCCGGGCCAGTGTACGTTGGAATGTAACCAAAGTGCGCGTTTTTACAGAAATATCCTTCGCGAGCTAAGCGCTTGAAACCATTTTCAGAATAATGATCCCAATAGCGATAAATGTAATCGGTACGCATTTGGTCAACGATAATGCCGACCACCAATTTGGGCTTGGCTTGTGCATTTGCATGTTGCGCGAAAGCGAAAAACGAACCTAAGATAAGGAAGAGGATACTGCGATTCATTTGAATGATTTTGAAAAGTAGAATAAGATAAAGAGACACAAGCCTATGCTTACAGCTACATTAGCAATTGCCCAGCTGGTGTGTCCTTCTTTTATAAGTTGAAATGTTTCTAAACTAAAGGTTGAAAAGGTGCTGAATCCACCGCAAAAGCC
>JANRBI010000074.1:13194-14347 GCA_030727625.1 Salibacteraceae bacterium
TACGTTAAATATGCGCAGGCTACTCCAAGTGCCATGCCGCCAAGCACATCACCCAAAAAGTGTTTTCCTAGATACACGCGGCTATAACTATTGAGCAAAGCAAAAGTGAGCATACCATAAGTCACCCAATTTTTCTTGAAAATTAACGCGGTAATCAGCGCAAGACCCATTGTATTGCTGGCGTGTGACGAAACAAAACCATATTTCCCACCGCAGTTCACTACCATGTTGAGCGATTGGTTTATAAGCGTGTCGTGGCAAGGTCTTAGGCGTTCAAAACCAAACTTCA
The DNA here is from genome assembly GCA_030727625.1 of Salibacteraceae bacterium. Classification (GTDB taxonomy): domain Bacteria; phylum Bacteroidota; class Bacteroidia; order Flavobacteriales_G; family Salibacteraceae; genus SHAN690. Next base: position 13,484 of record JANRBI010000074.1, read on the forward strand.
TCATCACCGAAAGTTGATCTGTAAGCCCAAAATTCAATAGAATAGCACCGAGAAAAACGGCCGCAACTTTCCAAGAATGTTTTTTAAACAAGCCAAACAACACCGCGGCATATAGCGGAATCCATGAAAATTTGCCACTGATAAAAACCATTACTTCATCCAGCCAAGCATCATGAGCGCCATTGATGGCAACCACAATTTCTCGGTCAAGCGCAAGTATTGATTCTAACATGATAGCGATTAAACCGCTGCTGGTTGTAGCTCTTTAATAGCGGCTTTTACAAAGTGTACAAAAATCGGATGCGGGTTGGCTACCGTACTCTTGTATTCTGGGTGAAATTGCACTCCAATAAAAAATGGATGGGTAGGAATTTCAACGATTTCTACCAAACCACTTGCTGGGTTTGTTCCTGTGGCAATCATTCCAGCTTCTTCGTATTGACTCAAAAACTGGTTGTTGAATTCGTATCTGTGTCGATGACGCTCAGAAATTTCGGTGCGACCATAGATTTGGTGTGCAAGCGATCCTTCTTTTAAATGACATGTGTAAGCGCCCAAACGCATGGTTCCGCCTAGGTTGGTGATGGCTTTTTGTTCTTCCATCATGTCGATTACGGCATGCGAAGTTTTGCTGTCCATTTCAGAACTGTTCGCATCTTCAAAACCTAGCACGTTACGGCCAAATTCAATTACTGAACATTGCATTCCAAGACAAATTCCAAAAAATGGAACATTGTTTTCGCGAGCGTATTTTATAGCAGCAATTTTTCCGCCCAATCCTCTGCGACCAAAACCTGGTGCAACGATTATTCCTTGAACATTTTGCAATTGCTCTTGGGCATTGCTATCGTCCATTTCTTCTGA
>JANRBI010000074.1:14447-18116 GCA_030727625.1 Salibacteraceae bacterium
TTTAATGATTCAATTACTGCTTCGTTTTGAATGTTGCAGAAAAGGGCCAATTTTCTCTTTTGGTCTTCGCCCAATTCCATTTCGGCTCTACACACCAAAATGTCTGGCTGAATACCTTGCGATTGTAATGTTTTTACCGAGTGCTGAGTCGGCTTGGTTTTAAGCTCGCCTGCCGCGCTCAAATAGGGTACAAGTGTTAAGTGGATGACTAGCGTGTTCTCGTAGCCGTATTCATACCTAAACTGTCTTACAGCTTCTATATATGGCAAAGACTCGATGTCGCCAACGGTTCCACCAATTTCGGTAATCACAAATTCATACCTGCCAGAGTTACCAAGTTTGGTAATACAGTTTTTGATTTCGTCTGTGATGTGTGGAATAATCTGAACGGTTTTTCCAAGGTAATCGCCTTTGCGCTCACGATCAATTACGGTTTGGTAGATTCTACCAGTGGTAACGTTGTTTGCTTGCGATGTTGGAACATTCAAAAACCGCTCGTAGTGGCCAAGATCCAAATCGGTCTCTGCACCGTCATCGGTTACATAGCATTCGCCATGTTCGTATGGATTAAGTGTTCCAGGATCCACATTGATGTATGGATCTAGTTTTTGAATGGTAACTGAATAACCTCTTCCTTGAAGAAGTTTAGCTAATGATGCTGAAATGATCCCTTTTCCAAGAGAAGAAGTAACACCGCCTGTAACGAAAATATATTTTGCTGACACCCGTATTAACCTTAGAAATACGGAAAACAAAATTAAAAACTATGACAGCCTAGCTCGCATAAATCTCAGAAAGTTTTTGAGAGTTGTTCAAACATCAGAAACTCAAAGCAATACCTGCCGATGGCATGAATGGTAGCTGGTTTACGCGCTCAAAGTTTATTCTGTCAAAATAGAAGATGTTTTCGCGGTTATAAGCATTGGTAACACCAATGTTTGCAACTAGTTGGCTATTTACGCTTAGCGCGAAAGTGCGTTTCAACGTTAGGTCAAGTCTGTGGTAATAAGGTAGTCGCCCACCGTTGAGTTTATCGTAAATAACTCCTACATCACCATTAGATTGCAATAAATCACTGTTCTCTCCATCAAAATTGTATTGCTCGTAAAAGCCTACAGTTTGTGTGAATGGAAATCCAGAACCCATGTTCCAACGCACGTCAGCTTCCCAAGCGCGATTTTCCCCAAATTCATAAGAACCAACAAAGTTTACATTGTGTCTTCTGTCAAATACGGGAGCATAGGTTTGAATTCCGTCCCAACGAGTTACTTTTCCTAAAGAATAAACTGCGTAGAGGTTCAGGTTTTTCACATCATATTTCAAGACAAAATCAACCCCATAAGCACGGCCCGTTTCAATAATGAAGTCTTTTTTGAAAACATCCGCTCGGTCGGCATTTTCTTTATTGTCTGCGAAAATTTTGTTTCGGTTGATGTTGGTAAGCTGAGAGAAGAACTTGTAATAGCCTTCTACGTTCACTTTAATTCTTTTGGAAACATCAAATTCAGAACCTATAATGAAGTGATTTGCTTTTTGTAGTGCGTGTTTCACATCACGTGTGTTGCCATTTTCATCGGTAAAGGTCTTTTGCAGATTGTCGGGGCCGCTTAAGTAACCATTAAACAAGTTTACCACATCGCGATCACTATTAGCTGCGATCAAATTTTGGCTGTAAACACCCGCAGCACCCTTCAATCTGATGTTGTCAGTAAGATTCCATTTGGCTCCAATGCGCGGCTCGAAAGATGGTGTGCGTAGCGATGCGTAATAATGCAATCTCACACTTGGATCGAGCACCAGGTTGCCAATTTTCTTTTTGTATTTAGCGTAAACAGCTAGTTCAGTAGTGCTTTCTTGCTGCTGAATCAAACGATTTGCTGAGTTGTAAAACGTGTAGTCTGTTGAGAAACCAACTACTTCGATTCCATATTTTAAATCATCATCGCCCATGAAATAGGTGAAATTCAACGAACCGTTAAATCCTGCAATTTTACTTTGGCTTTGGTTTCTATCTGGTACATCTAAAAAGATAGAGTAGTTAGAGTAAGCTATGTTTCCATCAATCAAAACAGGGTTTCCTGTTGGGATTAGTAAAAAATTGGCCCCAGCGCCAAGGTTTCTCCAATTCAAATCAGAAATAGATTGATACTGAACATTATCCGTAAAGGCCAAACCGAATACGTTTGCTTTAGAGCCATTTTCGCCACTGAATGTGATTTTACCGTAAGCATCGGTGTAATTAAATGGCAAACCATCTTCATCTATATAGGTATAAAGCAATTTTGAGCTTTGGTCAAGGTATGAATGCTTGAGTGATGCAATACCAGAGATACTGCTTCCACCTAAAGTTTTAGGTCGCATTAACGGACCTTCTAAGTTTAGCTTTCCACCAAAAGTGGTCAAGCTTAAATTTCCGTGTGTTTCATTGTAGTTACCATCAATCGTGGTGATATCCATAACCGATGAAATTCTACCACCATATTCAGCACTGTAACCACCGGTGTATACATCTGCATTTCTTATAATGTCTGTATCAAATACCGAAAACAAACCGATAGAGTGGAAGGGATTGTAAACAATCATTCCATCAAGCAATACTTTGTTTTGAACAGGCGAACCACCACGAATGTAAAGTTGACCACCTTGGTCACCCGTGAAAACAACACCTGGAAGCACTTGCATGTATTGTGCAATGTCAGCCTCTCCACCAACGCTTGGCAGTTTTGCAATTTCTTTTGGAGTGATTTTTTGAACCGACATTTTAACCTCGTTCTGAGATTCCACTTTATCAGCGCTTACTTCAACCGTTCCAAGCACTTGTGCTTGAGTGGCAATAAATAGCTTAACGTTAAGGACTTGGCCGTTTTTGATCGATATTTTTTCTGAGGCAGTGTCGTAACCCAGTGCTGTTACCAATACTGTATAATCGCCAGGAGTAATTTTGGTAATCGAGTAATAGCCATTCACATCGGTAGATGCTCCTTGCTGCGTTCCTTTCAAAAATACATTGGTGAAAATGATAGGTTCACCTGATTCTCTATCGTAAACAAAACCACGGATGGTTCCTGATTGAGCCATTGCAACGGTTTGCAATGCGATGAAAAGAGCGAATAGAAGTATCCTCATGTGCCTGAAATTAAAGTCGCCAAAAATAGCATTCAAGTGTAAGTATGCTACATTGTTGTGCATATCTACAATTAAGAATGAGTAGACGGCTAGATTATCGGATAAGTGGGATTAAATTTTTCCGCCTCTGCTGAATGCTTTTTGATAATATGGATTCTCCAAGTCGCTGATCACAACCCCTTTGCTGGTGCTGGCGTGTACAAATTTGTTGTTGGCTAAATACACGCCCACATGCGAACCTTTTTTTCCGTTGATGTCAAAAATCACAATGTCGCCTTCGTTTAAGTCAGATTTTGAAATTGGTTTGCTCGCTTTTCCGATTTCTGAAGTGGTGCGCGGCAAGTTTTTGGTGTAAACCTGTCTGTATAATTCGCCCACAAATCCCGAACAATCAACTCCGCTTCGGCTGGTTCCACCGTATTTATATGGTGTTCCCCTCCATTCATCAATGAATAAATAGAGTTTTTCGCTTTTCAGTTGAGATGCGTTCGTGCCGAGTTCTTGCGCGTATTTCTGTTTTATAGCGGCATTTCCAGCATTGCT
>JANRBI010000074.1:18216-25044 GCA_030727625.1 Salibacteraceae bacterium
GGTTTGCGAACTTCTGTCTTGGCTTTTGAGGCGGTTTTACCCTTGCTTTTTTTGTTGTTTGAACAGCTGGCAAGCAATAAGAGCGAAACAAGAATTAATCCATGAAGGTGCACACTTTTCATAGCGCTAAGAAACAAGTATGCTGCACGCAATTTTTGCACTGCTTGTGAACTTATTCATAGTTCAAGTTTTAAAACGTTGATTCGTGAATGGATGGTTGCAGTCGAATTCACGCCTTGTTCATCTTTGTTTTAACTTCATCAAATCTCGAATTGATTACCTTTCCAATTAAATTTTTAGACAGATAGAATGCGTTTTATAACTAAGCTGCTGGTATTCTTGTTTTTGGTTTCGGCCTCATTCCTCGCTTCGGCTCAAGATCAACCAAAAATTGACAGTCTTTTTCAAGAATTAAGAACATCAAAACAAGACACCAACAAGGTGATTTTGCTGTATGATTTATCGCGTGAATTTTTCAATAGTGATATTTCGAGAGCAGAAAAATATTCGAATCGTGCCTTGTTTTTGAGTGAAAAATTGGGCTTTAAAAAAGGAATTGCTCTGTCTTACAATAACCTCGGAATCATCAATTATTACAAGGCGATTTACAGCGTTGCGTTGAGCTATCACGATCGTTCGCTTGAACTGATGTCAGAAATTGGCGACAGGAAAGGAATGGCTGGTTCGCACAATAACAAAGGAGCCGTTTATACACAGCAAGGCGACTATTCATTGGCGATAGAAGAGTATTTAAGTTCACTCAGAATTTTAGAAGAAATTGGTGATGTGCAAGGCGTTGGCCGTTCATACAACAACATTGGTTTGGTGTATTATCTCCAAGGGAATTATCCTGAAGCGAAAGGATATTACGCTCGTGCGCTCAATATTTTGGAAGGAACAAAAGATGAAAATCTGATTGCAGACATTCTCAACAACATGGGGATTATTGCCTTTGAAGATGGTGAATACGATGAATCGCTTGATTATCACATGCGCTCATTAAACAATAGAGAACGCACTGGAAACCAACGTGGAACGGCAAGTTCTTTTACAAATATTGGTGACGTATATGCAGCTCAAGAAGCATTCGCGAAAGCGCTGGAATTTCAGAAAAAGGCTTATGACATTCAGAATGAATTGGGCGATAAAGCTGGAATGTTAAGCTCGCTGCGCGGTATCGGCACAGTGCTTTCGCTCACCAATAAAAACGAGGAAGCGCTTGAATACATGAAAGAAGTGCTGGAATTGGCAACCGAAATTGGCGCGAAAAAGGAACTGCGAGATACTTATAATGACATCAGCAATATTTACACACGAATGGGTGAGTATAAGCGCGCTTTGACCTACAAAGACCGCTATGCGCAGCTTAAGGATACGCTGTTTAGTGAGCAAACATCTGAGATTGCAACCAACCTAGAAGCAAAGTTTGAAAGCGAAAAAAAGTCGAAAGAGATTGAGATTTTGAAGCGAGAAAATGAAATTCAAGAATTGCAGCTTGGCCGCAATAGAATCTTGATTATTTCATTTACCATCGGCTTGGTGTTGGCTTTGATTTCGGTAGTTATTTACGCTCGTGTAAACCGTGAAAGAAAGAAAGCTTTGGAATTGCTCCAACGCCAAAATGAAAGCATAAAACGCCAGAAAGAAGAGAAGGAAGTGTTGCTGAAAGAAATTCACCATCGAGTGAAAAACAACCTTCAAGTAATCAACTCATTGATCAGATTGCAGTGCGCTTTTACCGATGATAAAGTAGCGCTTGAGTTGTTTGACGAATGTCAAAATCGTATTATTTCTATGGCTTTGATCCATGAAAAAATGTACGAAGCGCATGACCTTTCAAACATCAATTTGCGCGAATATGTAAATGAGCTTTCGGGTAATTTGCTCAGAAGCTATCGCTTGAACCAGCGCATTGAGTTAAAGATAGATGTTGCTAGTATGAAGTTGAGTCTCGATACATTGGTGCCGCTTGGGTTATTACTCAACGAGATGATTTCAAACTCCTTAAAACACGCATTTAAAGGGCGCGATGAAGGTTTGATTACTGTGAACTTGGGCAAGAACGACCAAGGTTTGTTTGAGCTAATTGTTGGCGACAACGGAGTTGGTCTGCCAAAAGATTTTACGTTTCAAAGTGCCAACACGCTTGGCATGGAGTTGATTGATACGCTGACTTCGCAGCTCGATGGGAAAATTTCGAGAGTGGACCGAGAAGGCTCGTTCTTTAAAATTGAGTTTATCGGACTAGAAAAGGAAAGACTTGACGTAAAGCAAGCGATGCAAAACACCATCGCTTAAAGCGAAATCAAACCTTCTATTTCACCCGCTTTTTTGTAGCGCTCGATTATTTCTTCAGCGCTTATCATCAATTCAGTTGCAGAAATACTCAAGTATTTTCCTGTTCTACTTTGATTGATTTTTACCTGAGCTTCGCTGCCAAAAAGCGCTTCGGCTTGCGCCAATTTTTGATTGTCATTTGGCACGATAAACTTAAAAAGGAAAACACGCGGCCAATTTTTATCATGATTCAATTTTTCACGCAGCCCTGCAAATACATCTTCACTCATGCGGCAAATCTAGCAGTTTGGCTATTCGTCCACAATTAATTTGAAGCCTACTCCGTGCACGTTCATGATTTTCACACGCTCGTCTAGTCTAAGGTATTTTCTCAACTTGGTGATGAATACATCCATTGATCTGCCAAGGAAATAATCATCGCTACCCCAAACTACGGTAAGCGCCATTTCGCGCGTAAGCACTTGGTCTTTGTGCAGGCAAAGCATGCGTAAAAGTTCAGCTTCTTTTTTGGTGAGGGTTTTGGTTTCTTCTTCGTGAATCAATGCCAAGTTGTTGTAGTCAAATTTAAAATGACCCAACTCAAACATATCTCTTGGCATTTCTTGTTCGCCTTCTGCTGGGCGAGATCTTTTCAAAATGGCTTTGAGACGAAGGTCTAATTCATCAAAACTAAATGGCTTGGTGAGGTAATCATCAGCGCCAAGTTTGAAGCCTTTTATTTTGTCTTCGGTCATGCTCTTTGCGGTCAGAAAAAGCAATGGAACTTCAGCGTTTATTTTACGAATGTCTTCTGCCAGCGTAAAGCCGTCCTTTTTAGGAAGCATCACATCTAACAAACACAAATCATAAGTGCTGGTGTAGAATTTTTGAAAGCCCGCGTAGCCGTCTTTTTCAAGATCGCAGTGGTAACCTTCATTTCTTAAATGGTCTTGTATTACAAAGCCTAAGTTGAGATCGTCTTCTACCAAAAGTATTTTGGTTCGTTCTTTTTTGTTCATAGCCTCTTATTTAACAATATCTGTTCCATACGGTAAAAACACTTCAAACGTGCTTCCACTGCCGGGTTTACTTTTTAATTTAACCTTGCCATTATGGGCTTCGGTAATGGTTTTTACATAGTGTAATCCCAATCCAAAACCTTTTACATCATGTACGTCACCGGTCGGGATTCGGTAAAATTTTTCGAATATTTCTTTCTGAAATTCTTTGCTGATCCCAGCTCCATTGTCTTTCACAGCAATGTATACGCCCGCGTCATCGCTTTTGGTGCTCACTTCAATTCTTGGTGGAACACCGCCATATTTCGCTGCATTATCAAGCAGATTAAAGAAAATATTGGTGATGTGCATTTCGTCTCCAACAATGTTGGTGCTTTTCGCCTTGAGCGAAGTTGAAATCTCTATTTGTTGTTCGCCAAAATTCATTTCAATAGACGGAATTGCAAGCTCAATGACTTCGTGAATGTTGATGGTAGATTTCTCCAATTCAATTTCATCTTTGTCAAGACGTGCAATTTGCAGTACACGTTCAACTTGAGTTTGCAAACGCTGATTTTCGCTTTTGATTATCTGTGCAAACGCTTTGATTCTTTCGGGCTGAAGTTCAATGCCAGGTTTTAGCAATACATCGCTACTTAGCGCAATGGTAGAAATGGGCGTTTTCAGTTCGTGCGTCATGTTGTTGATGAAATCGTTTTTGATTTCGGACAGGCGCTTCTGCTTTAAAATCACATTGATAACGTAGCTGAAAAACGTAAGCACCACAAGCAACATGAATGACGAAGCCAGCCAGAATCGCATTTCACTTAGCACTTCATAATTCAGCGTAGGGAAGAAAACAGAAAAGTAATGTCCGTCATCATCCCACTTTACGGTTGGCGCTTCTTTAGGCTCGGTGAGTGCTGCATCAGCCTCGTTCAATACCGTTTTAGAAAACACCACCGAGTCGTTAAAGCAATTGTAAATGCTGAATTGAAAATCAAAGTTGAGTTCGCTATTCAACAACTCGGTTTTAAGCAACGACTCTAAGTAATATGGCTGCAATTCTTCGCTGATCTGAATGCGATAAAAATTGGGTGAAACCTCTTTAATAGGATCTACAATGAAGGATGAATCTCCACCATGAGTTCTAATTTCTTCAACCACGTTAGTTAGCGCCACTTCAATTTCGTGGTGAACTTGCTCTTCGGTGATGGTGTATGCTTTTTTTACCCAAACAATTTGGGTACTCACAAGGCCAATGAATATCAATGTAGCCAAGACAATAATGATCCTGATGGTGTTTCTTGTCATCTAGAATCAAAACTAATTTAACATTTCGCACGAGCTTCAGGTTGTTAACGCAGTTTTAACGAAATGCCATGAAACTATGGACGAACGACCTTTATAAATGTATAATCGACATCACTTCTCTCCAAAAACGCTGTACTGGAAAACCAACCACATTGTAAAAATCGCCTTCGATTTTTTGAATGCCGATGTAGCCAATAAATTCTTGGATTCCATATGCGCCAGCTTTATCAAGCGGTTGGTAGTGCGAAAGGTAGAAATCTATTTCGGCTTCGGTAAGTTCGTGGAATTGAACTTTGGTGCCCTCTACAAAAGAGTGCTGTTTGGTAGCAGTAGTAAGGCTCACGGCAGTAAACACTTCATGTGTTGCACCACTGATTTCTTGAAGCATTTGTTTTGCTTCAGCCAAATTTTCGGGTTTGTTCAATGCGTGACCGTTTATCCAAACCACGGTGTCGGCCGTTACCAATATTTCATTTTCGGCCAACGAGCCGTCAAAAGCAGATGCTTTTACTTTGCTTAAAAAGAGCGGAATCTCACCAGCTTTTAGTACTTCAGAAAATGATTCGTCTACGTCCTTAGTTTCTATCCTGAAGTTGAGTCCTAAACCGTTAAATATGTCTTGCCTTCTGGGCGATTTAGAAGCTAAGACAAAGGTTTTGGATTGTATTTTTTGAAGGTCATTTTCCATTAAGAAAAATGTTGATGAATAGAAATTTGCAACAAATACATGCTTAAAACGATAAGCATCGTTGCAATCACATTCAAATTAGCAGAATACAAAAAGTGTTTTTTGGTTCTTGATTTAAAAATCAAACCCAACTGCGTTACAATGATTACGCACAACACCAGAAAGATGCTCGACATGCCTATGTGTACATTGGCCACGGTGAAATAGAAATAAGAGATCAAAGCACCGAACAACATGTAAACTAACATGATGATTCCTTTGGTTTTTGTCACACCTAAAACCACGGGAATGGTGAGCGCTTCGTAATATTTATCGCCTCTTACGTCAATTACATCTTTCGTGATTTCTCGCGCAAGCGTAAGGATAAAGAGCACTGCGCTGTAACCCATGATCCAATATGCAGGTCCATTAAATGGACTGTAGCCAAGTTCATTGATTACGTCAGGATGTGCGGCATTTTGAAGTGGAATTTCAAATAAGCCTACAATCAGTGGCGCAAAACCTGCGATGAGTGAAATAACAATGTTGCCTACCAATATGGTGTTTTGGAGGTTGGTGCTGTAAATCCAAAGTAAAAATGCTGCAAGCACAAATAGCGAGGTCAACTCCCACATACCAAGGCTGTAGCATAAATAAGCCGATGTAAGAATTCCTAAACCTGTGGCTACAATGTGTGTGGCCATGGCTACTCTGCGCTTGATCAATCTACCTACAATGATGGTTTTTGGCTTGTTTATGCGATCGATTTTCACATCGAAATAGTCATTGATGGCATAGCCGCCAGCGCCAATGAATACGCTTGACAGCACCAATAGCCAGAATTGAAAATCGGTCATGATAAAATCATAACCATTGATTTCTATCATTGGCTTGATGATAAACCAGCGTGTTGCTGCTTGAATTGCTGCAACTAAGAGCAATATTGGCAAACGGATGAGTCGTAAAAAGGCGATTATTACCATGTGAACTCGGCTAAATTATCTAAGTTGTTTTCTGCGTCAAACCACTTGCCTTGAAGGCGCATGATTTGTTCTATGATTTCGCGCACGCATCCTTCGCCACCTTTGGTCTTGCTTATGTATTTGCAAACAGCCTTTATTTCTGGGCTGGCATCTGCAGGACAAGCAGGTAAACCAATCATTTTCATGGCAGCCAAATCAGGAATATCATCTCCCATGTACATGATTTCGTCTGCTTTTAAACCATACGAAAAGATGAAATCTTCCATGGCTTCGTCTTTATGACTCGAGCCTAAATAGCAATCGGTAACGCCCAAACCTCTCAATCGCTCTTTCACCTGAATGCTGTGTCCGCCAGTGATGATTGCCACGTGATAGCCTTTTTTTACAGCCAATTGCAAAGCATATCCATCTTTAGAATGCATTTGTCGCATTTGCTGGCCGTCTGGCAAAAGCACCACTTGACCATTGGTGAGCACACCATCTACATCAAACACAAATGCCTTAATATTTGGCATGAAATCTAAATAGGTCATGTCTTGTATTCTTCTATTAAGCTGTTTGAAAACTGCTCGTAAAATTGCTTTAAACT
>JANRBI010000074.1:25144-27290 GCA_030727625.1 Salibacteraceae bacterium
TCTTGCACATTGCCCGAAAGTTCTTCGCCAATGCGCATCAAGCCGTTTTTAAGCTTTTTGTTTTTACTTTCTATAAACACAGGAACGTTGCTCCAATCCACTTCAAAAAACTTGGTGAATGTTTGAAATGGATACAAAACTCCTGTTGGATTTTTAAGTCCTTCAATAGCTGGTGTGCTGCCCGAGCAATGCACAATGGCTACATGATCGTTTGGCACTTTAGCCGCTACTTCGGCTATTTTATCATCTGGTATACAGAGAAAAAGAACGTCTATTTTATCCTTTAATTCAGCGATGTCGCTTGATAAAAGAGCGTCAATTTTTTTAGTGAATTTCGAACGTCTTTGATTTTTTTCAGCAATGATTTGCTTTACTTCAAAGTCTTGTTCATGAAGCCTTTGGGCTAAATTCCAACCCAAGTTTCCGATTCCAGCTATGGCAATTTTTTGCTTCATTAATTTTTGCGTCTAACGCGATTGAAAACAGCCAAGAAAGATCCTAATCCCATTACAATGATTCCTATCCAAAGAACATTTATACCTGGGAATACGATTGCTTTCATCACAATGAATTCGTTTTGTTTTGGAGCTTTTTCTTCTAGTTCAAATTTGAAACTCGCGGTTTCAGGATCAATTCCTTTAAACGAAAGTTTTATTCCTAAATCAGGAATACTATCTGGAACGCTGAACGAGAAAGATCGATCTCTGATTACAAACATAGGCTCAATAAGTCGCGCTTGCGTTTCAACGTCATAAACGGTGAATTTCGCGCCAAGCGCTAAATCGCTTTCAGTAAGCCCAACACGCTCTTTGTTTGGTTGACGGTTCAGCGAATCGAGCACCATAAAAGAGTTTTTCGCGAAAATGGTATCACCCAATTGCACGCTGTGCTCCTCGGTTTTGGCTTCGTTACTGCGCTCTTCCAATTCTGCGTAGGTAATGTGTGTGTACACATCCTGATCTAAATAGTGCTTGGTGTATGGTTCGGCCACATTGCCCATGCGCGGGTTTAGCTGCACAAAAGGGTAAAGCGTGAAAATGTTTTCGAGTTTGCCTTCACTGTTGGCTTGCAGGTAATCAACCGTGTAGTGAATGAAAATGCCGTCTTTTCGCTTGCCGCGATAACTCACAAAATAATCGCCCATCATTAGGGTGTCATCTTTCATGAGCAATATATTTTCATTGTTATTGAAGTCTTCGCCCAAAATGCTCACATCATACAAGCTCGTGTTTTGAGAAATTACATCACTTTGGCTCGTAGAAATAAGTGCTCCAAGCAAAATCAATCCAAAACCCACGTGAGCAATACTTGGTCCTGCAAGTCTTAGTTTGCCAGATAAAATCCTGATCCAATAATCAAGGTTTGCGGTAATTGCCAAGGCCGAGGTGAAAAGCAACGCAATCACAAAAGGATTGGTGATGCTCATGGCCACAGCAGTTGCCACCGTGATGATGAGCGAGAGCGCCAATGAAATAGAGAGATTTTTGAGCAACTCACTTGGCTTGGTGTCTTTGTATTTCAAAAACTGACCGATGGCGATAATCAATGCAATGATGATGGCCAAGGGCATTTGCCATTTGTTGTAGTATTCTATTCGTTCTGCGCTTTGCGCGAAATTGGTTCCAAATACTTTGTTAATGACTGGAAACGAAGTGCTGAAAATGATTTGAAATGCACTGATGAACAAGAAAAGAGCACCAATAAACATCCAAAATTCTCTTGACCAGATAGATTCTTCCTTGTTTGCATTTGGAAAGTGCCTAGCGTGTTTTGCAATTAAGAAAATACTAAGGATTACATAAAATACCAAGTAAAACAAGAGCTGACCAGACATGCCTAAGTCAGTAAATGCATGCACACTGCTGTCTCCTAAAACACCGCTTCGGGTTAAGAAAGTAGAGTAGAGGATGAGGCAAAAAGTAAGCGCTGTGAAAATGAAAAGTGATAAAACTGAAGTTCCTTTTTTACGCTGAATCAGCATCAAGTGACCTGCCGAAACCATGGTAAGCCAAGGCACTAGCGAAGCGTTTTCAACTGGATCCCAAGCCCAAAAGCCACCAAAGCTTAGTGCTTCATAAGCCCAAGCACCACCCATTAATATCCCAACGCCCAAAATTCCTATTCCGAAGAAAGTCCATGGAAGTGC
>JANRBI010000074.1:27390-31927 GCA_030727625.1 Salibacteraceae bacterium
TTTTCCCAATATTTTGCAACGAAAATTAAAATGTTTCCGAGCACTACGTGCCAAAACATCCAAAGGATAAAACTGCCTTCTTGACCTTCCCAAAAACAAGAGAAAATATAGCGCAAAGGCATGTCGCTGCTCGAGTGCTGCCACACATAATGATATTCAAAATATTGATTGAAAATCATCATAAACAGCGTGATCACAATGCCCAAAACGCCCGCGCTGTGACCCCAAAAGCCAATGCGCCCAAGTTTGCGCCAAGCATCATCTTTTTTTACTTCGGCTAAAAAATAGGCTACTGTAGAAAGTAGCCCGAATGCGATTGCTATTGAAACGAAAAAATTGCCGATAATGCCTGCCAGCAGGTGTTCTCCGATATACTCCATCGTGTGATTAAAAAGAAGCTTGCTCCTTAGTTTTTACTTCGCCATCGGTATATTTTGATGGACATTTCATTAAAATTTCGTTTGCGTGAAACTCACCGTTTTCTGCACTACCGATCAATACAATTTGCTCTGATCGTTCAAAATCTTGTGGTTTGCTTTTGTGCAGAATTACTTTGTGCTCTTCACCCAAATTATCGGTCATGTGAAAGGTGAAAAGATCTGGATTAGTTAACGGATCATACACCATTTCTTGGTCTTTTGCCAACTTACCTACCACGTGAAATTCTTCACCTGGGTTGCTGAATGCTTGCTCAAAATTGGCATAACTGCTGCTATCGTTAATAGCCCCAATCATTACGGCAACAACTACCGCAATCAATACTACTAATGTGATGTGTGTCTTTTTCATGATCGATCTTTTTCGATTTTAGAAATTTTACGGTCTAAAGAAATCAAGTAACCAAAAAGCACTAAGAAGATGAGCACAATAACGCCCACAACAACATAGATCTTTCCGTTTTCTCGCATTAAATCAGCCATTTCAGGTTGCGAAGTTTGCGCATTTGTTATAGTAAACAAAAGCATCAATACTAAAGTTGATATGATTTGCCTCATGATTCTTCGTTGCTGAGTTTTTCTATTCTAAATCTTAGTTCACTGATCCAAAATCCAAGTAAAATCCAGCCAATTACAGCAGGATAAAAAACCATTCGCATGGTGCTGTCTAAATCGTATCCACTAAAAGCTGGATTGCCGCCATTTCCTGGATGCAATGAATCGGTCATTCTTGGCAAGATGAAAACAAATAGAATCATCATTACGAATGCGAAAATGTTGTAAACCGCGCTCACTTTTGCTCGCTGCAGTTGGTCTTGAAAGCTGTTTCGTAAAACTGCATAGGCTAAATAGGCAAGCAGCGCAATGGCTGCTCCATTCAGTTTTGGGTCAGAAACCCAATAGCTGCCCCAAGTAAATCGTGCCCAAAGCATACCTGTAACTAGACCAATTATTCCGAAAACCATTCCTACTTGAACAAATATTTTGGCAAGTGTATCGTACTTCTCTTTTTGAGTGTTGAGGTAAGCTATACTGTAGGCAAATGCCATGATAAACATGGTGATCATTGCAAACCAAGAGGTTACATGATAATACAGGTTTCGGATGGTTTCGTTTAGTATAGCAAGTGTTGGCACAGGCATGAGTAAACCTGCGATAAGGGTGTAAATCACTAAAACAATTGCTGCAATTTTAAAGCCGATTGGTAGCTTCACTTGGTCTTTAAATTATTCGCGCCAAAGGTACGGAAACAACACTATTGAAAGGGCGAAAGACACTACATTAAGACCTATTAAGACGAATAGATACTTGAGCTGAACCGAAAGCTCTATTCCATCGATGGCGTTTTTCATGAGTGTAGTTGCAACTAACATAAGTGGCAAAAGAATTGGCAATCCTAAAACCGCCAATAAGGTTAAATTGTTTCCAGCTTTTGATGCTATTGTTGATAATAAACTAAGCACAAACGCAATGCCTGTGCAACCTAGCACTACGCTGCTCCAAAACATTAGGTTGTCTCCGATCACCACAGAAAACAATACTTTATAAACAATAGCCGCCACAATACCAAGAATCAGCATGACCAAGCCGTGGTAAATCATTTTTGAAGCAATAAACTCTGTAGGATTTACCAAGGTGTAGAGGTAAAGCATGCGGCCTCTGGTTTCACTCAAAAAGCTTTTCGCAACAGCGTTAAAACTTGCAAAGAGCACTACAATCCAAAATAAAGCAACCCAAATGGCTGCAATTGGAATTCGTTTTACGGTTATGTAACACACAAAAAGACTAGAAAGGAGAAACAACCCTGCACCACCAAGCACATAAGGATTTCTAAAATCACTCTTAAACTCTTTGGTTAATATTGCGCCAATGTTTCTCATTCAGAGAACAAGTTTAGCAGATATCTCGTTAATGAACGCTATGTTAGAAAAAGTAGATGTTTTGGCCATTGGAGTGCATCCTGATGATGTGGAGCTAAGTTGCAGTGGCACACTGATTAAATATATTGCGGAAGGGAAAAAAGTTGGTTTGTGTGATTTGACCCAAGGCGAACTTGGAACAAGAGGAAGTGCTGAATTGAGATTGCAAGAAGCCGAGGCTTCGAGAAAAATAATAGGAGCATCTTTTCGAGTAAACCTCGGAATGGCGGATGGCTTTTTTCAAAATGATGAAGCCAATCAGCGAAAGATTATTGAAGTGATCAGAGCTTGTAAGCCGGAGATTGTTTTGTGTAATGCGATTGACGATCGTCATCCTGATCATCCGCGCAGTGCACAAATGGAAAAAGTAGCATGCTTTTTATCGGGCTTGCGCAGAATAGAAACTACTTGGAAAGGAGAACCACAAGAGGCGTGGCGACCAAAGAAGGTGTTTCATTATATCCAAGATTATTGGATGGAACCAAGCTTTATCGTAGACATCACAGAACAATGGGAACAGAAAATGGAAACCATTATGGCTTTTTCATCTCAGTTTTATGATCCAAATAGCAAAGAACCCATGTCTCCCATTGCTTCAAAGGAGTTTATGGAAGGTTTGAAAGGGCGTCACTTACAAATGGGTAGATTGATAAATGGAGTGTATGGCGAAGGATTTGTTTCTGAAAAAGCCGTGAAGATCAACAGCCTTTCTGATGTTTTGTAATTAGACATCAATCTAAACAGAGGTAAAGCTCATGCGAAAGCATGGGCTTTTTTTATTTCCGTGAAAACTAGAAATCCATTTTTTGAAAGCATAAAAAAAGCCCTCCCGATATTTCGGGAAGGCTTCCTTATTTCACATTTCGTATGTTATTTAATTACGATGTTTTCAACCGTTTTACCAGCGTCTCCGCTGATGCTGATTTGATAAACTCCGCCATTAAGGTTTGTTAGATTCATGTTTTCAACATGACCGTTGCTTGCGCTGATTACATTGTTGTAAACTACTTGACCTACCAAGTTTGTTACTTCAATAGTCACTTTGCCAGAAACATCACCGAATCTGATATCGAACTGACCGTTGCTTGGGTTTGGATACAAGCTAACGTTGTTGCTCATCGCAGCAGCATCTTCTATACCTAATAATGTGGCTGAAGCGCTTGAAGAACATTCGTTTTCGTCCGTGTAGATAGCGTAAACTAAATCACCAGATTCAACTACAGGCGCACCACTAGCAGTGAAAATATTAAGTTGGCTGCCAGTTGCTCCAGCAACTTGGTTTCCATTTACAAACCAAGCATGCGTTCCTGCACCTGATTGTGACGAAACATAAGCTGTGCCATTAAATGTAATTACCGGTGCAGAAGGCTGGGCGTTGATTGTAACAGTTACCTGCTCTGTATCAGTTTCGCCACAGTCATTAGAAACGGTAACGGTATAAGTTCCAGATTGGCCAGCGCTTGTTAAGTTAATACTAGCTGCTGTTGCACCGTTGCTCCATACAAATGAAGTTCCGCCACCTGCAGTTAATGTAAGACCATCACCTTCACAACCAACTAAACTTGGTGCCAAGATTGTAGCTACAGGAGCAGCTTCGTCAACTACGGTAATAGATGCTTGAGAAGTTCCACCGCAGTTTTGCACAATACAAGTGTATGTGCCTGCTGCACTCACGCTCGTTTCTCTAGTTTGGTCACCATTGCTCCAAGTGTATGTTCCGCCAGCCACTGGCAATGCAGAAAGCACAATTGTTTCGCCTGGGCAAATTGAAGTCTCACCAGATACAACTGCTGTAGGAGCATTTGTAGGTTGAGATATTACAAAGTTTTCTACCGTGCTACCGTTACAATCAGTTACAGTTACAGTGTATGTGCCTGGAAGGTAAACTTGAATTGAAGGTGTTGTTTCAGTTGTGTTCCAAGAATAGAAACTACCAGCTACAGAACTTGTAGCTGTAAGGTTTGCTGTATCAGCAGGACACATAATCTGAACATCAGAAGTTATTTGAACAATTGGACCGTTGTTTCCAGTTGCAGCAACAACATCAAAAGTTTCAACAGAAGTACCGCAAACATTGGTAAACGTACAAGTGTAAGTTCCTGGGGTGCCAGCAGAAATTGATTGAGTAGAAGCCGTAAAGCCGTTTGGACCAGTCCAAGCGTAAGCACTAGCGCAACCTAC
>JANRBI010000074.1:32027-34097 GCA_030727625.1 Salibacteraceae bacterium
AAGTTGTTTGATCCACCGCTTACGTCAGTAACGTCAATTGGGAAAGACCATGAGCATCCATTGTCGCAGCTACGGATTACATAAGTGTGACGGTAGTGCTGAGATCCGTTGTCAAGATCTTCGCGAATAGCAGAATAAACTACGTAGATACAGCCATTGCTGTCAATACCTGCTTGTGGATGAGAAGCTAAACCAGAAAATCTATATTGACCTGTATCTGTGCCTGGAGCACCAGTTAGCAGATCAAGTGTTCCGTTACCATTCATATCAAGGGCACCTGAAAGTGTAACTGGTTGATTTTGCATCATGCCTTCATTCCAGTATTGAATTGAGTTTGTACCTGGGAAATAGTTAATAGAACCATCACCTACCACATCATTCGCAATTCTCATTTCACCATACCACACGTGGCACTGGTCGTTGTCATCGATCAAAACGTTTACTGTTCCGTCAGATGTTACAAGTGCTGAGTCAAAGTTGGTAGACACTACAGAAGTAGCTTCATCAAACATAATTGCTGAAAGAAGAACGTCTGTCTTAGTCCAAGTAACACCGTTGTTCGTTGATTTGAAAAGTTGAACACCTGTTCCTAAACCACCAACTACAATAGCTACCGTGTTGCCTTGTACATCAAGGTGATAGCTATCACCATCAAAGCTTGAGAAATAAGATGAGTCTGTTCCTGGGATTTGATAATTGTTGATGTCCCATGTTAAACCACCGTTGCTAGATCGATTGTAAAGGAAAGCGCCATCCATTCCGTTATAAAGAGTACCACCATTAGCAACTGGTGCAGAAACACCTACCATATGGATGGTGTTACCAGCAGGTCCGCCAACACCAGCTCTGTTCCAAACTTGGATGTTTGAGGTAGCTATGTTTCCTTGTGTCCAAGTTCCAGAACCAATTGAGTTTCTAGAAGATTGACGGATTAAATTGCTAACCGTGCTGTGCGAAAGAATTACTTCACGACCAGAGGCAGTAGCCAAAAGACTTGGCCAGCCCGTACGTTCAGTTTCAATTTCAGAAGTTGGAGGTGTGCCCCAAAGGTTTCCGTTGAAGAAATTATAACCTGTACCTCTTGTAGCCCAGCTATTCACGCTACTGTAGGTCCAAGTAGCAGAAACAGTTCCGTTGTCATGATTAATGATTCGTCTCTGTATGGCAGAGTTTGATTGCAAGTCATAAGTCGATTGACCAATAACTGTTTCTTGCGCATTACGTTGCGTTCCAACCATTCCTGTTGGTAGTGTACCATTTGGATTTGTTGGGTTTTGATTGATCACTGTGTGAACAGGAATCGATACGCTTTGTCTGAGAATTTCAGTACTGACTTTAGCCGCTGGCGACTGTGCAAAGCCGTAAACTGCTAGAAATGCCGAAGCGGCAGAGAGTAGAAACCTTTTCATGTTTTACTGTTTAGTTATACGAATGTGAGTTTAAGATGAACAAATGTAATTAAATGAAATTTCAAAATTTTCAAACCTTGACTTACTATTTAAGCCCTATTAGCTTCTTTCCGATTGCGCTTAGTTGATTAAAATCTTCTCTATTCGCGATCATCTGCCTTATGCCAATGTTATCAGATTTTCTCAAAAACCAATATTGATAAATTGTCTGCGCGCTATAAGTAATCGAAGCTGAAAATGCGGCCCCAATGGTGCCAAAGTATCGGATAGACGGATATGCAATGCAAAGCGTAAGGGCAAGCCCGAAAACGGACGAATAAGTATTGTATTTATTGTCGCCAACGCCAGCAAAAAAGTGACTGTATGCGTTGGAAATGGCTAGCATGAATATTCCTGGCGAAAGCCAAATAATGTGTCTTTTCACTTCATAAAACTCATTGCCGAAAAGCCAAGAATAAAAGCCTGAAGGCAAAAGCCAAAGCACTGCAATGCCAATGGCAGTAACTACATAATTCAATTTTGCGAGTTTTAGCGAAAGCCATAAACCTTCTTTCCGATTGTTCAAATTTGAAACCGTAGCATATTGCACCGTGCTTATGCTGCGCGCAAATTGCCACAACGCTTCTGCAATTTGAATAGCAGTGTGAAAAATCCCTATTCG
>JANRBI010000074.1:34197-37505 GCA_030727625.1 Salibacteraceae bacterium
TTTATTTCTGCGCCCATTAAGCGCGTGGTGATAAAAAGCATCACTAAGTTGAGCATCATTGTAATGACTCTACTACCTAGTGTATGAATGATTTTTTGGATCAATCTTTTAGTTTTTCGAACACAAGATTAAGCAGCATTTCGGCACTTACTTGATCAAGACATGCAAAATCAGGACACATGGATGGCAATTCAACCTTGGATGTGTTTGGCGAAAGCCAGCGATTGCAAGGATGGCATGATAGCTTTTTGTGCAATATTTTATGTTGGTCTCGATCAATTTTTTGCCAGCCAAAAAGCGCTGGATCTGAGCCGCCCCAAACCGTGATTGTTGGTGTGTTAACACATCCTGCAATGTGCATTAAGCCACTGTCATGGCCAATGTGTAGGCTTGCGCCATCAATTATTCCGGGCAAATCTGCAATTTCTGTGTTGCCGATTAAGTTGATCACATTATCATTTTGCGGAAGCGATGCCGAAAGTTCTACTTCGCTTTCATCGCCCAGCACCACAAGTGTGTGGCCTGTTTTTTCTGCAAGTTCATTGATCACCGTTTTCCACTTTTCAAGGCTCCATGTTTTCCATGGAGCGGCATTGTTACCGCAACCTGGCTGCAAAGTGATGTAGCCTTTTTTTAAATTCTCAAACGCATTATTGCTTTTCGCCTTGAGCGAAAAAAGAGAAGCGTTTAAATCACTGTCAGTAAAGCCATCGTTTACAAAACGCATGTATTGTGTGCCTTCGTGAATACCTACTAATGGCTTAATCCGTTTTATTTTTTTGTGGAAAATAAGCGGGAGTTTTCTCGGAATATGATTCGTGATTACGGATTTGCCAATAACATGCGCCAGCATCAGATTTTTGCGCGTTGCGCCAAAGTAATCGATGTAAACGGCATCGAAAGATTTGCGAAAGCTTGCAGAGTGTTTGATCCAATCCAATGATGAATCAAGCACCACAAATTGGTCGTAAAGTTTGGTTTCGAATCCGTTAAAAATCTCATGCCCGCCAGAGCTTGAGGCGCCAATCACAGTCAACTTTCCTTGAGCCAACAAGTGTTTCATGAGCGGCACAAGCATTAAGGCGTTTCCTATGCCTGAGGATATAAATATGGCGGATCTCAACGGATTTTTTTCGGTAGAATTAACCGCAATCTTAGTGAATTACCAATCACAATCACATCACTAAATGCCATTGATAGTGCTGCAACCATCGGGTCGAGGTAGCCCATTGCCGCTAATGGTATGGCAACTAGGTTGTAAGCGAAGGCCCAAAACAAGTTTTGTTTAATAGTTTTTACCACGTTTTTGCTGATTTTTAACAGCATCACTACTTGCTTAAGTGACGAACCCAAAATCACGATTTTAGCACTTTCGGCAGCCAGCGCATTGGCTGTGCCCATACTTATGCCCACGTGTGCTGCGGCCAGCGAAGGCGAATCGTTAATTCCATCGCCTATCATTGCTACAAGATTTTTGTCTTTAGCTTTTTGAATGAACTCTAATTTTTCATTGGGTAGTTTATGAGCATGAAAGTCTTTTATAGCAAGTTCCTTGGCAACGCTTTCTGTTTTCTTTTGATTGTCACCACTCAGAATCGAGATGCTTTTTCCAAGTTTTTGAATAAATGAAATCGATGCTTTGGCTTCGGGTTTTAGTTGGTCGCTTACGCTGAAATTTGCAATCAGCACATTGCCTTGCATCAAGTACAAGTCAGCGTTTGCTTTGCTTTGGCCAGTGAAAGCTGAAGTTCCAAATTTTATGACTTTGCCATTGTAATTGGCTTGCATGCCTTTGCCTTTTACTTCTTCTATCTGATCTAAATTGGCTGCAGATAAATGCTCGGTAACATTAAGTACCGCTTGTGCAATTGGGTGTGAAGAGCGTTCTTCGAGTGCTTTCAGTATTTTCCAAACTTCCTCTTGGTCGGTTCCTTCGCTCAATTCATTTAGCACCAACTTGAGTTTGCCTTCGGTAAGTGTTCCTGTTTTATCAAAAATGAACTGCTGCACTGCATTCAGCTCTTCAAACGAAGAAGCTTTTTTAATGATGATTCCGATTTTTCCGGCTAAGCCCAAGCCCACACTTACCGCAGTTGGTGTAGCTAAACCCATAGCGCAAGGGCACGCAATCACCAAAACGGCAACGCTTCTTATGATGGCTTCAGAAATTCCCGCTTCCGCGAAAAAGTAATTGATAATAAACGTGAGTGCGGCAATTCCAATAATGGCAGGAACAAAAACGCTGCTGATTTTATCGGCCATCTTTTGAACCGCAGGCTTGTCGGCTCGGCTTTGTTTAATCAAGTCGATGATTTGCCCAATGGTGCTTTCGCTTCCTGTTTTTTCCACTTTTACGGTGCAGCTTCCTTCTACCATGATGCTTCCAGAAAAAACATGGTCGCCTTTCTTTTTGAAAATGGCTTCCGATTCTCCCGTTAGCATGGCTTCATCCAATTGTACTTCGCCATGAATGATAACACCATCTGCAGGCACGCGGTCACCAGCATTAATGAGTACGATATCATCTGCTGCCAAGTCAGATGCTTTCACTACTATCAAATCTTGGTTCAATCCATTTTTTACCAGTTTTTTAGCTTTTTCAGGTTTTGATTTGAAAAGCTCACGTAAAACGGTAGTCGTTTTTTGCACTGCTCGGTGCTCTATTACATATCCAAGAAGAACAAGTGAAATAATAGTCGAGGTGGTTTCGAAGAATAAGAAATTGTGAATGTTTGGACTGTCGCCATGAAATATTGCGCCATAGAAGCTATAGAAAAATGCGCTTGATGAACCTAGCAGGATCAGCAAGTCCATATTGATGGTTTTACTCTTAATTCCTTCCCACGTGCTTTTTCCAAAATGGAATAATCCCATGCCGAACACGGGAAGGCAGAGGGCAAACTGTACCCAAATATTGTTGAGCCACCAATCATGCGGCACTACCATGTGCGCCATCAGCACTAAGCTGAAAGGCAGCGTGAATAAGAATTTCTTCTCAATGCTGCTTAAGCCAGTTTGTGTATTTTCTGATTGTTCTTGCTCGGCTTTTGATTCATAGCCCGCATCGCCAAGGCGTTTTAAGATGCGTTCCATTTTTTGAGGGTTGTTCAAATCAAAGCTTGCTTCGCCCATCAGATAATCTACGTGAATTTCTTTGCCGCCTTCTTGCTGAATAATGCCATTTACCGTGCTTGCGCAGTGATTGCAGGTCATGCCCTTCACCGATAAATTCACTTTCCCATTCTCCACTAAATCTTCCATTTTGCAAAATTATACTCAAAATTTTCGAGAACTGTTTTATAGTTCAT
>JANRBI010000075.1 GCA_030727625.1 Salibacteraceae bacterium
CAATAAAGCTTGTAGTAACGGATGGTACATGCAGCGATTCTGTTATTCAAACAGTTAATGTTCAGCAACTTCCTGAAATTGAATTAGGTGCAGATACATCTCTTTGCGATGGCGAAACCTTAGTTAAAACTTTGCCAACTACTTACGCAACCTATAATTGGTCTGATGGTTCTACCACCAATAGTGGTAGCATTGCCGCAGTTGGCAGCTTATCTGTGATGGTTGAAGATGCTTTTGGCTGTCAAGGCGGAGATACAATTCAGCTTCTTTCTGTGATTCCTTTAGCCAATGTAAGCGCAGGCGCAGATATTCAAATTTGCGGAGGCGATAGTGCAGAGGTAACTGCTACATCTACCATAAATGGGGCGAATTTTGAATGGAATAATGGCACGCAGTCTGCTTCTACTTTTATTCAAGCAGCAGGTAATTATTATGTTACTGTTTCAGCAGCAGGCTATTGTGATCAACAGGATACTTTGGTAGTTAGCACTTTTGCTACTGTGCCTGTTGTTATTACGCTAGATAGCAGTAAATGCTCGCCTAGAGGCGTTTCTGTAAATCAAGACTATAGTTCTTACTCATGGAATATTGGCGCTACTGCTTCAGCAATACAATTGAGTCAATCAGATACGTTAGCGATAACTGTTGTTGATAATAATGGTTGTAGTCAATCGCAAAGCCTTGTTGTGGAAGTGTTCGAAAATCAAAACGTATTTATCGGAAATGACACCACTATCTGCGAAGAAACAGCATTTGTGTTAGCTTCAAATGTTCAAGGAACTTACTTGTGGAGTACGGGCCAAACTACATCAACTATAGCTGTAGTTCTTGAAGATGCTTACTGGCTTGAAGTAACTGATAGCAATGGATGCGTTGCTTCTGACTCGATGAATTTATCTGTAAAAGTATGTGTAGGTATTGACGAATTTGGTAACCAAACTTCATTTGGAATTTATCCAAATCCAATAAATCAGCAGTTAAATGTTACCTCTTCTGAAAAAGGACATTATAGCATCATTGATATGCTAGGAAATGTTGTTCTTCAATTAGAATTGCAGGCTGGAAATAGCACCTTGTTTTTAGATAAGCTAAGCAACGGAGCTTACATTATCCAAAATCAAAATCAAGAGTTCATTCGCTTCATTAAGCAATAATATTTCGCTTTCGCGGAAAAGAAAAACGCCCGTTGTATCTGAGATGCAACGGGCGTTTCAATGATGTTCAAAAATCTATTTTGCTGCAATACAGCTGATTTCCACATTCACATTTTTCGGTAATGTTTTCACGGCCACCGTTTCTCTAGCCGGTGCATTTACAGTGAAGTATTTGCCATAAACTTCGTTTACAGTGGCAAAATTGCCCATGTCGCTCAAGAAAATAGAGCATTTCAATACGTGGCCAAAATCCATGTCAGCTGCAGCTAAAACTGCTTTTAGGTTTTGCATCACCCATTCCGTTTCGGTGTTGATGTCTTCCATATGCAGCTCGCCTGTGGCTGGATCAAGCGCTATTTGGCCGCTCACGTAAAGCGTGCCATTTTTCAATACAGCTTGTGAGTATG
>JANRBI010000076.1 GCA_030727625.1 Salibacteraceae bacterium
GGCATTTTTTGCAGTTCTAAAAACTTGCCAGCATAAAGCATCATTAACCAAACAGAGGTGGATGAAAAAATCAAAACCGAATGATTAGCCATCCATGGCAGCATGGGCCAAAAATTTTGAAATGCAATGCCATCCAGTGATGATTGCATGAATATCAAACTAAAAATATAGAGTACATAATAGGTGTAAACCCCTTGTTTCAGGGCGTAGGCAATAAATCCGAAAATGATCAATACCGTACCTAATAAGCCGTAGTATAATCCTAAGTATTGATTTTCGCGCTGACTGAAAGCACTAAAAGCTTCTATTTTCCAAAGCTTCATTTGCGCGTTTATGACTTCACCGTCACTGCGCATTTTTACAAGAAAAGTCACTTTCTCTTCAGGTTGCACTGTCACTTGAAAAAGAATTCTTCGGTGTCTTACAGGTCTTGTTTCATAAGGTATGTCGTCTCCAGAGTGTTGGATTTGGATTAATTACCCTTGCTCATTTATTACGTAAAGCTCTACTTCATTGGTTATTGGGCGTGCGCATTCTAAAAAGAATTGACTTTCCACACTTTCATTCTTGAATGTGGTTTTCATCCAATAGCTGGATGTAGTGAAGTTTATATTAGTTACAGGTTGAGTTGTGGTGGTGAATAAGCTGTCGTATTTACCCAATTTTATATTGATGTATTTCCAGCTGCTGTGAGTGTCTTGAGCTATTGATGCATTGTTTCCCAGGTGTATGTATCCACCATTTAGAAACGGTTGCGCATGCATTTCTAAAGAAAATGTATGCAGCATCAGTAAACTGATAATTAATGTTTTGAAAATCCTCAATATCGTTTTGTTTGGTGCTCCTTGACGCAAAATACGCGTATTTAATGCGAATGGTTTTCTAAATCATTATCTATTTTATGATTATGAATTATTTACAAAATCTATAATTCAGTTATAGATTGACATTTTTCATGCTCAGTTAAAATGTTGGTAAAATTAGCTTGCTAAAAATATTAGCGATACATACTTTAGCATGCTACGATTTTTAGTAATCGTAATTATTTTAAATACTGATTATGAATTCACAAGCAAATCACAAACACATTTTGCACCTCGACCTCGACTCGTTTTTTGTCTCTGTTGAGCGTTTGCTAGACAGTAGACTCAATAATCGGCCTGTGCTTATTGGTGGTACAACAGATCGTGGCGTGGTGGCATCTTGTAGTTACGAAGCACGTGCATTTGGTATTCACTCGGCCATGCCCATGCGTATGGCGCGCGAGCTTTGTCCTGAAGCCATTGTCATTAAAGGCAATAGCGGCACGTATTCTAAATACAGCGATATGGTTACCGAAATCATGCAAGAAAGCCTGCCTGTGCTAGAAAAAACATCGATCGATGAGTTTTATGCTGACCTCACTGGTATGGATCGCTTTTTTGGTTGCGCCAAGCTTGCCGGAGAAATCAGGCAGAAGATCATTAAAGAAACCGGTTTGCCCAATTCGTTTGGTTTATCGATCAACAAAACCGTGTCTAAAGTTGCCACAGGCGAGGCCAAGCCAAATAATCAGCTAGAGATTATACATGGCGAAGAGAAGCATTTTTTAGCGCCACTTTCTGTAAGAAAAATACCCATGGTGGGCGAGAAGACTTACCAAACACTGCGCAATTTGGGTATTCAACGCATTAAGACCGTGCAAGAAATGCCGCAAGAAATGATGATGCAAGTGCTTGGGCAAAATGGCGAGATGATTTGGAAAAAGGCCAACGGAATTGATAATAGTCCGGTGGTTGCTTACAACGAGCGCAAGAGCATCAGCACCGAACGCACTTTTGATCGTGATACTACAGATGTAATCAAGCTAAAAGGCATTATGCTGGCTATGGCCGAAAACCTGGCTTTTCAGCTAAGGCGAGGCAAAAAATTAACGGGCTGTGTTACCGTAAAGGTTCGTTATTCTGATTTTCAAACACAAACCCTTCAGGCTCGCATTCCATACACATCAGCCGATCATATTTTGATAGAAAAAGTGATGGAGCTTTTCGCGAAAGCATACAACAGAAGATTGCTTGTTCGCTTAATTGGCGTGCGTTTTAGCCATTTAGTGGGCGGTGGTTATCAAATCAATTTGTTTGAAGACAGTGAAGAATACATCAACCTCTACCAAGCCATGGACAAGATCCGCGAGCGCTTTGGCGACCGATCTGTAATGCGTGCATCGGGCATTGGTGCGCGCACCATTAGCCGCAGTAATCCATTTGATGGCAAAGCACCGATGTTGTTGGCAAATAGACGGAGTTAGATGTCAGATATCAGTTTTCAGTTTTCAGATATCAGTCGTCAGTCTTCACGTATTAGGAAATAAGTTTGATAGGAGTAAAAAAGGTAATAATGAAGAATTTTAAGCAATTGAAAATTTGGCAAACAGGCAAGGAAATAGCTATCGCTACTTTTAAATTATCGCAAAAATTAGATAGAAGTGAATCTTTCACTTTTAGTTCTCAAATTACGAGAGCAGCTCTTTCTATTCCATCAAACATTGCAGAGGGAAGTAGTAGGAAAAGTAAAAAGGATTACGCTCGATTTATTGAAATAGCGCTAGGATCTTCTTTTGAACTTGAGACGCAGTTGGAGATTATGAGTGAGCTAGAGATTGTTCCAACATCAGAGGTGAAACTTATTGAACTCATAAATGAAGAACAACGCATGCTTTATGGTTTCCTTAAAGCCTTAAAAACGGATGAATAAACTGGGTAGAAGTCTTCAGCCGTCAGCCGTCAGCCATCAGATGTCAGATGTCAGCCGTGAGCGCTGAAAACTGAAGACCAAAAACTGATATCTGATAGCTAATAAAAGTGCTCCTAAACACCCACACATATTACTCCTTAAAGTTCGGCACATGGAAACCCGAAAACCTTATCAAGCAATGCATTGAATGGGGATATGACAGCGTGTGCATTACTGATATCAACAATACTTCGGCTTGCTTAGATACCATTCGGCTAGGGCAGAAGCATGGCATAAAAGTTATTCCTGGTGTAGATTTTAGAAACGGAGTGCAGCAGCAGTTTGTGGCCATTGCCAAAAGCAACAAAGGCTTTGAAAATATCAATCGATTTTTGACCAAACACCTTCATAGCGGTGATCCTATTCCAGACATAGCGCCTGAAATGGAAGATGTGATTATTGTTTATCCATTTGGTCAGTTATCGGTTATCAGTCACCAGATATCAGTACTGCCAACTGAAAACTGCCAACTGAAAACTTTAATAGGAATCCAGCCTTACGAATTATCTCGCCTCCGCTTTTCGCCACTGCGCCATCAACTAGATCGGTTGGTGATGT
Source organism: Salibacteraceae bacterium (assembly GCA_030727625.1). GTDB lineage: Bacteria > Bacteroidota > Bacteroidia > Flavobacteriales_G > Salibacteraceae > SHAN690. The sequence goes on from JANRBI010000076.1 coordinate 3,331, forward strand.
TGCCAACGGTTTCGTTTCAAACCAAGAAAGACTTTAACGCACACCGATTGTTACGCGCCATTGATAACAATTTGTTGCTGAGTAAACTACCCAAGTCTGAAGAAGGTGATCCGCAGCATGTGTTGATGCCTAAAGCGGAACTTTTAGCCTGTTACCAAGAGTTTCCTCAAATCATAAAAAATACCGAAGCGCTTGCCAATCAATGCGAAGTTTCGTTTCAGTTTGGTGACAACATCGCACCTCAAAACATGTCTACGTTTACTGGCAGCAAGCAGGGCGATTATGAACGTATTCGCCAATTGTGCACTGAAAATTTACCCTATCGCTATCCAGAGTTGAACGACAAGATTACCTCGCGTATCGAGAAGGAATTAGAGATCATTCGCGAGAAAGATTTCATGTCTTATTTCTTGATCAACCACGACATCGTTTCTTATGCGCGCAGCAAAGGATATTTCTATGTTGGGCGTGGTAGTGGAGCTAATAGTATTATTGCTTACTTGCTGAGAATCACAGATGTTGATCCTATTGACTTAGATCTATACTTTGAGCGATTCATTAATCTATATCGCAGGAATCCACCAGATTTTGACATCGATTTTTCGTGGACAGATCGCGATGATATTACCCGCTACATTTTCGAGCGTTTTCCAAATTCGGCTTTATTGGCAACCTACAGCACGTTTCAATATCGAGCCATTGTGCGCGAGTTGGGCAAGGTGTTTGGCTTACCTAAGCACGAGATTGATAAGTTGTCAAAAGGCCATTTAGACATGAATCGTTTAGATCAGCTTTCGCAATTGGTGTTGAAATACGGAACCTTGATTCAAGACTTTCCCAATCATTTGAGTATTCACGCAGGTGGAATTTTGATTTCAGAAAAACCGATTGAATACTACACCGCCACCTTTATGCCGCCAAAAGGCTATCGAACCACGCAATTTGACATGGTGGTAGCCGAAGATGTGGGCTTGTATAAGTTTGATATTTTGAGTCAGCGCGGTTTGGGTAAAATCAAAGATGCGGTGGCCAATGTAAACCGAAACAATCCTGAAAATCCGATAGATATTCATGATTTGGCGCGCTTTAAGCAAGATGAAGATGTAAAAGACATGCTGCGAAATGGCAAAGCCATTGGCTGCTTTTATGTGGAGTCGCCCGCTATGCGCATGCTGCTTTCAAAGCTGCGTGTAGACGATTATCTCGGGTTGGTTGCAGCAAGTTCTATCATCAGGCCAGGCGTGGCGCAATCGGGCATGATGCGCGAATACATCAAGCGCTTTCGCGATCCTGAAGAGCGTAAAAAGGCGCATCCGATCATGATGGACATCATGCCCGACACGTTTGGCGTAATGGTTTATCAAGAAGACGTGATCAAGGTGGCGCATTATTTTGCGGGCTTAACCTTGGGTGAAGCCGATGTGTTGCGCAGAGGCATGAGTGGTAAATACCGCTCGCGCGAAGAGTTTGAGCAAGCCAAAGAAGCTTTTTTTAGAAAAGCCCAAGCCAAAGGTCATCCGCTAGAAATGGTGCAAGAAGTGTGGCGCCAAACCGAGAGTTTTGCTGGCTACGCTTTCGCGAAAGGTCACTCCGCATCTTATGCCGTGGAGAGTTACCAAAGCTTGTTTTTAAAAGCACATTATCCGCTAGAATACATGGTGGCAACGCTCAATAATTCTGGAGGATTTTACCGACCTGAGTTTTATGTGCACGAAGCCCGCATGCATGGTGGCGACATACAAGCGCCCTGCGTTAATCATAGCGAAGCGGGTGCGGTGGTTTATGGCAAAACCATTTACTTGGGCTTGGCAAGCATCAAAGAGCTGGAGTGGAAAACCGTAGAGTGGATTTGCAAGGCAAGGGCAGAAGGCGGTGGTTTTGAGTCGTTGGTAGACTTTACTGAGCGCGTGCCTGTGGGCATTGAGCAACTCACTATTTTAGTGAAAGCTGGCGCATTCCGCTACAGCGGAAAAAGCAAAAAAGAATTGATGTGGGAAGCGCATCTCACGCTGGGTAAAGTAAAAAAGCGAGATGTAGCCCCTAAGCTGTTTTCTGAAAAGTCAAAACCATTTGAATTTCCAGCGTTTTACACGGCTCCGCTCGAAGAAGCATATGATCAAATAGAATTACTCGGCTATCCACTGTGCGATCCATTTTTACTGCTAAAACGCTCGCCCAAAGGCGGAATTCTAGCAGCAGACTTGAGTGATTTTTTGAATCAAACGGTGGTGGCGTATGGCTATTTGGTCACCGCCAAAGACACCAAAACCAACAAAGGCGAGCGCATGCAGTTTGGGACTTTTCTAGATCGAAAGGGCTTTTTCTTAGACACGGTTCACTTTCCACAGATTGCGGCAAAATATCCCTTTCGGGGAAGAGGTGTCTATCGCATCATTGGCAAGGTGACCGAAGAGTTTGGTTTTTACAGCATTGAAGTAAGCGAATGCTATAAAGAAGACATGATTGAAGATCCGCGCTACAGCGAAGAAAAAAACACCAAAAAACCAGAACGAAAAAACTACCGAGAAGTCGTCAAAGCAGAAATCTCAACCACCAATGTCAATAAAAACGCACGGTATTTTGAAAGGAAGAAGGAAGCTAAAATGATTACAGAATAGTGATGTCAGAAGCAGTAAGAACAACAGCATTATTTTCTTCTAAGAAAGAAGCGATCTGCGAAATAGAAGACCTAAAGATGTCCAATAATGCCCTGTTTTTGATGTTTCCTGTGTTTACCAAGATTACCTTTCTAGGTTTAGAAAACAGAAGAAATGAATCGAGAAAGTCTGAATCTTTACTAATGATAACAAGATCATTGTTTAGAGCGAAATCAATAAGTTCTGAGTCACTACTTAAATTGCCTTTTGGAAGGTCAGAAGAGTGGAAGCACTCAAAACCTTTTTCAATGAGAATAGTCTTGAGTAAAACAGGAAGTTGGGCATCAACAAGAAACCTCACGAGGCTAGCTTATATGATCCTTTGCTTTTCACCATTATTGCAGCAAACGAAATACACGCATGCAAATCCTCTAATTCTAAATCCGTGTAGTCAGCTAATATATCTTCAGATGACATACCTGAAGAAAGTAATTCAAGTATGTTCTCAACTGGATAGCGCATACCACGAATAACAGGCTTTCCGTGACAAACATTTGGATCAATGGTGATTCTATTCAATAGCTTTTCAGACATGAATCAAAAGTAGATTATTTCAATAATTAAAAATAAGGAATCAGAAAGACGAATCTCAACCACCAATGTCAATAAAAACACACGGTATTTTGAAGGGAAGAAAGCAGCGCCTGAAAAAGAAAATGTTTAAGTTTGATATTTGCCATTTATAAATATAAAATAGCAATGAGTACGTTTACGTCAACACTGCCAGATCAACTTTTAGAAAAGCTATCGCAGAAAGCAAAAGAACTCAAGCTTCCTAAGAACAAGTTGATTGAGAAAGCTTTAGAGATCTATTTAGATCAATTGAATAAGGCCGAGTACATTAAATCATTTAAAGCAGCAGCTGAAGATGAAGACATCATGACGATTGCAGAAGAAGGTATGGCGGAATATTTCACTCAAATCAGCGAAGATGAAGCAGGGTGAAATTTGGAACGTAAATTTCAATCCAACAAGAGGAAGTGAACAGTCGGGTTTTAGGCCAGCACTTGTCATCAGCGGAGATATGATGAATACATATCTAAAAGTGATAATTGTTTGCCCGTTAACCACCAAAGTGCGATCATTTAAAGGCAATTTAGTGTTGGATCCAAATGCTGAAAATGGATTGAAAGAACAATCAGAAGTGTTGACTTTTCACATGAGGTCTATTGCTAAAGAGCGCTTTGTGCAAAGGCTTGGTAAGATTGATAAAGAAGGTATAGAAGCAGTTAAGTCTAGCCTGAACGATCTTTTAAAGTATTAAAGCTCTTTTAGTACTGCAACCCCATAATGCATACATCGTCTATTTGCTCTTGCGAGCCGCGCCAAGTTTCGAAATGATTGAATATTTGATTGGCCTGTTCGCTCATTTCCACGCCTTTTTGAGCTAGTAATATTTCTTTGAAGGTGCTGTATTTCATCTTCTTGTTCTTAGGCCCACCAAACTGATCGGCAAAGCCATCGGTAAAGAGATAAACAGAATCATTTACTTGTAAATCGAATGATTGTAAAGAAAAGGCTTTCGATATGCGTATTTCCCAATAGGTTGTCTGTCAGCCTCAAGCTCAATCAATTCGCTTTTTCTAGTGATGTAAATCGAGTTGTTTGCTCCAGCAAAAGTGAGTTTATCATCTGCTACTCTGATTAAGCTAATGTCCATGCCATCTTTCATGTCGCTATTACTTCTGCTAAAACTCTCTTCCACAATGGCACTTAATGCATCAAGAATTTGGTTTGGCTCGCGCAAATTGAGTTCGTTCAAGCAGCGCTGCAAACCGTTGTAGCCGATAAGGCTAACCATTGCACCCGGCACACCATGACCCGTACAATCAACTACGGCAGCAAAAACTTCATCTTTACTTGTTTGCTTATTTGGCACTATTTCAAACCAATAAAAATCGCCACTGA
>JANRBI010000077.1:114-2303 GCA_030727625.1 Salibacteraceae bacterium
TCGATAAAGCCTTTTGCAAAGGCCACTCGATGTGACAGAGATGATTTCGGTTTTTTAATTTCTCGAGCAAAGCAGCAAGACAGAAAGCTCACGGAAGTTTGTTCTTGAATTTGAAGTTGAAGTTCTCATTGAAGTTGCACTTCTCCAATGTCCATCTCGATAAAGCCTTTTGCAAAGGCCACTCGATGTGACAGAGATGATTTCGGTTTTTATTCCTTAAGTAAAGATGAAATTGATCTTGATCCAAAGAAATCAAATCTCTAAAACGAACATCTGATGTCTGACATCTAGAGTCTGATATCTAAAGTCTAACTAAAAGCTCTTCCAAACCTGATACTGCTCCCACTCTTTTGGTAACTCGATAGCCGAAGAAAACATGCCATAAACCGTGCTACCACTGCCTGTCATAGAAGCATACGTTGCCCCAAGTTCATATAGTTTTGATTTGATGGCTGCTATTTCAGGATAGCTTGGAAATAGGCTGTCTTCAAAATCATTTTTCACCAAATCTTTCCAATCTGCAACATCAAGCCATTCGAGCATGGCAAGGTCTATCGGTGGATTTTTAGGTGAAACTCCTGAATAAGCTTCTTTGGTAGAAACATGAATATTTGGGTTGACCAATACAAAATGGTAGTGGCTTAGGTCAAGCTCAAGTGCACGCATTTGCTCGCCACGGCCAAAAACAAACGCGGGCTTATTGTTCCAAAAAAATGGGCAATCGCTGCCCACTTTAGCCAACAATTCTTTGGCTTCGAAATCTGAAATAGTAAGGTTATAATAGTCTTTAAGCGCACGCAAGGTAAAAGCGGCATCAGCACTTCCACCGCCAAGTCCAGCGCCAATTGGCAACGACTTTAGCAAGTGAATTTCTGTTTTAGGAAGATTAAACCACGCTTCAACTAATTCAAAAACCTTGATGCATAGATTGCTCTCAGCTGTGCCCGGAATCGGGTTATTGTAACTAAAAAATCGAACGTTTCCTTTTTCGGCAAAGGACAATGCTGCGTAATCTTCTGCAGACTTTCCGGTGTCTTGAATCACTTCCAAGCTTTCGGTCCAAGAAATGGGATAAAATACGCTTTCGATGTTGTGGTAGCCATCTGGCCGTTTACCAGTAATAAAGAGCCCAAGATTGATTTTTACGTTTGGATATACCAGCATTCCTTTTGATTAAGAACCGCGAAGATTCGAAAAAATAAAGGATAGAAGCAGTCCGTTTGGCATCAGTTAAATTCAGTTTCAACAGATAATAATGCAGCATCAAAAAACAATACTTGAAAAACCATCTTTAATACATGTTTTGGACTTTAATACATGACTAAGTCAATGAAATCAAAAATCACAACCGATCAAATTGGATCAAGTGCAACTGCAATTGGTAATCCACAACTAATAAAAATTTAATTAAGATGGTTTGATGAAAATCAGATACGATTGTTTGGTTATTGTCTTTTCAATCATTTATCGCGAATAAAAATGAATGCTTCAGCAAAAAAAATTGACTCTGAAAAGAGTGCATCTATTAACACTTATGGTGCAGAGCTAAATTCAAGCGGAGGCCTTACTGATCAGATTCAAGATAATAGACCGTCAGCGATTGCCCAACTTAAACTTAAGGCAATGCTCAACAGCAGCTCACATGCGAAACATTTGACCACTTTTCAGTTGGCGGCTAACAAGTCTTTGATTCAACGGCAAAGTAATTTGAACAAAGGATCGAAACAAGACATAAATAGACCAATTCAACTGCAAGGCGACAATCCCTTGGAGCAAATAGAATCTACTGAGAGTTCTCCTTCGCAAGAAATAGAAACTTCGGGAAAATTAGTTCCTGTTTATGCCAATGCTTGGGAAGTCGCTTTTACTGAATTTAAACCAAAGGCTGAAAAAATTGGCAAAATTGTAAAAGGTGAAGTTTCGATTGCACCGTTGAAAGGAATGCAAAGAGCTGGAGAAAAGACAAAAGAGGAATATGATGGGAAATCAGAGAAACTTGTTGATGTTGCGAGAGCTTCAATTGTTTGCAGCACCATTCAGCAAGCATTAGATGCTTATAGCGAAGCAGGAAAACAATTTGAGATTGTTCGTGTAAAAAATCGTTTCCAAACCCCATCTGCTGGCTACCGAGACTTGCTGCTTAATGTGAAGCTATCTAATGGTCACGTTGCCGAACTTCAAATTCACCT
>JANRBI010000077.1:2403-5027 GCA_030727625.1 Salibacteraceae bacterium
TTCTCTTTCGAGTCGTTGCTTGCATAAACTTCTGCCAATGCTCTTAGTTCTGAGTTTGAACCAAAAATCAAATCAACTCGGGTAGCGCGGTACTTTTCAGCACCTGTTGCGCGGTCTTTTCCGATAAAGAGCTCCTTGCTTTCATCTGCAGCGCTCCATTCGGTGCTCATGTCAAGCAAATTCACAAAAAAGTCGTTGGTCAACATGTCTTTTTGCGTGGTAAAAATACCTTCATCCGAACCATCAAAATTGGTATTCAACGCTCGCATACCGCCAACAAGCACTGTCATTTCTGGTGCTGTAAGCGTTAGCAATTGTGCTTTATCAATCAACAATTCTTCGGTAGAAAGCGTGTATTGTGTTTTCAAATAATTTCTGAAACCATCTGCCATCGGCTCAAGCAATTCAAAAGAAGCAACATCTGTTTGATCTTGAGTAGCATCCATTCTGCCTGGAACAAAAGGAATAGTTACTGAAACACCCGTGTTTGCTGCGGCTTTCTCTACGGCCGCATCACCTCCCAATACCATTAAATCGGCCATTGAAACTTGCTTTTTACCTGATTTTGAATTGAACGCTGTTTGAATTTTTTCATACTCAGCAAGCACTTTCGTTAATTGAGCTGGATTATTTACTGCCCAATCTTTTTGCGGAGCAAGTCTTATTCTAGCGCCATTAGCACCACCTCTTCTGTCAGATCCGCGATAAGTAGAAGCCGAAGCCCAAGCAGTTGATACCAATTCCGAAATACTCAAACCAGAATTTAGAATTGTAGCCTTCAATGTTTTGATATCAGCTTCGTTGATCAATTCATGATTCACCGCTGGAATTGGGTCTTGCCAAATCAAATCTTCCGATGGCGCTTCTGGACCTAAATAAGTGGTTTTTGGCCCCATGTCGCGGTGCGTTAACTTAAACCAAGCGCGAGCAAAAGCTTCGTCAAACAACGCTGGGTTTTCGTAGAAATTTCTAGAAATTTTCTCATAAACTGGATCAAATCTCAGAGAAAGGTCGGTAGTAAACATAGTGGGTTTATGCGTTTTTTCCTTGTCAAACGCATCTGGCACCATCATCTTTGGATCTTTAGCAACCCATTGTTTTCCGCCAGCAGGACTCGTTGTCAATTCCCACTCGTGCTCAAACAAGCTCATGAAATACATGTGACTCCATTGTGTTGGCGTAGCTGTCCAAATTACTTCTAGGCCAGAAGTAATAGCGTCTTCGCCTTTTCCAGATTTGTAAGAACTTTTCCAACCAAATCCTTGCTCTTCTATTGGAGCTGCTTCTGGCTCTGCGCCTACGTTGGTTGCTGGTCCAGCACCGTGTGCTTTTCCTAATGTGTGACCACCAGCTATCAAGGCTACTGTTTCTTCATCATTCATCCCCATTCGGCCAAACGTGGCACGAATATCTTTTGCAGCCAACAAAGGATCAGGATTACCATTCGGTCCTTCAGGATTCACGTAAATTAAGCCCATTTGAACTGCAGCAAGCGGATTTTGCAATTCACGATCACCAGAATAACGATTGTCTTCTAGCCATTTCTTTTCCGAACCCCAATACACATCTTTTGCAGGCTCCCAAACATCTTCTCTACCTCCAGCAAAACCAAAGGTTTTAAAACCCATTTCTTCTAGCGCTACATTTCCGGTAAGCACCATTAAATCTGCCCAAGAAAGTTTATTTCCATACTTCTGTTTAATGGGCCAAACCAATCGTCTTGCTTTGTCCAGATTGGCGTTATCAGGCCAGCTATTTAGCGGAGCAAAACGCTGTTGACCAGATCTTGATCCACCTCTACCATCGGCAGTGCGGTAAGTACCCGCGCTGTGCCATGCCATTCTGATAAATAAACCACCATAATTGCCATAATCTGCTGGCCACCAATCTTGTGAGTTGGTCAGTACTTCTTTGATATCTTGTTTTACAGCCGCATAATCCAAGCTATTGAATGCTTCAGCATAGCTGTAGTTAGCATTCATTGGGTCAGAAAGAGATGAATTCTGACGCAGAATTTCTAAGTTTAATTGATTTGGCCACCAATGCTCGTTGCTATTGGCCTTGTTGTTTGAAGCGCTTTTGGTTGCTCCCGAGTAGCCATCAGCGTTGGCAACCTCTTCGGTGCTCTTCTGCTGGCAAGATTGCATCAATAATGCAGTGGCAAAAGCCCAGCTAAATGCAATTGTTTTCTTCATAATGTTTCTTTGTTTAAATGAGGTTTTCGAGCGCAATAGTAAGGTGAAAAGTATATTTATAAAAATTATAAAACACTATAGTCCATTATATATTCTTATAAGAAAATAATTAAGTTGTAATTAGTGCAGAAAGGTGTTCATATTACCATCTAATGTATAAAACAAAAGCTTTATATAGATTCTATTTTTTATTGGCATTGTGATCATTGGTTTCTATCATGTTCGTTTTAAGGAACGTGGACGCTCGTCAGAAAACAGAGCTTACTTTCGTAAGATGAAGCCAAAAACTTGCTTGACTCCAATTTTAAAAACAGCTGTTTTATGCCTTACCATCTTTTACTTTTTTTCACTGAACGCTTGCAAGAAAGAAAATGAAGCATCAACGGTTACCATTGCCGGAAAAATCATCAATGAATACGGTTTACCACT
>JANRBI010000077.1:5127-7882 GCA_030727625.1 Salibacteraceae bacterium
AAGCATCAACGGTTACCATTGCCGGAAAAATCATCAATGAATACGGTTTACCACTTGGCGGAATCAAGCTTTATTACACTGAAAATGAATTTATCAGTACCGAAACCGATGGCACATTCAGACTGAGTGGTTTAACCAAAAACACACCTATTACACCCACTGATACGAATTATATTTTTGCACCTAATACAATTTCTGTAGCTACCAATTCACCACTCATCGTGGTAAATGCAAGGCCAAAACCAAACGCCATTGACCTACAAATCGAAGCATGGTTTAAGGCCCAACAAGTAGCCAATGGATTGATGAAAAGCGGTGAAACCGGTGATTTTGTTTCGCTGTATGACAATGCCTTGGCTGCCTATGTGTTCATGGCAAACAAGGATTTTGAAAGTGCTGCTAACATCTTCGACTTTTTTAAAGGCAGAATCAATAGCGAATTGAAAGTGAGTCCCGGTGGTTTTTCTCAATTTAGAAATGCAGTAGGAACTCCAAACAAACACCGTTGGCTTGGAGACAACGCATGGCTTTTGATGGCTATCAACACCTATAAATCGCTTACAAATGCTACTGAGTATGATGAGTTGGCAAGCGAACTTGAAACTTGGATAAGATCGCTACAAGACACAGATGGCGGAGTATACAGTGGTTTTGACAGCAACGGAGATCTTCTGGATTATAAAGTAACCGAAGGCAACATTGATGCGTTTTGCGCCATTCCTGGCTACGATGATTTTCATAAAAACGTACTTCAATTTTTTGAGGACGACCGCTGGGAAATGAGTGATCAAAACTTAGTCGCTTGGCGCGAAAACCCTCAATTTTTATATGCTTTGGATGTGCATGCATGGTCTTACTGCTGCTTCAAAAATTATACTACTTCTGCCCTTTCGAGTGCCGATCGCTTCTTGTGCACAAAAACAGTAACCCTAACTGGAATGCCTATCACAGGCTATTGCTTTGACGAAGATCAAGATGTGGTTTGGCTAGAAGGAACTGGACAAATGGCCTTGGCTTACAGATTAGCTGGCAATGAAACCGAAGCCAATTACTACCTGAACGAAATGCTCAAAGCTTACAAGAAAAGTGAAACGCACGAAAATGCAGGTGGATTTCCTTATGCGGCAAATCAAGGAACAAGCTATGGTGGCGGTCCACTTTGGGAGTCGGCCGATAAAGAAATTGCACTCTCTTCAGCGGCTTGGTATATTCTGGCTCGGCATGGTTTCAACCCATTTGATTTAGCGCAGAAAAAAGCGATTCCTGCCGAAGATATGTTTTGGTTGCAATAACAAACCAAGTTGGACGTGTACTTTCGCTTTCGAAGAGAAGTTCATCTGTTTTTATGACTACTTTCTTCGAATAAAATTCATAACTCACTGAATATCAAAAACTATTCTTATGATTTGGTTTAAACCAGTAGATATAACCCAGGCTTCGCACGGCAGCAAAAACACCCTGCTCGAAACCCTTGACATTCAGATTACAGAAATTGGTGACGACTTTTTAAAAGGCACTATGCCGGTTGATCATCGCACGGTGCAACCTTATGGTATTTTGCACGGTGGCGCATCGGTTTCTTTGGCCGAAAGCTTGGGCAGCGTTGCAGCATACTTAACCGTTGATCCTGAAATTTATGTGACAGTAGGGCAAGAAGTCAATGCAAATCATATTCGCCCGGTTACCTCGGGCCGGGTTACTGGCATTGCAAAACCAGTACATATTGGCCGCACTTCACAAGTATGGAGCATTGAAATAACCAACGAAGCTGGAAAATTAGTTTGCATAAGCAGACTGACGATGGCCGTGGTTGAAAAATCGAAACTGAAACCTTAACGCAGAATACTCGGCAAACCTAGCTTTGCCTAAAATTAAAGCACATGAGCTGGACAGAAGAAAAATTTGGAGAAGGGAAATCATACCTAGGCAAAACATTTGAATTTGAAGACTTTAAAGAAGCTTGGGAATTCATGAACGAAGTAGCCGAAATAGCGGAAGAACTGCAACATCACCCAAATTGGAGCAACGTTTACAATCGTGTTACGATTTTGCTTAATACGCACGATGCTGGCGACACCATCACAGATAAAGACCGTGAAATGGCAAAGGCCATTGATGGCTTATTTGAGGATGAAAGCAAGTAAAATAGGCGAATTAAAAGCCCACAGTGCTTCGCTTTACGCGATAGAAAAAGGCAGGGAACCCAATACTATTTTTAGTGCTGGCGCAGATAAAGTTGTAGCTGAGTGGAATCTAAATACATTAGAAACCAATCCGTTTGCGATAAGAACGGAATCAACGGTTTATAGTCTTTGTAACCTAGGCGAACAATTGGCCATTGGCACTTTGGCTGGTAATATTCACGTCATAGATCTTTTAGCAAAGACCGAAGTGAAGAATTTAAAGCTTCACAGCAAGGGCGTTTTCTACTTAAAAAAGCATCCTACCAAGCCATGGCTTTATGCCTGCGGTGGCGATGGAAAAGTGAGTATTTGGCATACTGAAACTTGGGATTTGCTTTGGGAAATAAAATTCACCGCATCAAAAATTAGAAGAATAGCATTTGATCAAGAAGGTAATTTGGCCGCCATTGCGTGTGGAGATGGTTCATTAAAAATCATTGAAACGGGCCAACAGCGTGTGTTGTATGATATTGATGCTCACGCTGAATCAAGCAATTCGGTTGTCTTTTTACCAAATGGAAATTTAGTTTCAGGTGGTAAAGATGCATTGCTCAAAATTTGGAATCGATCTG
>JANRBI010000078.1:0-5147 GCA_030727625.1 Salibacteraceae bacterium
GAATAGAGTAAAAATTATAGCTGCCTATTAGGGATAGCAACAATATTTAAGTTGAACGCTCTCCCCCCACAAAAAAAGCCCCTTCATCTCGCGATAAAGGGGCTTCGTATTTTATAAACGATAAACCTTATTGGCTCAGCATCACTGGCATTACCAGCATTACGATGCTTTCTTCGTCTTCTTTTTCGGTTGGTGAAAGCAAACCTGCGCGGTTTGGTGCGCTAAGCTCTAATCTTACTTCGTCACTTTCTAAGTTGTTAAGCATTTCTACCAAAAAGCGGCTGTTAAAACCAATGGTAATGTCTTCACCTTTATATTGACAGGTAAGGCGCTCAGAGGCTTCGTTGTTAAAGTCAACATCCTCTGCACTTACTTGCAATTCGCTGCCTTTAATGCCCAAGCGCACTTGGTGTGTGGTTTTGTTAGAGAAGATAGAAACACGTCTCACACTGTTCAAAAACGTGTCGCGTGCAATGATCATTTCATTTGGATTCTCTTTCGGAATTACGGCTTCGTAGTTTGGATACTTGCCATCAATCAATCGAGAAACTAGGGTGTAGTTTTCAAACACAAACGAAGCGTTGGTTTCGTTGTATTCCACCGCTACTTCGGTGTTTAAGCTTGCCAACAAACCTTTCAAAAGGTTCAATGGTTTCTTTGGCATAATAAAGCTTGCGCTCTTGCTCGATTTGCAATCAACACGGTGATATTTCACCAATTTGTGTGCATCCGTTGCTACGAAGGTTACTCCGTCTTTTTCAAGGCCAAACATCACACCGCTCATCACTGGGCGTAGTTCATCGTTTCCGGTAGCAAACACTGTTTTGTTGATGGCATTGAAAAGGATTCCGCTGTCAATTTTTAGGGTTGAAGCAGCTTCCATTTCTGGCAAGCGAGGAAACTCGTCACCATTCATTCCGGCCAACTTATACTTACCGTTGTCTGAAGAAACTTCAATACCAAACGATGCAGCATCTACGCTGAAAGTAAGTGGTTGATCAGGGAAAGTTTTAAGCATGTCAAGCAATAATTTTGCTGGAATACACACTTTCATATCGTCATCTGCCTTTTCAAGCTCAATTTTAGAAATCATGGTAGATTCTAAATCTGAACCGAAAACGGTGAGGCTTTTGTCTTTTACATCAAACAAGAAATAACCTAAAATAGGTAGGTTGCTGCTTGTGTTTAGCACGCCACTGATAGAAGTAAGCTGCTTTAGTAGAGTAGTACTAGAAACTATAAATTTCATAATCTAGAATTATCATTTCGGCACAGGTTAGCGCCTTTGGTAATGAGGGCAAATATAGATTTTTAGCCATAAGCACAAGCTCATTTTGCGGCTTTCGATTCACAAGTTTTTAACCTCTTTTAAAGAAGTTGATGCCTTTGGTGAGCTTGTCAAAAATGGCGTATTGGCCGATTACAAATTCTTCATTATCAATCAGTAAATACAATCGGTCTATATCCACATCGGTAGGATTGCCTTCTGGATCTTCGCCACCGATCAATGGTTTTAAAAATCCTTTTACGGTGCGTTGTTCACCTTCGGCAGTGCTCAAGTCGATCTTAAAAATAGGTTGGCTCGCCAGCACAGAGTCAATCACTGCTTGGCTTTTGGTTTCTTCAAAGCTCTCGTAGTGAATCATTTCAAAGTTTTTGAGATAAGCACTCACGCCAAGCGTGTCCATGGCAGTAGAAGTTTCGCTCAAGTTTTCGCCATAGTTAATCACATATCCTTTCACCATTGGGTTGGTGCTAATGCTAAAGTTTTGGCTTTGATTGTTGGTGTATTCAATCGAAACGCTTTCAATTTTTTCTTTGTTGTATTCGAAAATGCCACGGTGGCGCCATTCGTTTTCATCTACAAAATAGCGTGGCGTTAAAAAGCCGTGAAAACCTTCGATGTGCACTGCGTAAGGGCGTTCTGAGCCTTTCATCAACATGTTGGTTCCAGTGTGCGTTTGGTTTGGTCCGCCAACGTAGTATGATTTTACCAAAGTGTTTCCGTCATATGCTTCTACCAAAACATGGCTCGAAATGATGTTTTTCAGCGTAGAATTCATGGCTTGCTGACTCACAGGCGATTTTACGCTCAACTTTTTCATGGTATAAAGCAAAGTGTTGATGCCATCAGGTCTTGCCTTGTATTTGTCGTTCAACATCCACTTGTTTTCATCGCGTTGCAGGGTCACCGTTTCGCCTGCTTCATTTTTCATCACAATGCGCGTAATGCTTGCAGTGTCTTCAATAGCAAAGTCAGAAATTTCGCCCTTGATGGTGCTTTTGGTTTGGTTGCTGTAAACATATACAGCGGCAATAATTAACAGAACTAAAACCGCTATTCCGCTTAATACTCTCTTCATATCAATCTAGGTTTATCGTGCGTATTTTCTTTTTCTCCACCAAAACTGGAATCCACCAAACAAGAAAATGATGATGATGGGTAGTACCGTGTTTAGTACTTGCCAGAAATATCGCTCTTCGTCAATCTTGGTTTGATCTAGTAATCTAATTTTAAACTCCTTACTGCGCACATTTAGCAAGCCGCTATCGTCACACAAGTAGTTCATGGCATTTAAAATGAAGGCTTTGTTGCCATACATTTTGTTAGTGTATTTGTCAAAACCCAGGGCGTAAAAACTCTCGTCCTTAGTCACTTGGTTTTTAATGATATCGCCATCACTCGCCACAATCATTTTTGTTGGAATCACGCTCTTTTCCAAGAAATTGATTTCCTTATTTGCGGTAATCGCTTTTGGCAAACGATTTTTAAACACCGATTCAAATTTTCCTTCTACTAGCACAGCCGTGGCATGTGGACCAGTGTTAAACATTTCGTAACGCGGTGGTTCGCGTAGTATGTTAAAACTGATGCGTGTTGGTGCGTTTACCAATCGGCTTTGGTCGCTTGTAGTGAGCAAAACAGTTGAGGTAGAGCTGTCAAGTTTTATGGGTTCGAGTGTGCTCACAAATTCTGTTTTCAGGCGATCTATGTTTTTGGTAATCGGATGGTTTTCATTTCCGATCAGCATCGGATTATAGTACCATGTAAACATTTCTTGCTTCGGCTTATTACCCGTGTATCCTGTAACAATAGGAATTGGCAAGGCTTGTAAATCCATCACCAAATCGTTGTTGAGGCGTACGCCATATTTAAAGAGCATGTCTTCTAAGTTGTGCTCGAGCACCAAGCCCATGGTAAGCGCAGTGTTTCGCAAGCTGTCCATGCGCGCAAACACAGGGTCGATCAGCCAAAGCGCTTTGCCACCAGCCATGATAAATTGATCAATGATGAATTTGTCTTGTTCGCTAAAAGCGCTGTCTGGTCGCGCTACAATGATGGCATCGTAAGGCAGAAGTGCGTTCAGATCTTGATCGATGGTCACACGTTCTACTTCGTAAAATTCGGTTAAAGCGCGCTCTGCATCTGCCATTTGCAGTTTGTCTAATTCGCCTTGGCCTTCTATAATTCCGATGCGTTGCTTGCGCTCAGCACTCACTTTTTTGATGGCGCTCATCAGCTCGTATTCCAATTGTTGAATGCTGATGGCAATCATTTCTTGCTCGCTGGCGCCCATTTGGCTTTTCAGCAATTGTATGGGCGTTTCGTTGTTGCGGTAGCTCATAATGGCACCTGGAAACACAATTTGCTCGCTCACTTTGTCGCCTTCGCGCATGCGCACATTGCTGTATTGCAAACCTTGACGCGTTAGGTCTTCATACACTGCAACGCGTTCTTTTTCATCAATACTCGCGCTTGGATCGATAAATTCATATTCCAAGTTACTGCCTGCATAAGCCTTGAAATCGTCCAAGGTTTCTTTCATAGCATCGTGCAATTCGCGAAATTCAGTGGGTAAGTTTCCTTCTAAATAAACTCTTACAAACACTACATCTTCCAGCGTTTCTAGCTGTGTAATTGTGTTTTTACTAAGAGTGTAGCGCTTTTCAGAAGTCAAATCAAAGCGACCAAAAATGTATGAACTCAAAAAGTTGAGAATGATCACGATGGCAATGCTTACTAGAAGCACGGTAATGTCGGCCAATCGCTTTTTTCCTTGCGGATTATGTTTTGCCTTTTCTACCATTTTCTGCTTTCGAGTTTAGTTTTTGTGAAAAGGAGAAAAACAGCAATTAAGCTGATGAAATACACCATGTCTCGGGTGTCAATTACTCCGCGGCTCAAGCTCAGGTAATGCTTGTTCATACCAAGATTGATCACTGCTTCTTCAATAGCGCCCATCGGAAATAAGCTGCTCATGGATTCGATTCCGATAAAAACCACGAAGCTTAAGAATACGGCTATAATAAAGGATATGATTTGGTTGCTGGTAATGGAAGATGCAAACACGCCAATAGAAACATACGCGCCTGCTAAAAGAATGAGACCGATATAGCTTCCCCACATTCCGCCTGTGTCAAGGTTTCCGGCTGGGCTGCCTAATTGGTAAACCGAATAGTAATAGATAAGCGTGGGAATGATGGCGATGATGGTAAGGATCCAACCTGCCAAGTATTTGGCCAAAATGATTTGCCAATCGGTGAGTGGTTTGGTGCTCAAAAGCTCGATGGTTCCGGTGCGTTGCTCTTCGGCAAAAAGGCGCATGGTGACAGCCGGACCAAGAAACAAAAACACCCACGGCCCAAGCACAAAAAGCGCGTCAAGATTGGCATAGCCGCTGTTTAATACATTTAATTCTATGGGGAAAACCCACATAAAAAGTCCTACCGCACACAAAAAAACGGCCATTACTAAATAGCCGATAATGGAGGATAGGAAGTCGCTAATTTCTTTTCTAAGTAAGCTCAGCAAAAGCGGTTGTTTTTAAGGTTTTGAAGCGGCCAAAGATATGCGAATGCGCTTGCCTTAAAAGTGAAAATGAGTTATCGGTTATGAACCATGAATTGGTGATGACGATAATGCTTGATTTTTCTAGGAAAAATGGTGTGTACGAATGATACTTTTGCCGCCAAATTTTATAAACCATGATTATCCAAAAATTTGGAGGAACTTCCGTTGGCAATGCACAAAGAATGAAGCAAGTAGCTGATCTTGTGAATGACGGAAAACGAAAGATTGTGGTGCTTTCTGCTGTGTCTGGAACCACCAACAAGTTGGTTGAACTCAGTCAAGCATTGTATCGAAA
>JANRBI010000078.1:5247-7756 GCA_030727625.1 Salibacteraceae bacterium
GTTCAGATTTGGACAGACATTGATGGCATGCACAACAATGACCCACGTGTGGTAAACAAAACCCGTCCGATTGAAAAACTGACGTTTGACGAAGCAGCTGAATTGGCTTATTTCGGTGCGAAAATCTTACATCCAAGTAGCATTCAGCCAGCGCGAAAGGCAAACATTCCAGTTTGGTTGAAAAACACACTTGCTCCAGAAAAATTTGGAACAGTAATATCAAATCATCCTTCCGGCAATTTTATAAAAGCCGTAGCTGCAAAAGATGGCATCACTGCCGTGAAAATCAAAAGCGATCGCATGCTGATGGCGTATGGTTTCTTGCGCAGAATTTTTGAAGTGTTTGAGCGTCACAGCATTTCTATTGATATGATTACGACCAGCGAAGTAGCCGTGAGTTTGACCATTGATCACGAAGGCGACATTAGTAGTTTGGTAGAGGATTTACGCGCTTATGGCACGGTAGAAGTAGATAAAGATCAGTGCATTGTATGTATAGTTGGGCATTTGCTTCAAGAAGAACCAGGCGAAGCAGCGCGCATTTTCAATTCTATGAAAGACATACCATTGCGCATGATCAGCTATGGTGGAAGCAAAAACAACGTGTCTATACTCATAGATAAAGCATACAAAACACCTGCACTTAAAGCATTGAATGTGGGTGTGTTTAACCTTGAAGGCGAAGCATAATGAGTGTAGCAAACCAAACAAATCATCCAACGCCTTATTATCAATACGATTTAAACGTGCTTAACAATACACTGCAACGTGCGAAAGCCGCTGCAGATAAGCATGGTTTTCATGTTCATTATGCGCTCAAGGCGAATACTGATCAGCACATACTAGCTGCAGTGCTAAACAATGGCTTCGGAGCCGATTGCGTAAGCGGACAGGAAGTGAAATGTGCACTCGATTCAGGCTTTAAAGCGGAAAACATCGCTTTTGCAGGAGTGGGGAAAACGGATGCAGAAATTGATTTTGCCATTGAAAATGAATTGTTCACGCTCAATGTAGAATCGCTTGAAGAACTAGAAGTAATTGCCGAGCGGGCAAAGTTGTTGGGTAAATCAGCCAACATTGCGTTGCGCTTAAATCCTGATGTAAACGCCAAAACGCATCATTACATCACCACAGGTTTAGAAGAAAATAAGTTCGGAATAGGCGAGTGGCAACTCGCTGCCGTATTGGATGTGATCAGAGCAAACGAATTACTTCACTTGCGTGGATTGCATTTTCATATTGGCTCACAGATCACTTCGCTCGAGCCATTTAAAAACTTGTGTTCGCGCATTGCTTATTTTATCGAATTCCTGCTCACACACCGATTTCATATTCAGCACATCAACGCTGGTGGCGGATTAGGAATAAATTATGACGTTGAGCCAAACGCTGCTGATCCTGACTTTGAAAGCTATTTTCAGTTGTTTGCAGATCAATTGCAATTGAAACCCGATCAAGCATTGCATTTCGAGTTGGGAAGATCGTTGGTAGCGCACTGTGGCTCGCTTATGAGCCGCGTATTGTATGTGAAAAAAGGGCAGAAGACCAACTTTTTGATTCTTGATGCGGGTATGACCGAACTGATTCGTCCTGCTTTGTATCAAGCGTATCATCGCATTGAAAACTTGAGTGCGAAAACCACAGAACTCGAAAAATACGATGTGGTTGGCCCAGTGTGCGAAAGCAGCGATTGCTTCGGAAAAGCCATCATGTTACCTACTTGCCAACGCGGAGATTTAATGGCAATAAGAGCCGCTGGAGCATACGGAGAAGCAATGGCATCGCATTACAATCTGAGAAAGCTCAACGAGAGTGTTTATTTGGATTGAGTCAAGTTGAAGTAAGGTGCTAATCCGTTGATCACTTGTTAAAAACGCTCGCTATTCGCATTCTGTGAAAGCGTTGAAGAATGATTGGGTACAAGTTGCCAATTACATTAATGACGGTAAGCACGCTAACCAACAGGTAGTGCTTTTGAATCAACAAAATAATAGAGAGGATCAAAAGGACAACGAAAGCACCTAAATGGCCAAACTCAGATTGTTTGGTCATGTGAATGAAGTTTTCAATTCCTGCTTTGGTGCCGTTAAAAAACATTTTTCGGTTTTTCTTGGTTCCCCAAAAAGTTAGCAAAAGCATCTTTCTAAAATATTTCACTCCAAGCCAATCGTGAATCGATGTGATGAGTTTAGAATTGTTTACAGAATAATAAGCGGCAGGTAAAACAGCATTTGTTGGATATGCAAACCCAACAAAAGCAAAGGCTCCAGTAACAAACATGCTGAGCAAAACAGCGAGGATTGCACTTCCGAAGTTTGTCAACGAACTTGGTTCCATCGCAAACAAATACCTGCAAAGCTCCACGGTTCTGTAAAGCAGAAACAACGAAAGAAGTGGTAAGACAATTTTTTTGAGGGTCATCAATCTTGGTTTGTTGAAGAGTAGCGATGATAATTATTATTTGTTCAATAAATGCGCGGACATGTTCAATCGGTGTTATCGAAAATAT
>JANRBI010000079.1 GCA_030727625.1 Salibacteraceae bacterium
TTCAGCAATTTTCTCCGCACATTTTTCACCATCAATGGCCGCGGAAACAATGCCGCCTGCATAGCCAGCACCTTCACCACAAGGGTAAAGTCCGTTGATACGAATATGCTGTAAGCTATCGCGATCTCGCGGAATACGCACTGGACTTGAGGTTCGCGACTCGGGTGCGTGCACCACGGCTTCGTTGGTCAAATATCCATGCATGCTTTGGTCAAACTCTTGAAATCCTTTTTGTAAAGCATGATGAATGAATGCTGGCAACACTTCGCCCATGTTTACCGAAGCTGTGCCCGGCACATAAGAGGTTTTTGGAATATCGGCCGAACGCTTTCCATTAACAAAATCTGCCAAGCGCTGGGCCGGCACGCGCTGTGTTTCACCTGCCAAATGCCAAGCGCGTTGCTCAATTTGCTTCTGAAATTCCATCCCCGCCAAGGGACCAAAAGCGGCAAAATCTTTAAAATCTTCGAGGTGTAATTCTACTACCACGCCAGAGTTGGCGGTGCTTTGATCGCGCTTGCTTGGCGACCAACCGTTGGTCACTACTTCGCCAGGCGCAGTGGCACAAGGCGCAATAATGCCACCCGGACACATGCAAAAACTGTAGACTCCTCGCCCATTCACTTGCTTTACGATGCTGTATGGCGCTGGCGGCAAAAACTCGCCACGAACATCGCATTTGTATTGTGCGCTGTCTACAAAAGCTTGTGGATGCTCAGCTCTAACGCCTAAAGCAAAGGGTTTTGCTTCTATTTCAATGCCTTTGTGATGCAGCAGTTCGAAAATATCACGCGCACTATGTCCTGTTGCCAAAATCACGTGCTTGGCTTTCCATTGTTCGCCATTTTGGGTTTCTACACCTGCAATTTGATTTCCTTTTAAGATGAAATCGGTCACACGTTTTTCAAAACAAACCTCACCACCTTGAGCGATGATCCGCTCACGCATGGCTTGAATAATGCCCGGCAATTTGTTCGTACCAATATGCGGATGTGCTTCGCGTAGAATATCTCGCGTAGCACCAAAAGCAACCAAAAGCTCTAAAATACGCTGTACATCTCCCCGCTTTTTTGATCGGGTATAAAGCTTGCCATCACTGTATGTGCCAGCGCCACCTTCGCCAAAGCAGTAGTTAGAATCAGGATTTACGAGGTGTTGTTGGTTCAAGGCTTTGAGATCGCGTCTGCGTGCTCTAATGTCTTTTCCGCGTTCTAATACAATGGGTTTCAGTCCGCTTTCAATGCATTTTAAAGCAGCGAAAAGTCCAGCTGGTCCAGCGCCCACAATGATCACGGGTTCGGCATCTTTTACTTCTTTGTATCCGGGCATATCCATTTCGCTTTCGCGGAAATCTTCTCCGACATAGACCGTCACTTTCAGGTTGATTTTCACCTGCCGCTGACGTGCGTCAATAGAGCGTTTTTCGATTTCAACGTGTCTGATTTCGCTGGGCGAAATGCGCAGTTCGCGTGCTACTTCTCGTTGCAGCAATGGTGGCGAAGCAGCGGTTTCAGGGTCAGTTTGAAAAGAGAGC
>JANRBI010000080.1 GCA_030727625.1 Salibacteraceae bacterium
GCGATAAGCGCACAAAGCAGCGCTGTGATCGTTTTTCCGCTACCCACATCGCCTTGCAGTAAACGGTTCATTTGCTTACCGCTGCCCATGTCGGCACGTATTTCTTTGATCACCCTTTTTTGAGCTCCCGTCAGCGGAAAGGGCAAATGGTTTTTATAGAAATCGTTGAAATGATTGCCAACCGCGCCAAAGACAAAACCTTGAACTTCTTGGTTTCTTACTTCTTTAATCATCATCAATCGCATGCTGATATAGAAGAGTTCTTCAAACTTCAACGTTTTTTGTGCTTGAGCTAAATGCTCAACGGTAGTTGGAAAATGAATCTCTTTTATGGCTTCGCGCTTGGTTAGCAATTCATACTTTTTCCTGATGTATCCTGGAATGGTTTCGTTCACATAAGGCAATGCTTGAGGCAAAGCGGCTTCCTGCATTTTCCTGATAGCTCGGCTATCTATTTTTCTCGCCTTGAGCTTTTCTGTAGTGTTGTAAACGCCTTCTAATCCACCTTTGAGCGGTTTGTTGAAATCGGTATAAAGCTCAATTTCGGGATGGGTCATTTGAATTTTGTTGTTGAAAATTCCTGGTTTCCCAAAAAGCACATACTCTGTATTGGTCTTAATGTTGGTTTTGATCCAAGAAATTCCTCTAAACCAAACTACTTCCATCAATCCGCCATGTTCGTCTTGAAAAGCGCCCACCATGCGGGTTGTTCTGGCTGCGCCAACACCATCTAAGCGCACAAATTTGCCTTTTATCTGCACTAAAGCAGCATTCGGATCAACATCTCTAATGGCATAAAATTGACTGCGATCTATGTGCCGAAACGGATAATATTGAAGCAAGTCTTCGAAGGTGAAAATCCGCAATTCGCTCCGCAAAAGTTCGGCTCGCATGGGGCCAACACCTTTCAAAAATTCAATCGGACTTTGCAGAATATCGCTCAAGGCAAAAAGTTTGGTTACGAAGTTAGGATTTGACCCGTTGAAGGTCAGTGATTCAATAATTTTCTAACGTAACAATGATAAGTGATTAGCACTTAAAATAGACCTACTTTTGCAAGTTCAATTGATTGATATGGCTAAGAGAGAGACTTGGGAAAAACGCGCTAGAAAAGTTCAAAAAGAAGAACACCTTATTTTGGGCGGTAACACCAATGCCAAAAAAGAGGGTTTTAAAAAGAAGAAATTCAGCGGAGGTCCATCAAACGATAAGTTTGGTGGCAAAGGAAACTCAGAAAAGCAATTTAGAAGCGATGACAGAAAAGGGTCTTACGGTAAGTTTACCAAAGACAAGCCTTTTACTGGTCCGGCCAAGTCGCATGAAGACGATGGCATGACACGCTTAAATAAATACCTAGCCATGGCTGGTATTTGCTCACGCAGAGAAGCAGACAAGTTTATAGAAGATGGCTTAGTAGAAGTAAACGGAGTTACGGTTACTGAACTCGGAACTAAGGTTTCGGCTACAGATAAGGTAACTTATGCTGGCGAAAACGTGAATGCAGAAGTGATGCGCTACGTATTGCTGAACAAACCAAAAGACTGCGTTACTTCTATTCAGGATGAAAAAGGCCGAAGTACTGTAATGGCTTTGGTGAAAAATGCCTGTAAAGAGCGCATTATTCCTGTTGGAAGACTAGATAGAAACACGACAGGCTTGTTATTGCTTACCAATGATGGCGACATGATCAAGAAATTGACGCATCCAAGCAGCATGATTCGCAAAGTGTATCACGTAATTGTAGACAAGAATGTGAGCAAAACAGATCTTCAAAAACTAGAAACAGGCGTGCAGCTTGAAGATGGTTTGGTGAAGGCTGAGGCAGCACTTTTTGTTGGTGATGGAAGCGTAAGAACCGAAGTTGGTATTGAAATTCACTCAGGAAAAAACTGGGCCGTAACCCGCATGTTCGAAGAGCTTGGATACAAAGTAATGAGATTAGATCGCGCGGCTTATGCAGGCTTGGGTAAGAAAGGTTTACCAAGAGGTAGATGGAGATTCTTGACTGACAAAGAGATTTCTTACTTGAAGATGATTTGATTTTTTTGAAACTTCAGATTTAGAACTGAAGTCTTTAAAATATAGACTGAAACAAAAACGGGATGCATGAAAAAGCTTCCCGTTTTTTTTGTGCTATAGAGTGGCAAGCCAACGGCCAAAAATCACTTCATGAACGAAGTATTTTCCATCTTCAAATACTACAACTTCATTGTTGATTAGTGTTTTAAGGGCGGAATTTACCGTGCTGCTTGCCGCTAGATTATGTTTTGATAGAAACTTTTTAGAAGTCACTTTTTCAGCATATCCTTCGCGTGCTATTGCAAGTAATACCTGCCATTGTGCCTTCGTTAGTATTTTTTGATAGCTGCTATAAAACGGAGCTTCTTGTACTAAAATGCTCTTTTTTATTTCTTCAAGTTTTGCTTGTGAAATTTCATTAGCTCCAAAAAGTAAGTTGCAAAGTAGCTGCACACTGTAGGTTTGGCCTCTACTCCAATCATATATTTCATGAATGATTTCGGGTTCTATTTTTTTTCCTGCTTCAGCAAAATGCTGCTCTATAAATGGTTGGTACTTTTCTAGTGGTATCGATTCTAAACTGATCAGCTGACAGCTTTTGTAAAATGGACGTTTCTTTTCCAGAAACATTTGCGTCATCAAGTTACGTTGACTTCCAGAAAATATAAATCGGATCGAAGGAAAGCTTTGCATGAATTGTCTGAAAATGGCTTCAACGTTTTTTTCTTCGTAGCTGGTAATTTGTTGAAATTCATCTATTGCAATGACAACTTGCTTCTTTTTGTCGCTTAAAAATTCGCCAATTCTGTTGAGCGTAATTTCATTTTGTTGGCTAGGATGTGCAGCGATCGAAAAGCTTGGCAAACCAGTAAATGAATCAAAACTCAGTGTTACACCAAGAGATCCAATTAGTTTTTGAAAAGC
Source organism: Salibacteraceae bacterium (assembly GCA_030727625.1). Lineage (GTDB taxonomy): Bacteria > Bacteroidota > Bacteroidia > Flavobacteriales_G > Salibacteraceae > SHAN690. The sequence continues at coordinate 2,944 of JANRBI010000080.1, forward strand.
AGCACTCAGTCCACCGGTTTGTGTTTTTCCATATTTTTCACAAACAGCTTCAATAATGGCTTCTATTGCCTGACTGGTATTTTCAGTAGCCATTATGTCAATGTAAATGGCTTCGATGTTTTCCGATTTTTCTTCTTCTTGTAAAAATCGATTGATCAGGGCCGATTTTCCCAATCTGCGCCAAGCATATAAAACAACATTTCGCCCATTTTTTATGTGATCGCTAAGCTGTAAAAGCTCTTCTTCTCTGTTGCAGAAATACGCTGGACCATAATATCCAAGCAGTAAAAATGGATTTTCAAGCTTTTTCATAGCTCACAAATGTAATGCGAAAAATTCGTTCCGAAAAATTCGTTCCGAAAAGTTCGGAATAAAAAATCTGAAGCATTATTGAATAAGATGATGCGCAATGCCTCGTTGACAACTTCCCGCTCTATCTAATAATTGACCTCATTGGTCTATTAGCTTCGAATATCTAATCCAAAGCTTCGTTTATAGGTCTATGCAAAAGGTTTTGAAATGGTTTGTGGGCATTATGCTGAGTCTAGTGTTGTTGATTCTGGCTGCCTTTTTTCTTGCCAAGAAGTACGAAGAACCTGTGCGTAACTACATTGTGAAAGAGGTGAACAAACGCCTCGAAAGCGATTTTCACGTAAGTGATATTAATTTCTCACTGCTTGAGCGATTTCCATCGGCATCGCTAGTGATGGATAGTGTTTGGGCCGAAGAAAACATCATTAAGATTGGTGAGCCTGACACACTCTTTTTCTTTGCTAAAGTTTACCTGAACCTCAATATAATGGATATTATAAATGGGGTTTACAAAATCAATGAAATTGAAACCAGTGATGGATTTATCAATTTGTTGGTGGACGCAAAAGGCTATGACAATTTCCATATTTGGAAAGAAAGTGAAGATACTACAGGCTTTTTGCTAGAGCTAAACAAGGTTCATATAGAAAACACACAGTTTAGGTATCAGAATCTTTCGCGCCAGCAAGACTATCAGTTGTATGCTGATGATCTTTATTTCAAAGGACGATTTTCTGATGATAGCTACACCATGGGCGTGTCTGGTAATGGATTTGTATATGACATTGTATTGAAGCAAACCAGCTATTTGAAAAATAGAAATGTTGCTGTAGAAACGGACTTGGATATCATTTCTTCGGAAGATAAATATGTGTTTAGAAAAGGACGATTGCTAGTAGATGATGTGCTCGATTTTTCGCTCACAGGCAAGTTTGAAGGCGAAAGCATTGACCTGAAAATTGTTGGAAACGATTTGGACATCATTAAGACCCTTAGCTTGATTCCGATAGAGAGCCGCAGTGTGTTTGATGACTATGAAAGTGCCGGAAGTTTGGCCTTTGATGCCACCTTGAAAGGTGTGTTTGGGAAAACCGAAAACCCAAGAATAGTAGCGGCTTTTTCTTTCGAAAATGCAAGTGTTTCGAGAAAAGGCAGCAATTGGGAGCTGAGTACGCTTTCGGGTAAAGGAAGCCTTGATAATGGCGAACAAAAGCGGTCAGAAAGCACAAAGTTGGTGCTCGAAAACCTACGAGGCAATTTGAATGACGATCCGTTTTCGGGTGCCGTTTCTATTCAAAACTTCAACAAACCGACCATTGTTGGTGATGCTAATTTCAATACAGACTTAGAAGGCTTGCGCGAGTTTTTTAACGTAGATGCAGTGGACGAAGGTTCAGGGAAGATTGCCTTAAAAGCGCATATAGAAACTACAATCAACGATCCTGATTCTATTCAACCACGAGATTTCTTGAATGCAAAAGCAGATGGAAGCATTCAAATAACCGATGCTAAGATTAAGTTGAAAAATGATGAACGCGTTTATACCATCGAAAAATCAGACTTCAGCATTGTGAACAACGCGCTGCAAATCAACGAGTATCTCGGCAAGATTAATGATTGCAGCGTTAAACTTTCAGGTAGAGCGGATCATTTTTTAGATTACTTATTTACTGACGCGGGCACGCTAAAAGTGAAAGGTGAAGTGGTGGTTGGGGCAATTGATTTGGCAGAACTTTTCCCAACCCGTGAAGTGGAAAAAACAGGCGAAACCAGCGTTGTAGTTGCTTTTCCGAGTCGTGAAAGTTGGGATTTGCAAATAGTGGCGCAATCGTTTAAAAAAGGAAAGTTTGTTGCTCAAGAAATCAGCGGTCGTTTGGTAATGGATGCATTCAAGGCCGAGGCATCGAGCTTGCACTTTTTGAGTCAAGAAGGAAACATGCAGGGCAAAATTGGCTTGTATCGCTTTTCTGAAAATCAGTTTGGTTTTAAGTCTGATTTCGCCTTGAGCGGAGTAAATATCAAAACCATGTTTGAAACCTTTGACAATTTTGAGCAAGATTTTGTGACTGCCGAAGTACTTCAAGGCATTGCTGATGTGGATATTCAAATTCAAGCGTTTTGCGATTCAACCTTTAATATTCAAACCAAGACCATGGTGGCTTCGGTAGATTTATCGATCAAAAATGGCGGATTGATAGGGTTTCAGCCATTAGTTGATGTGGCAGATTACATTAAGCAAAAGCCAATGTTGCGGTTGTTTGTTTCGGCTGACGAATTGAAAAAGCGCCTGTCTAATGTTCAATTCGCCACGCTTAATAATCAGATTAGTATTCGAAATGGTGTGATTTCTATTCCTCAAATGGAAATAAAATCTTCAGCTATTGACTTGAATGTGAGCGGAACACACACGTTTGACAACGAGATAGATTATGCCATGGATTTCGCCTTGAGCGATGTGCTTGAACTCAAAAATCGAAAAGAACCTTATAACGAGTATGTGCAGCGAGATAATGCGGGCAAAACACGCATGTATTTGACCATGAAAGGCACAACCGATGATTTTGAGGTTGATCTAGTGAAAACAGATTTTAATCTCTCGATCAAAGACAAGTTTGCGAAAGAGAAAAACGAAGTGAAGGGAATTTTAAAAGAAGATTTTGGGGTTTTTAAAAACGACACGAATGCGCAAGCTCCTCAAAAAGAAGAAAAGCAAGTAATAGGAATTGAATTTGACGCAGAAGCGGGCACTCAAAATAAAACTCAAACTTCTGATCCCGATTTAAAACAGACGAATCAGAAAGAAGATAAAAATCCGTTGAATCGATTTATGAAGAAAACCGAAACGGACAAGAAAAAGCTTAAAGAAGGTCAATTTGAAGATGATGATTTCTAGCGCAAACAAATTGCTTACTTCGTAAACTCAGATGGCAAACAAATTCAATATCTATTCTCAAAAGCAGCGTTGGAAACTCGGTTTGTTTGCTGTAGCACTTGTAATAGTTGGCGTTTCGCTGTATTATACCAAGTCTTTGGTAGATAAAGTTGCCGAGGAAGAACGCAGCAAAGTTGAGATCTGGGCAACAGCCATAAAGAAGCGTTCTGCATTGGTGCAATACACCAGCAAGTTGTTCGAAAAGCTTCAGAAAGGTGAACGGAAAAAGATTGAACTCTACTTAGAGGCGACTAAATATTTGGCTCGGCCAGATATCACAGATGTGAGCTTTGCGCTCAATGTATTGAATGATAATACTACTGTTCCTGTAATTCTGACCGACAAAAACGGGAAAATCACTTCGCATAGAAATATCGATATTCCTGAAAATGTGGATGAAGATGCCTTCTTGATAGAGCAGCTTGCCGACATGAATTCGCAGTATGATCCAATTGAGATTGTGTACTACGGAAATTCAAGGGTTTACTTGCATTATAAGGATTCGCGCTTGTTTTCTGAATTGAAAATAACCTTTGCCGATTTGCAACAATCATTCATTTCTGAATTGATGCTTAATTCTGCATCGAGCCCACTCATTTTGTTGGATTCGGCTACGCGAAGTGTCATAGAATCGGGTAATGTTTCTAGGTCAATATTGGATAACGAGACAGAGCTTCAAGCAAAACTTGACCTAATGGCAAAGCAGCACGAACCGCTCGAAGTAGAGATAAACGGTAACAAGGCTTATGTATATTATGAAGATTCGTTTTTGTTGACCCAACTCACGTATTATCCGCTTGCACAAATTGGTGTGGTAGGCTTGTTTATTTTGATTTCATACTTGCTGTTTAGCACCGCTCGAAAGGCCGAACAAAATCAGGTTTGGGTTGGTATGAGCAAAGAAACTGCACATCAATTAGGAACGCCACTTTCGAGCATGCTTGCTTGGGTCGAGTTGCTGAAAGAAGATCCAAAAAACTTGATGATTGCTCAAGAGTTAGAGAAAGATGTGGCGCGTCTGCAAGTGGTTACCGACCGCTTTAGTAAGATTGGTTCACAGCCCGATTTGGTGGATGAAGACGTGCTTCCTCTGTTGCGCGAAGCCGTTTCGTATTTCAAACATCGCAATGGAAAAAATGTAGATTTCTCAACCGATTTCCCTGGTTCAAGTGTGGTAGTAACCTTAAACTATTCATTGTTTGAATGGGTGATTGAAAACCTCATCAAAAATGCGCTTGACGCGATGGAAGGGAAGGGCTCACTGCATGTTGAGGTAAAAGACACAGGAACCAAGGTTTACATTGATGTCACTGATTCTGGAAAGGGAATTTCTTCAAAAAGTTTCAAGACTATTTTTCAGCCAGGTGTTACTACAAAAAGACGCGGTTGGGGACTAGGATTATCGCTCAGTAAACGCATTATCAAAGAATACCACAACGGTAAAATCTTTGTGCTTAAATCGGAGATAGGGCAAGGCACCACCTTTAGAATTGTGCTTTCGCGATAACAATTTATTATTCTTGCTGTTACTTCTCAAACATTGATAAA
>JANRBI010000081.1 GCA_030727625.1 Salibacteraceae bacterium
ACTGTTACTACTATCTCTTTGTTTTTTGGGTCATCATAAGAAACCAAGAAATACTTGCCATTGAATACCGTGTTGTTTAGGTTAGCATTCTTATGCATTTCAATTTGTGTCTTAGTAACCTTTGTTACGCCTTTATCCACAATACTGAATTCAAGTGTGCGCATGCCTTTATCACCTTTTTCTACCATGTAGTAGGTGTAGTAGCCGCTCACTGACTCGCCTTTATCATTCATAATGGCAGCAACACCATTAAATTTATTGCCTTTTACATCGTTTATCTCAATAGTTTGAGATATACTCATCACATAGGTAAGCACACCTATGCTTGCTAGTAACAGTTTTTTCATTGTTAGTTGGAGTTTAAGTTTAGATGGTAATAGTACGAGTTTTCACTCAAAGTTTTGAAGTCAGGATTTCGTGATTGTTTTCTCGAATAATTTACTGAGCAAAAAAAAAGCCTTCTCGAACGAGAAGGCTTTTCATTTTGTTTAAGTGTTTATCCTAAAAACGGATATCTATAATTTACTGGTGGAACAAATGTTTCTTTGATGTTGCGCGGGCTTGCCCAGCGAATCAAATTCCATTTGCTACCTGCTTTATCATTGGTTCCAGAACCTCTGGCACCACCGAAAGGTTGTTGATTTACAACTGCACCCGTTGGCTTGTCATTGATGTAGAAATTGCCTGCGCAGTTTCTCAACGCAACGGTAGCCTGCTCAATGGCATATCTGTCTTGAGCGATGATACTTCCTGTTAAAGCGTATGGTGATGTTGCGTCTAAAACGGTCATCGTTTCTTCAAACTTCTCATCTTCATATACATAGATTGTCATCACAGGACCGAAGATTTCTTCTTCCATTGTTTTGAAATGTGGATTTGACGTAACAATTATAGTCGGCTCGATAAAGTAACCTTTGCTCTTGTCATAACCACCACCAACAATGATTTCTGCATCTTTCGCTTCTTTAGCATAATCGATAAAACCAGCAATTTTGTCAAACGCACGCTCGTCAATTACTGCTGTAATGAAGTTTTTGGTATCGCCTGGAGAACCCATTTTGAAGCTTTCAACGTCTTTAATGACACCCGCTTTTACAAAATCCCACATGCTTTGTGGAATGTATGCTCTTGAAGCAGCTGAACATTTTTGACCTTGAAATTCGAAAGCACCACGGCTAATTGCAGTAACCACAGCTTGTGGTTTACCGCTTTTGTGCACCATGATGAAATCTTTACCACCTGTTTCGCCCACAATACGCGGATAAGAGCGGTACTTGGTGATGTTGTTTCCGATGGTTTTCCAAAGGTGTTGGAACACTCCTGTTGATCCCGTAAAATGTAAACCTGCAAAATCTTTATGGCTGAAAATTACATCTCCAGCATCAGGGCCATCTACAGTAATCATATTAATTACACCATCAGGTAAGCCAGCTTCTATGAATATTTCCATCAATACTTGCGCTGAATAAACTTGGCTTTCAGCTGGTTTCCAAACTACTACGTTACCCATCATTGCTGCAGATGCAGGTAAATTACCGGCAATTGCAGTAAAGTTGAATGGAGAAATAGCGAATACAAATCCTTCAAGCGGGCGGTATTCTAATCGGTTCCAAATACCTGGCTGAGAATCTGGTTGATCAGCATAGATTTCTTGCATGAAATAAACATTGTATCGCAAGAAATCAGCTAGTTCGCAAGCAGCATCAATTTCTGATTGAAATACTGTTTTGCTCTGCGCCAGCATGGTTGCAGCATTTATTTTGTCGCGGTAAGGACCAGCAACTAGATCGGCTGCTTTCAAAAATATACTCGCTCTGTGTTCCCAAGAAAGTGCTTCCCAAGCTGGTTTTGCAGCCAATGCTGCATCAATTGCGGCTTGTGTATGGCTTTTATCACCATAATTAAAATGTCCCAAAATATGCTGATGATCGTGTGGAGGACTCATCGGCTTTTTATTGTCCGTACGCACTTCCTTGCCACCAATGTACATAGGCACATCAATTGGCTTTTGGTTATACATTTCGTTATATTTCGCAATCAAGCTTGCATGTTCTGCCGAACCTGGCTCGTAGCTATTGATTGGCTCGTTGTCTGGATACGGAATTTGAAATACTCCTTTGCTCATTCGTTTTGTATTAGTACTTAGTAAAGAGAATTAAGTATTAAGATTTTGATCTCTCGTGTCTCTTTATTAAGCGGGTTTGATTTTTAATTATTTAATGTGTTTTATGAGAGTATCTAGTATCAGCATTTTTACTTTTCTAAAGTCCAAAGTCTAAAGTCGAAAATCTCAAGTCCAAAGTCTCAGTACTTAATACTCTCTACTCAATACTACTTACTAAAATTAGGTGCCAACACTAAATCTTTGGTTCCATGTGTCCAGTTGTAGAAACCTTCGCCAGATTTTACACCTTTTTTGCCTGCGGTTACCATGTTTACTAATAGGGGACAAGGCGCATATTTTGGATTTCCGAAACCTTCGTAAAGCACATTTAGGATAGAAAGGCAAACGTCTAGACCAATGAAGTCGGCCAATTGCAATGGTCCCATTGGGTGCGCCATTCCAAGTTTCATAACAGTGTCAATTTCTTCCACACCAGCAACACCTTCGTATAAAGTGCAAATCGCTTCGTTGATCATTGGCATCAAGATTCTGTTGGCCACAAAACCAGGATAATCGTTCACCTCAACAGGAACTTTTGTCAAGCTCTTGCTGGTTTCCATGATCAAGTTAGTAACCTCGTTTGAAGTAGCATATCCTCGAATAATCTCCACCAATTTCATAATTGGAACTGGGTTCATGAAGTGCATACCAATTACCTTTTCTGGTCGGCTGGTTGCTGCACCAATTTTGGTGATAGAAATGCTTGATGTGTTAGAAGCCAAAATGCAATCAGCTGGCGCAAATTCGTCCATCTGCTTAAAAATTTTAAGCTTCAAATCCACGTTTTCTGTCGCAGCTTCTACTACCAATTCTCTGTCAGCAACACCTTTGCTTAAGTCTGTTACAGTAGTAATTCTACTAAGTGTAGCTGTTTTGTCTTCAGCTGTAATTTTCTCCTTGCTTACTTGACGTTCCAAGTTTTTGTCAATCGTTTTCAAAGCACGGTCAAGTGCGTCTTGCGATACGTCTATCAAGTTTACATCGTACCCAAATTGAGCAAATACGTGGGCTATTCCGTTGCCCATTGTACCTGCGCCTACAACAGCTATTTTCTTCATTTTTTTGAATCTGATTATCGTTTGAGTCGCGAAGGTAACAAACGAGTTTAAGGCCTCGGCTATGCCCAATTTAACGTTTTAAAACTGGGTTAAATAAATGCCGATCACACTTTTTGAAAGTAGCCAAGAACGTAGCACAGCGCTGAACCAAATGCGTTGGATGATGTTTCCTACAAAAACAAAAACATGTTTGGATTATTCAAAAAGAAAAGCGAAAAGGAAGTATTGAAAGCTCAATACGAAAAGTTGATGACGGAAGCCTTTAAATTATCGCAAACCAACAGATCTGCTGGTGATGCTAAATATGCTGAAGCAGATGAAATCATGAAAAAAATAGAGAAAGCAGCAGATTAAAATTGGTTTGCTTTGAGCTCTACAATCACTTCGTTTCTTCGGTTGATCAATTCATAAGGTGGATTATAACCCAAATAACTGAAGTTACCGTTATGTTCAATTCCTGCTTCATTCAACAGTGTTTCCAACTTTGATTTGTTTTCAGCAATCTTCTCATCATCACTCCAACCACCAAACTCAATGGCAGCAACCAGTTTAGCCGGTTCAGTCTTAAATTTCACTTGATTGTTATTAGGATTTGGAAGATCCTCAATATTGTATTCTGCAGGAATCATAAACATCATTTGCATGGAATCGCCTTCGTTCATGTCCATTGCAACCGGTGAGGTCATAGCAATTTTTTGCTCCTTTTCATTTCCACCAAAAATGTAGCCTGCAAGCATTCTAAATCCTTGGCTTGAATTGGTTTTGTAATCAGCTTTGGGCATAGAAACATAGCTGAAGTTGCGCGCTTCATATTTTCTTATTTCAAAGCCTTCGTATTGCTTTACCACATCGTAAGGATACTTTTCTATGTTGCTATTGCTCTGTGCCATAACTACTTGGGCTATTATAAAAACAAGGGCAAGAATGCCGACTATGATCAAGAATGTTTTCATTATGTGTGATTTGTAGTTGAGACAATCACAAAGAAGTTTTGTTCGTGAAAATCAGAAATTTAAGCTTTGTTTAACAAGTAAAAATAAAAGCCAGCATTGGATAATTTCTTGTCCATCGTGCTGGCTTTCGGCATTGAATATGTTTTGAGATCGCTTAGTTTACAATCAACTTTTTGGTTGCTGCACCAAATGGATTTTGGACATTGACGAAGTACATTCCTTTGGGCAAATCATTAATAGTGAAACGCTCCTGAGCACTTTTATTTACAATGGTTTTTCCGAGCAGGTCAACAATGGTTATGGTTGCTATTTCAGCGTTGTTCCATTCAAAATTACCGTTCCGAAACTTGGATTTGGAAAGAGTTTCAGATCAAAATCATTTTTTGAAAACTCATTGATCGCTTGCGGCCAATTAATGGTGAATCCTAAATCGTCAAACTTAACATCGAGCCAATTATTAAAGGTTTTGTACCTAAAAGCCAAGTAGCTATTTCCGCTCGTTGGCGGAATATTTATGTCAGAGATTTTTCTCCAAGTATTGTCGTTTTGGTAAGCCGAATCTGTGAAAAGATGAAGAAGTTGTTGGGTGGTCGCTAATGCTGGATCTTGATTTCCTGTGATAAGGTAAAGTGCTACCGTATCTATACCCATCGGGGTTCCAAAGCCAGCGTAAAACGTCCAAATGGAATCAATATTTCCGCCACCTGCAAAGTTGAATTCACCAGAAACAAACCAATCATCGGTTTCTGCTGTAGCACTTACGGGGTAATAATGCACCATGGAATAGGCTCCTGTGTGGCCGATTGCGTTTTCAAAATTCCAAAGATTAAAAGGTGAAGGTTCTTCGCCAAGTTTGTAGAGTTCCCAAAAGCTGCGTTCGTCATTCTATTCAAAACTTGTTTCTAAATGATGCGCGTTTTGTGCAAAGCCATTCATGCATATCAAGCAAATGGCGAAAAGTGTGGTAATGGTGGTTTTCATAAATCTGATTTGCCAATTCAGACTCTAATTTTCATCTTATAGTTGGAAATGAAAAAGTAAGAATATGAGTGTCTCAAAAAAACTTTCACCTTCATGCAAGGAAATAAACATCATGCGCATCTTACCACAAATTCGTTCAGCTAAACATTGACAGAAAGCCAACTCATACAAGGTTGCAGAGATGGCGATGCTGCTTGTCAGCGATTGCTCTATGATACATATCAGGCAAAAATGCTGGGCGTTTGTATGCGCTATTTTCCTGATAAAATGGAAGCGCAAGACGTGTTGCAAGACGGCTTTATTAAAGTGTTTAAAAACATCGATTCGTATCAAGAAAAGGGATCGCTAGAAGGTTGGATAAGAAGAATAATGGTGAATACTGCACTTGAACAAATAAGAAAAGAGGCTAGAAAAGGGCAGAAGGTGAGTTTCGAAAACGAGTCGCTGATGATTGTTGAGCCAGAAATTGCCAGCGATCAACTAGAGGCGAATGACATTTTGAAATTCGTTCAAGCTTTACCAACTGGGTACCGTGCCATTTTCAATTTGTTTGCGATAGAAGGTTACAGTCACAATGAAATTGCTGAACAACTCAATATTTCGGTCAATACCTCTTATTCTCAATACCACCGAGCGCGCGCACTTTTACAGAAAATATTGAAAAACCAAAATCATCCAGCGGCATAGCAGATGGCAAAAGACATAAACCATAGAGACGATTTTGACAAGCTGATTCAGAGCAGTTTTGCCGAGCAGCCTGTGCAAGCCGATGCTGTTGTTTGGGATAATATTGCCTCGGCCATTGCTCCAAAAAAGAAGCGCATTGCCATTTGGTGGTGGTATGGAGCTGCGGCTTCCTTGACTTTACTATTAGGAGCTGCATTCTACCTTAATCAAGCTACCAAATTGCAAAACCAGTCTGCTCCCGAGTTTGTGTTAGAAGACTGCGATTCGGTTGATCATGAATTCAAAAACAATACTTCCGTGGATGTGAATGCTGTTGCCAATTCTGATGCCGAAGAGTCAACAGAATCAGATGAATATCAGATAGACTCCAACAAGGAAAATGATCCTTCAAAGGGATTTGCATCGATGGAAGAAAGCAACTTAAGCAGTGAAAAGAAAGCTGGTGAAAAAATAGGCCAAAAAGCTGAAAAGTTAGAGTCAACACCAGATGGAAACAATGCTTTGAATCAAGCCGCTTATGCTGAAAACAATTCAAATAAAAGTGCCAAATCGATTAGTGGAGATTCATCTTTAAGCAGCATGCCAATGCTTGCAGCTCAATTAGAAGCAAGCATATTGTCAAATGAGTTTGAACGAAGAAATCTACCGCGTTTTGTGGATGTTGCCGATGCTAAACCTGATTATAGCACGAGTAAATTTTTAGCGGCCAATCTCGCTTCGGCTGGCGGAGCAACAGGCAGTGCTTATGGTGTTTCTGGCAATAGATTCGGTTTTGCAGAAGATGCTTCTCCAAGTTCTTTGGGCAATTCAGATGACTATAGTTTTCAAAGTGACGAAATCACCACTTATTCGCCACCTTTTGTTTTTGGTGTGAAAGGCGCATTGGCGCTTAGTAAACGCTGGTATTTTGAGTCGGGACTCAATTATAGTTTGCTTTCCAAAAGCATTACATCCGAACTTGGCTTAGTAAAACCAACCACCATCACCGAACAATATATTGGAATACCACTGCTGTTTGATTTTGAGTTTGTTCAAAAGCGCAAGTTGTCGTTGCTCGCTACTGCAGGTTGGCAAGTAGAAAAAGGAATTGCAGCAAGATCAATTGTAAGCGACAATACTGGCAGAGCAGTGACTCATTTGCAAGCACCCGGAGTTCAAATAGGTTGGATTATTGGTGTTGCCACAGAATATAGAATCAATGAACAATTTGGATTCTACATGCAGCCATCACTCACTTTTTGGACGTTTTCTTCTCGTTACATTCAAAATATTCGCAATTACTCGCTTGCATGGCCATCGCTTCACATGGGCTTGAGGTATAGGATTAGGTAGGGAGAGCAGGCATATTTTCAAGTTCAAGAGCCAGTACAAGTACAGGAGCAAGAGCAAGTACAAGAGTAAATTAACCTACTTCCGACTTCGGCTCTCTCCACTGAGCGCAGTCTCAAGGAATAATTCAAATGAAAAAATGAATGCCACGAATGCACGAATAGGACGAATTTTAAATTCATCTCGAATCCTTGGTATTAAAACGCAAACATCTCTGTCACATCTAGTAGCTTATGCAATAAGCTGTATAGTGATGGACATCGTGGGGATTTAACTTCAATGAAAAACTCAAATTCAAATTCAAGAGCAATTATAAAAATTGTCCTACTTCCGCCTTCGGCTCTGTCCACTGAGCACAGTCGAAGTGCAGTCTCCAGAACAAATTCGTGTTAAAAAGTGAATGCCACGAATGCACGAATAGGACTAAGTTTAAATTAATCTCTAAGTCTCGGCTTTTTAACGCAAATATCTCTGTCACATCGAGT
>JANRBI010000082.1 GCA_030727625.1 Salibacteraceae bacterium
GGGATGATTTTGTAACGATCTTCCCAAACTTCATTTACTTCAAGGGTTAAATTTCGCTCGAAGTCGCGCACTTGCAATTGAAAAGGCAGCTCGTCAACCAAACGCAAACTCAGAGCTTTGTTTGAGTGATTTGCAACACTCAAAAACACCGTGTTTTCGTCATGTAAAGAAAATTGGTTGGGCGTTTTTCGCTTTACTTCAATCGGAATTTTAGTTTGAAAAAGAATGGCCGTTTGCATTAAGCTTACGCCAACAATGAGCACGAGCAAACCAAATCCAACCCACGTCATTATTGGCCATCCAAATCCCATCAAGAAAATGCCAAAGCATATTCCATAGGAAATGAAAAACAAATTAGAGAGATGGAGTTGGCGATAAAAACTCATCGAGGTACTTCTATATCGTTGATGATATTTCCGATAACATCTTCGGCTGAGTAGCCTTCCATTTCGGCAGATGCGTTCAGAATAATTCTATGATTGAGAATCGGATAACACGCTTTTTGAACATCATCTGGCGCCACAAAATTGCGTCCGTCAATGGCTGCAAAAGCTTTAGATGCTTTCAAAATAGAAAGCGAAGCGCGTGGTGAAGCACCTAAATAAACATTGGGATGATTGCGGGTTTCGTGCACAATACGGGCGATGTAGGCCAAAATTTGATCTGAAATATGAATGGTTTGAATAAACTCAAAGCAGGCTTTCAGGTCACTTGGATTCATTACCGTTTTTACTTTTTCAATCATATTTTTTTGATCAAAATCGGTTTTGAACCGCTGTAAAATCTGTGTTTCTTGTTCTAAAGTTGGGTATGGAACTTTCACCTTGAAAATAAAGCGATCGAGTTGTGCTTCTGGCAAACGATATGTTCCTTCTTGGTCAATCGGGTTTTGTGTGGCGATCACCAAAAACGGATAGTCCATTTTATAGGCTTTTCCTTCCACCGTAATTTGGCGCTCTTCCATTACCTCAAACAGTGCGGCTTGGGTTTTTGCAGGAGCTCGATTTATTTCATCAATCAGCACTAAATTCGAAAATATTGGACCTTTTTTGAAGATGAAATCAGACGTTTTCTGATCAAAAATGTTGGTTCCGATTACGTCAGAAGGCATCATATCTGGCGTGAATTGTATGCGTTTAAATCCTGTGCTCAAGGTTTTTGAAATCAGCTTGACCATCAAGGTTTTTGCTACTCCTGGAAAACCTTCAAACAATACATGGCCATCGCTAAACATGGCTACCAACGCTTGATCAATTACTTCATCCATGCCCACCAGCACTTGCTGAATTTCTTTTTTAATGCTCGCTACACTGTCTTTTACTTTGTTGGATTGTGTTGCGACAATCGGCTCAGGGGCGGCAATTGGTGGCACATTCATCTTACTTTCAGTTGTAGCTTGATCAGCAATGTTTTCTGGCACATTTTCAGCCTGTGGCTGTGTAGCCTCGGGTTGATTGATCGGTTGGTTTTCTCCGTTATCGGGGTTCAAGTTTTTTTCTTCTGATTCCATTATTTCGAAGCTTTATAGTATGTGTTCAGGAGTTCGTAAAGGGGAATTATTTCGCTCATTTTAGCCAAATCGCTGTAAACGAGTCTGCGTTCCAAAACCAAAATATCTTCAATAAGCTTTTGGTTTACGCCCGCTTTTTTAGCCAATTGCTGCGCAAATTCTTTGTTTTCAATCTTGAATTGAATGTGGTATTTTTTTCGGTTGTGATTATGAAACATCGTCACCATTTCTGAGGCCAAAAACTTGGGTTCGCCCGTGCGGTGATACAATGCTCCGAGTGCGCTAGCATAAGCCTTGCTCGTGTTTTCTGGATAATAAATCAACGGAATAACGCGCTGCTCTCTTTTGCTTTTGAAAAGCACAAATAGTACAATTCCAGCTAAGAGCACAATCCAAGAGATTCGCAGCGCTGGATTGGCAAAAATCACGCTGAGCGGACTTTGACTTGGACCAGATTCTTCTTGATCGTAATGATAGCTATTGTGGTATTTTCCCCACAAAATAGTACCTGTATCAATCACCGAAATGGCATTGCTAGCGTATTCAAAGCCATCATCGGTCAGCAGATGATAATTCGAGAAAAGGATAGGTTCGAGGTGCACATAAAAGTTCCCTTTTCCGTGCGCTATTTTGAAGAAATTGTGTCCGTAAAGCAGCCTGCCGAGCGACTCAATTTTTCCGTCAAATTGAATTTCCCAATAGTAAGCGCTGTCGGTTATGTAGTTCCAATTTCGGCTGGTGGTGTCGTTGCGATAGCGGTTGTAGTAAACGTTTACGTTGCTGTCTTTGTCTAGTAATTTGCTTAGGCTAATGGTAGCGCTGTCGTTGTAATAGAAGTACTTGGCCGAGTCAAGGCTGTAACCCGTGATTGAATCTAAAAACCAGGGTGCTTCTTCGCAAGAGAAAAATGCAGTATTTCCTTTTTCTACCCAATCCAAAAGTGCTTCGGCATCTTTTCCCCATACGTAAATTTCAGACGAAACCTGCAAATAGGTTCCACTAACAGAATCAGAAAGTGTTTCTGATAATGGCTTGTTTGCATCAATAATCTGCTGATCATCATTGTTCAGCAGCTCTTTAAAATACTTCAAACCATAAGGTTGCTCAGAATTTGGAACAAGTTGTTCGTCCCAATTATAGTTGGGCGCATTTTTAGAGAAAATCCACTGTAAGCCCAAAATAGATCCAAGCACCAGCACGATCAGCCCTATGATGATGTTGTTATTTCCCTTCATTGAGCTTGTTATGAAGTTTGTCTAACTCAGCAATGGTGGCTGAAAATTGCACTTCGTTTAAGGTTTCTTCACCATACCAAACATGGTCGAAAGTGCCCGTCAACATGCTAAACGTAATCCTTATCGAAGTGTCTTTAATCTCTGTTACAAACTGTTGATTTGTCTTTCGTTTCAACCAAACAATATGGTTTTGATCGATCAAATCTTGTAAAATCATCAAGAACTTCACGCGCAGTGCCAATCGCCATTCGCCTTTGTTTACTTGGTCTTGAAACAAATCGGTAAGTTCCACATCGGGTAAGTCGTCTTCTGCTTCTTCTATCGAAGTGGCTTGTTTTCGCTTTACCGCAACCGAAGCCGTTTTGTTAGATTGTTTCACCAAGAAGATGATGGCCAAGATCAGTGCAAGAATGACAATTGCGATCAAAATATAGCCCAATCCACTTAAATCCGGCAAGTTTGTGTTTGACCGCGTTGGAGCAGTATCTGTGGTGTCATCGAAATCGGCTGGTTCTTCCAGTTCTTTCTTTTCAATTTTCTCTGAATACTCAACGGTTTCCTTCAGATCTTCCCATTTTTCTTGGTCTAATTTGGCATGCGGTTTTTGGGTCAAGCCCGAAAATGTGCCTAAGCAAAAGGCTATCAATAGCCCCAAAATCTGGTATTGAAGCTTATTTTTTATAATAACTCGATTTAGAAAAATTCGCTTTGGCGATGTTTTCTTTTGGTTCGAAAAGCAGGTTTACGCGCGTTTTCAGGTGAGCTGAGAAATAGGCTTCTTTCATAGAATAGAAGTTGTAAGCAATAGAAATACTCCAAGGCAGCAAAACGAGCCCCACAAAAACGAAGAGTTGAAACGTGCGTGCAAACAGAAGTAGGCTGCTCATGTAATCAGCATCTATTGGAATGAAAAACGAAATGGTTTGCTGCACGAGCTCGGCAATGAGCTGTTCATGTATAATGAGGATCGCAAAAAGCGTGAAAAACAACACGACTCCAGTTCCTAAAAATCGCCAAATACCCACTTTTAATATTTCGTAAGATGGAACAAGTACGTTTAGCTGACTCGTTTTTTCGTCCATTGCAAAACCAGCAACAATGATCATCAATGGAAAAAACAGGAAAAACAAAATGAAAGAGTAACCCGAACTGATGATAAAAGCCGAAACTATACCTGTAAACAACGCCCAAGGCACGTGGTGAAGCAATACATTGTTTATTGAATTTTCTGCTTGACTTATTCTGCTCATACTTATGGTCGAGAGTAATGCTATGACAGAAAGTAGCCCAGCAACAAGGCTGAATTTCACAATGTTGAGGTTGTAAAACAATAAGTCGGCAATACCATAATGATAAAAATAATCTACACCAGTTTCTTGCAATCGGAGTTGGTATTTTACCACTGAAAATGCCGCAATTGCACTAAAAACAAATAAGCCCATCAAGTTGGTTTTTAAGAACCTGAGCATTGTAAATATGGATTGGGCAAACACATTGGAGAAGGAATAAACCTTTGTTTTTTGGTAAGACTCAATGTTTAGCGGCAGCGAATTCATCTTTAATTCTTGCTCCAGTTTTTGGCTTTTGGCCACTTTAAAAGGATAGATGATGAAGTAATAAATGATAAAGCTGAAGCACAGAATAATGTTGGTCAATCTGAGTGCCCAATGCAAATCGGTGAGGCGTGTTACAAAAGATTCGAGCAAGCCTGCAACCACAAAAAGCGGAATTAGTCCAACAGCAATCATCACGCTTTTTCTGCCAGCAATTCTAAGTCCGTCAAGGCGCGAATACGAACCTGGAAACAAAATGCCTTCGCCTAGCACAAAACCCGCTGCACCAGCCAATACAATGCTCGATATTTCGATTGCGCCATGCTGCCAAATGGTGAGGAATGATTCCCAGAACAAACCTTTTTCAACGAAAAAATATTGGAAAACACCCACCATTACCCCATTGTAAAGCAAGATCAAAATGGTGCCAATGCCAAAGAAAAAGCTGAGCACATAAGTGCGAACACTTACCATAATGTTATTTGTGGTGATGCTTAAAAACATGCCCGAAGCGTCTTCGTCTTTATACACGGCCATTGGGTCGCCATTCTCAATGTTTTCGAGTGTCATCGTGATGTAACGCTCACCCAATATCTGTTGTGCAAACTCAGGATTTTGTATGCACGAAAACACACCAACAGCCATGCTTCCTGCGAAAAGTAAGAACGCTAAAAGCAAATGCTTGCGCGAATGATACATGACCAAAGGAAGGTCTGTAACCCAGAATTTACGCATGTTTTTGCCAAACTTATTTTGCGATCTGTAAATGATTACGCTCAAAATTTGTGCAACTCCATTTAGGTAAGAGCGCACCAAGCGGTTTGGATAATGCGTACGGCTGTAGCTCAAATCGTCCATCATTTCGATGTATGATTTGGTTGTGAGTCTTGGGTCTGCTTGGCTCTTTTTTATCTCTGCTTCAAACGCCTGCCACCGATCATTATTCTGTTCAATAAAATCTCGTTCCTTCAAAAGATTTATTTTGCGTGAGTAAAAAAAGGATTTATAAACCGACAATCAAAGCATAATCTTGAAAGTAGTTGAATTTCAAAATACCCAAGGCGTAGAAGTGCAGTATATCTGTGCCGATTTAGTGGAGAGAATAATCGCGTTTATGATTGATATTGCGATAGTTTCGTTTTCAATTACGATACTTTACGCCATAGTTGAAGGCATGTCGGGTATTGCTGAAAACATGTTTGTTTTATTCGTGATCATTCCGCTCGCCTTTTTCTATCACTTACTTTTTGAATTGTTGAATGATGGCCAATCTCTTGGTAAATTGATTGTGGGGATTAAAGTTGCTCGTGTGGACGGAATGCCTGTTCAAACCAACGATTTACTCATGCGTTGGATGTTTCGTTTGGTAGATTTCTTGTTGACAACCGGAGTTTTAGCAGCCGTTTTTGTTGGCGTTACTCCGCGTAGTCAACGATTGGGCGATGTGCTTGCCGACACTACCGTGATAAAAGTGAAGCATAGAAAAACGGGACTTAATCGCGTAATGAGTCTTACCACACTTACCAAGCACAAACCAAAATACTTGCAAAAAGCGGTTTTCACCGAAGAGCAAATGCTGATGATCAAAGAAGTATACGATCGCAGCGCTTCTTTCCCAAGCCAAGAAAATCGTGAAATGTTGGCTTCCGTAGCCGAAAACGTGGCAGCAACCATCGGTATCGAAACTCCAGAAAATCACAAGGTTTTTCTAACCCAAGTGGTGAAAGATTATGTAGCGCTTACGCGGTAATCCGCTGATAAAAACCGTAATAGTCCTCAATCGATTTTTCTACACTTAAAAAAGCGGAAATGTGCTTTTTGGCTGCCTCGCCCATGCTTGGAATTTGCTCTTGATGTTGGTAGAATTTCATCAAGGCTTCGGCAATGGCTTTCGAGTCTTTGGTTGGAACAACATAGCCGCCTTTGCCATCTTGCACCATTCCTTTGTTTCCAGAAATATCGCTGATGATGATTGGGTTGCCCAAGTACATCGCTTCTATCATCGCCTTCTGAGTTGCTTCACCAAAAAGAGAAACAGAAATGGAAATGTCGCAGGCTTTTACCAGTGCAGAGGCATCGTTTCTAAAACCAGTGAATATGAATTTGTCTCTGTGTTTGCTTTGTGCTAAAAGAGATGGAATAGGAGGTGAGTCAATGCCTTCGCCAATCATCAAAAAGTAAATTTGGGCGTCATCAGGCAAAAGTTCAGCACTCTTTACCAAGTATTCAATGCCCTTCATTTTTACGCGATTGTTCGCTACAAACGAGCAAATCATTCCATCTTTTGGAAGCTTAAATTCACTCAAATCGGCTGGTGTAATGTGATCATACCAATCAGCACTATGACCTTTGAGCAGGGTTACGGCTTTGTTTTCTGGCACACCATTTTTTAAGAACATTTCGCGTACACTTTCTGCCAAGCAAACAATGTAATCAACCCTTGGGTGTAAGTGTGTGAGGTAGCAAGATGGATCGTACCAAAAGATATTGCCTGTGTATCCGCGATAGGTCACCAATTTGGCTGGCAAACCTTGCAATGCCCAAATGGCTGTAGAAATGCCTTTGCTGTTAAAGGCATGCACCACATCTATTTTTTGATCTACAACTGTTTTTCTGATCAGCTTAATCGCTTTCCAGTCAAACTTGCTTTTTGGATGGTAGTTTAGAACGGTTGCACCTGCTTTTTCAAATTCTTGTGCATAGTAGCTTTCGGCCGTTGTCATCACAAAT
Source organism: Salibacteraceae bacterium (assembly GCA_030727625.1). GTDB lineage: Bacteria > Bacteroidota > Bacteroidia > Flavobacteriales_G > Salibacteraceae > SHAN690. The sequence continues at coordinate 7,029 of JANRBI010000082.1, forward strand.
AGCTTGACTCCTTTTTTTGTTAAACCCAAGAAAATAGCAGCTTCGGGCCGCATTGGATTTAGAGATCCGCTATAGTTGCTTATGACAAGAATATTCATTCAGTACTATTCAGATGAAACGGCTGGCCCATCAATAATGGTTTCGTCAATTGGTTCCCAAAGCTCTACTTTGGTACCATCAGGATCCATTATCCAGGCAAACTTGCCATAATCATACGTCTGCATTTCGCCCGCGATTTCCACGCCCTCTTCGTTCAATTCATGCATCAAACCTTCCAAATCATGCACACGGTAATTGATCATGAATTCTCGCTTGCTAGGCTCATAATAATCCGTGTCTTGTGCCATCGGACTCCAAACCGTGCAGCGCATTTCGTCCAATGCTGGATTCGGACTTTTCCACAAAAACTTAGAACCGTAAGTATCGCTTTCAATCCCCAAATGGTCTTGATACCATTGTTTGGTTTTGGCAGGATCTTTTGATTTAAAAAAAATGCCGCCAAGGCCGATTACGCGTTTTTTCATTTTTTTGAAGTATTAAGATTTAAGCACTGCCTTTTAAGTATAAAGATCTATTTTGATTCAAGCTTTAGCAAAGCGCATAATTTTCAACTACCAACTACCAACTA
>JANRBI010000083.1:0-1426 GCA_030727625.1 Salibacteraceae bacterium
GCAGGAGCTAATTTCAAGAACGAAATCTTGACCAACGTGGGAGAGATGACCAATAGAGGTTTGGAGTTTGAATTGAGCTATGTTGCTATTAGCAAGAAAGACATGAATTTGACTTTTGGTGCAAATGCCACAATGAACAGAAACGAAATCACCAAACTATCAGCAACTTCTGATAGCAACCAAGTTGGTATATTGACTGGTGGTATTTCAGGAAGTGGAATTGGTAACAACGTGCAAGTGCACACTGTAGGTTATCCTACAAACAGCTTTTACGTTTACCAGCAGCTCTACAATGCCGATGGATTGCCAGTGCAAGAAGACAACAATGGCGATGGCGTATTCAATAACCTAGATCGTTTTGCAGATTTAAATGGAGACAGCATCATTAATGGAGATGATCGCTATCGTTTACAAAAAACTGCTCCGGACTTATTTTTAGGTTTCTACACCAACTTTAAATACAAAAACTGGTCTGCAGGTTTCTCTTTGAGAAGTGAAATAGGAAGATATGTTTACAACAACGTAAACTCTTCAAGAGGCTGGTTTGGTTCTATACCTAGTCAAAATTTCTTAACTAATCTAGACAACAGCTACAACACCTACGGCTTGATGACTTCAAGCACTGAGCAAGTGTTGTCTGACCTGTACGTTGAGCGTGCTGACTTTGTTAGAATGGATTACTTGAACGTAGGTTACAGCTTCAATAATTTATTAAATAAGAAATTGAAGTTGACCGTTAGTGCAATCGTGAACAACGTGTTTATGATGACGAATTATTCAGGACTTGATCCTGAAATTTCTGGAGGAATTGACAACAACTTCTATCCAAGACCAAGAGTTTTTTCATTGAATCTTAACTTTCAATTCTAATTTACTGAAAGATGAAAAAGAAATTATTTATAGCAATCACCTTATTGGCAACTTCGTCCATCGTGATGAATTCTTGTACCAAAGAATTAGATCTACAACCTAAGTATGGTCTTAACTCTGCGGTTGTTTACGAAGACCCAACCAACTACATCAATGTGTTGGCCAAAATGTATGCTGGTTTCGTTTTAAGCGGAAACCAAGGTCCAGCAGGAAATGCTGACATCGCAGATATTGATGAAGGATTTTCTCCTTACTTGAGAGTGTATTGGAACCTTCAAGAGCTACCAACAGATGAGGCTAAATGCCGCTGGAATGACGTTGGGATTCCAGAAATCAATACCATGGCTTGGGGAGCAAACAACTCGTTTGTGAAGGCTATGTATGCCAGATTGTATTTTCAAATTACCATGGCCAATGAATTCATCAGAGAAAGTTCTGACGAAAACATGGATAAAAGAGGGTTTTCAGCTACTCAAAAAGCAGAAATTACAAAATACAGAAGTGAAGCTAGATTTGTTCGTGCTTTCTGTTATAGCCATGCGCTTGACCTTTTTGG
>JANRBI010000083.1:1526-6301 GCA_030727625.1 Salibacteraceae bacterium
AATTATAGCTTCAGGTTACAGCCTAGAACCAACGTATCAAGGTTTATTCTTGGCGAACAATGACCAAACTAATGAAGCCATTTGGTCTTCAAATTGTGATGCATTAAATACTCAATCTTTCGGAGGCACCACATTTCTAGTTCACGCATTTGTTGGAGGCAGCATGGTTCCGGCAAACTATGGTATTAATGGAGGTTGGGCAGGCTATAGAGCAACAGGAGCTTATACAAGCATCTTTTCAGACTCTACAAGTGGCCGATTCTTATGGCACACAGATGGTCAGACTCAATTGATGACTGATTTAGCCCCGTTTGAAAGTGGTTGGGCTCAGGGTAAGTACAAGAACGTAACTTATGTAAACAATGGTGCAGATACTGTTCAAGGAGAAAACTATAATTTGGCTTCTCAGGTAAATCTTGATTTTCATTGGATGCGCTTAGGTGAGGTTTACTTGATGTACGCTGAATGTGCTGCACAAGGTGATGCGAATCAAGCCACTGCAATCGGTTATATTAATGAACTAAGAAGCAGAGCTGGAGAAGATGCCGTATCTAGCATAGATTTAGATTTTATTTTAGAAGAAAGAGGAAGAGAGCTGCAGTGGGAAGGCAAAAGAAGACCTGACCTAAGAAGATTTGACAAGTATACAAGTGCTTCTTACCTATGGGAATGGAAAGGTGGCGATAGCGCTGGTGTTGCTGTTCCAGAATATTTAGAGATATACCCGCTTTCTGGTGACGATGTGGTTGCAAATCCAAATCTTACTCAAAACGCAGGATATTAATTTTTTATATCTGATTTAGTGAAAAGCCGATGCGAGTGATTGCATCGGCTTTTTTGTGGTTTTAAGCAACTTCTAGTCGAGTTTGAAAAGACTCTTCCTTCTTGTGCAAAAATGAAATGGTTTTAAAGAATTTCTGATACATCATTCTAAAAAACTCGCGCTTATTGATGCCTCCTGCTTTCAAGGCTTTGTTATGATCAAGCCAAATGGCGTGTATTGTTCCAAAGAAAAACAGACAATACCATGTTACTGCAAAAGCCTTAGCATAAACTGATTTTTCCTTGAAAAAGGTAAGCAAGCGCTGGTTTTGAAATTTGATATGATGTGCTTCGTCCTTCAAAATATCAATGCAGATAGATTTTAGCAGATCGCAATTGGTGGCATCATGCAGCGCCTGATAAAAAACCTGAGCAGCATATTCAGCTACTATGACTACTATGGTAAATGACTCAAGGTTATTATTTAAATGCCTCAAAAAGCGAAAAAAGGTATCGCCCCAATTCTTTCTTAATCTTGGCAACCCAATAAGATCAATGTATTGACCAAGATTTGCTCCATGCTTTTGCTCTTCTTTTATAAAGAGCTGCATAGAAATTAAGAAATCGGGGTCATTGGTTTTTAAAGCGTGCTTTTCGCATAATGCTGTGAGCGTTTTTCCATCGCTGGTTTCGCCAAGTTGCCAAACCTTTAGCGAGTAGGAGATGGCTTCAATTTCGGCTTTTGTAATGTTGGGTAGTAATGACCAATCGATGCGCTGCTTGGCTAAGTTGGTTTCAAAATGAGATTTCCAAAAAGTAGATGATGGCATGAAAATTTGTTTTTCAACTAACTCAAATCATGTATTTCAAAGTATCTCTTTTAAGATCACTTTTATTCTTTTGGCATTTGTTAACAATGGTTTGAATGGAAATCAATGCTGGAAAGCAAGCAACGCTTTTTTTGCACATCTGTCTTAGTCACAGCTGCCGATGAAATTTTAAATTTTACAGATAAATTCTTTTATTTTCGACACCAAAGCTTTTTTAACCCATTTGAGTGTGACTATGCCATTTCGAATAATTTTTATGCTTTTTTCTACTCTTGGTTTAAGCTTAAACTTAATGGCTCAAACCCCAACAGCACAAGATTGCCTGGGGGCTATTCCAATTTGTTCGAGTATAATTACCGTGAGTGATCCATATCCTTATTCTGGAAATGGTAACTTTTTAAATGAAATTACAGGCCTCGGTGGATGTTATACTACTGAAAACAATGGCGTTTGGTTCAGATTCACTGTACAAACATCTGGTATTTTAAGGTTTGAATTGACACCGACAAATCCTAACACTGACTATGATTGGATATTGTTTAATGTAACCAATGCTAGTTGTGCTACTATTGGTTCTTTAGCCGTTGGTGGAATAATGGCCCGTTCAAATACTTGGGGCGCTTTTGGAGTGAATGGTGCTACAGGAGTGTCTACTCCTAATGGTGGCTTTGGAAACTGCAATGGTCCGGGAGGTGCTAATGGTCCTAAATGGAATGCCGATTTAAATGTTACCGCTGGGCAATCTTATATTTTGTATGTTTCTAATTGGTCTAATTCAACAAGTGGTTTCACACTTGATTTCACAAGCGGCACCGCTGTTATTTTTGATGGTACTCCGCCAAAGATGGATACGATCACATCAAATGTTTCGTGCAGTCCATTTTCATCGCTTACCCTAGATTTTGATGAAAACATACTTTGCGATTCAGTTTCTACAGGTGATTTTGCCTTGATTGGCCCTGGTGGAACATCTTATTCCATCACTTCAGTATCTAGCTCAGCTTGCACTGGAGGTGCAGACTATGACAATACGTTCATCATCAATTTTACTCCAGCAGTAAATACTATTGGCAACTACACCTTGAAAATAACTCCTGGTGCAGGTTTCGTTGAAGACCTTTGTGGTAATCTTGATACACTTGACAGTATTCAATTCTATTATTCAGGACCTGTTGACGTTGAAATAACAAGTGTAGAACCTTTATGCAATAGTTATTGTACAGGTATCATGGAGGCCAATAGCATTGGTGGTGCGGCACCTTATTCTTTTACTTGGGATAATGGTCTAGCTGCCGATTCGCTTCAAGACAGTATCTGTGCTGGGATTTACATTGTAACCATAACAGATAACCAAGGCTGCACTGCATCAGACACCGTTGTGATGAATGAACCAACGGCCCTTTCTTTAAATTTGGATACACTCTATGGCGTTTCATGTCCAGGCGTTTCTCTATGCAATGGTGGAGCAGAGGTTGGAGTTTCTGGAGCAAACCCGCCTTATTCTTATTCTTGGGCTGATGGAAGTAGCTCTGCTCTAAACGGAGCATTGTGCGCAGGAGACAATTGGGTCACAGTAACCGATACTTATGGGTGTTTTGATTCTATTAAAGCGGTTATTACTGTTCCAAACATAATTCTAACTAAAGCCATAAAAGATACCACCATTTGTATTTCGAATGTTGCGGCCATTGCGGCTTCAAGCACCGGTGGAACACCTCCTTTCAGCTACAGCTGGACCAGAGATTCCCTGAATGGAGCTTTTGTAACTGGAACACAATTTTCATTGGTTTCGCCCATAGAAACAGTGACTTATTTTGTGCAAACCACTGACGTGAATGGATGTGTTGGAGATACTTCTGAAATGACCGTTTTTGTAAGACCACCACTAGAAATTGATATTCCAAAACCAGATACCATATGTCCTTATGATGAAATTACGATAACTGCTGCTGGTGTTGGTGGCGATAGTAATTACACGTATTCATGGAGCACAGGTGTTTTTGGAAATAGTATTACCGTTGGCCCTGATTTTCCAACGTATTATTTTGTCACCGTCAGTGATGCATGTGGAACGCCAAATCACCGAGATAGCGTGTTTGTTCAAGTAGGAGGATATTCTGATATTCAGGCAACAATTGTTACCATAGACGACTCGCTATGTTTAGGCGAAAACACGGTACTTAGCGCTGATGCTCGTGGTGGCTTTAATGGCCCCGCAGAATACAGATACAAATGGAATGATGGTGCGCAAACCACCAATTTTATTACAGCAAAACCCTCAAAAACAAGAGACTACATTATCACTATTTCAGATTTGTGTTTGTCTGTTCCTGGAATTGATACAATCACTATTTATGTAGATGAAGCCATTATTCCCGAGGTGAAATTTACTCCTTCTAGAGCTTGTGATCATGCTTCTGTGACCACATCACTGAGCGAAACACCAAAATTCTACCATCATTACCAATGGACCATGGGCGATGGCACCATTTACAATAACGTAAACAGTAATAGCTTCGATCACGACTATACGGCCAAGGGCTGTTATGATATCTACGCCCTTTTAGAAACTGATTTTGGCTGTGTAGCACATGACACCTTTTTATGTGGAGTTAAAATTCTAGAAAAACCATCTGCAGATTTCGTGGTTAGTCCATCTTATCCTAGCAATCTAGAACCCATCTTAGACTTGGAAAACACTTCACTTGGCTCGAAAAAAGTGTATTGGTACATCGAAAATTCATTCGTTGGAAACGATGAGCAAATCAAGTACGAATTCATTGCCTTTGATGAAACTACTGCTGATACGTTTCAAGTTATTTTGATTGCTGAGAGTAAAGATGCTTGCTTTGATACCTTGACTAAATACTTACCATTTAAGTATGAAACGATCTTTTACATCCCAACCGGATTTACACCGAATGGTGATGGTTTGAACGATGTGTTTTACATAGAAGGTGAGGGCATTAAAACCGAAGGCTTCGAGTTTTCCATTTTTGATAGATGGGGTAATGAGCTTTTTAGAACTGTAGATCCAAAAGCGGGATGGAATGGCATTCAAAACAATGGTGAATACTTTCAGCAAGGCGCATACAGTTATGTGTTGAAGTACATAGACAAAGACAACGAGCCGAAGGCAATAAGAGGTGAAATCACCATTTCACGGTCTGGGCCGAAAAAAGG
>JANRBI010000083.1:6401-7556 GCA_030727625.1 Salibacteraceae bacterium
ATTGAAAAATTGAAGCGTGAAAAAGAAGAGATGAAAGAAGCTGTGGAGGCCGAATCTCAAAAGAAGCTCAACGAAATGCTTTCGCTAGAGAAAGATAAAATCAGAAAATCGGAAGAAGACAAAAATGAGCTTAAGATGAAAGAGCTGCTCAAGCAGCTTGAAGATCAGAAAAAGCTTACGGAAGAAATGAAGCGCAAGCAGGAGCAAGGTTCTATGCAAATGCAAGGCGAAGTGCAAGAGCTAGCAATAGAGGAGTGGCTCTCAGCACAATTTCCGCTTGACGGAATAGAAGAAATTAAAAAAGGTGCTCGTGGTGGTGATTGCATTCAAACAGTGAACACACGCACAGCTCAAAATTGTGGAACCATTTACTACGAAAGCAAGCGCACCAAAGACTTTCAAGCCGGTTGGATAGAAAAGTTCAAAGCCGATATGCGTGAAAGAGGCGTTGACGTTGGTGTGTTGGTTACGGATGCTATGCCAAGCGATATGGATCGTTTAGGATTGAGAGAAGGTGTATGGATTTGCACCTTCGAAGAGTTTAAAGGACTTTGCACGGTACTTCGCGAAAGCATCGTTAAACTGAGTAGCGCCATTGTAAGTCAAGAAAACAAAGGCGATAAAATGAGCTTGCTATATGACTTTTTGACGAGCAGCACCTTCAGAATGCAAGTTGAAGCCATTGTAGAAGGATTCTCTCAAATGAAGGCGGACTTAGACTCTGAAAAGCGCAGCATGGCGCGTATTTGGAAACAACGCGAAAAGCAAATAGATAAAGTGGTAACCAATACCATTGATATGTATGCTTCTGTAAAAGGCATTGCTGGTAATGCAGTTCAATCAGTAAAGGCACTTGAGCTTGAAGCTGGTTTTGATGAAGAGGATGAATAGAGTTGAATCATCTTGTCCTCCTGAGCTTTGACCGAAGGGAGAATGGTCGAAGGGCGGACTAGCATAAATCGTGTTTCATAAACCGCATCGCACTTCGACCTTTGCTCGTGCCTCGCAGCTCAGTGTGACGCTCCATTGTGATTTAATAGTTCCTTTGAACTCAGTGTGACGCTCTGATGTAATTTAATAGTTCCTCGCAGCTCAGTGTGACGCTCCAATATGTATAGCCAACAGAAATCCAAAAACGAAATGACAAAAAAAAGC
>JANRBI010000084.1 GCA_030727625.1 Salibacteraceae bacterium
GCAGTAGTATACTTTTCTTCGCTTGGGGTCGATTCAGTGCTGAATTCAGTGTTGCCAGCACGCTGATAGCGGTCGCTTTGTGAGTAGTAAATATCATCGACTTCGCCTGTGGCATAGCGCTCCGATGAACAAGCATTAAGCATCAATAAGCTTAATGAGAAAATGGTCAAAGGTGAAACAACTGCTTTCATAATATTCAATTTTGTTTTGGGTGCAATACCAATACCGTACCAAAGATTCAAATTTCTGTTGAGGGGTTTTGTTAACGCTTTTTCGAATCCAAGTTAAACTTAATTTAATTTCAGCTTCAATCGCTATAATTCCGTTCTTTCGGACTTAAAGATTCTTAAATCAATCTATTCACACGAATGAAAAAGACGTTTACCACTCTCGGAGGCATGGCCCTTTTCTTGGCTCTATCAGCTCAAACTACGGTTAAAAGAACTCCTGTTTACGAGGTTTTTTCTAGCTCTACCTGTCCACCGTGTAAGCCTGCAAACGATCATTTGGTTCCACAATTTGAAGCTAGACATGATCAGATTGCTGTGGTAAAATACCAAATGAGTTGGCCTGGAACTGGAGACCCATATTACACCGCATCAGGAAATACGAGAAGAAACTACTATGGTGTAAATTCAATTCCTGACTTTTTTGACAATAGTGTTGGAACATCTTATTCAGCTTTTGATACTACTGATATCGATGCTGACTTACAAGAAGATGTAAGTATGGCAATGGGTTTGAGGTATGTTATTGACCCATCTAATCAGACCATTAAAATCAAAGCTCGGGTAGAAGCGCTAGATAATTACACTGCCGGAGCACATCGTTTGATGATCATTGTTACTGAGAAAATTAACTATAAAAACAAGAAATCCAACGGTGAAACAGAGTTTCATCATGTGTTCAAGAAAATGCTTCCAACCGCAACAGGCGATTTCATAGTTGGTGCTCTGGCAATGGGAGATACCTTGAATTATGAAATTGAATATCAGTTTCAAGGAAATTACAGGCTTCCAAACAATTCAAGTGATAAAATTGATGATGACACAGAACACAGTGTTGAAGATTTCGAAAATCTTCATGTGATCATGTTCATGCAAAGCGCTGAGCCTAGCAAAGAAATTTATCAGGCTGCCAATGGAGAGCATTCTAAAAGTGAGGAAGATTTTAACCGTGCATGGGATGCCTGGCCAACAGCTGTAAATGAAGTTGAGTCTGAATCTTCGTTTAATGTGTTTCCAAACCCAAGTAATGGTATTGTGAATGTAGTTTCAGCAAATGGAGCTTTGATCCAGTCCGTTGAGCTTGTTTCGGTTACTGGTGAAATTGTGTTGAACAGAACATTTAACAATGAAACGCGCATTGAACTTAACACGGCAAATGTGAGTGCAGGTATTTACTTGATGAACATTAAAACTGAAAACGGAATGGTAACACGTCAATTATCGGTTTTTAAATAATGATTAATAATTGCTGAGAATTTAGAAGGCCTCTTTGGAGGCCTTTTTTTATGCCCATACTTTCTTACATAACTGGAATTTGTATTTCTACTTTTGCGACCCAATCATTTTTTAGGATTCATGGCAAAACTTACGAGTCGAGAAGAGAATTATTCTCAATGGTACAATGAACTTGTTACCAAAGCAGATTTAGCTGAAAATAGTGACGTGAGAGGCTGCATGGTTATCAAACCTTATGGTTATTCCATTTGGGAAAAAATGCAAGCCGCGTTGGATAAAATGTTCAAGGATACAGGTCACGAAAACGCCTATTTCCCTCTTTTTATTCCTAAATCTTACCTAAGTAAAGAAGCTGCGCACGTAGAAGGTTTTGCCAAGGAATGTGCCGTGGTTACTCATTATCGATTAAAAACGAGTGAAGACGGCAAAAGCGTTGTTGTTGATCCTGAAGCAAAGCTCGAAGAGGAATTAATCATCAGACCAACTTCTGAAACCATCATTTGGAATTCATATAAAAACTGGATTCAATCATACAGAGATTTACCAATTCTGATAAATCAATGGGCAAATGTGGTGCGCTGGGAAATGCGAACACGCTTGTTTTTGAGAACGGCAGAATTTTTATGGCAAGAAGGACATACAGCTCATGCTACCGAAAAAGAGGCGGTGGCCGAAGCTGAACAAATGCTTAAAGTCTATGCAAAGTTTGCCGAAGAATTTATGGGTATGCCAGTGCTTCAAGGCGTTAAGACAGCCAACGAGCGTTTTGCTGGTGCTCTAGAGACCTATTGCATAGAAGCGTTGATGCAAGACGGTAAGGCGCTACAAGCTGGAACAAGTCACTTCTTGGGGCAAAATTTCGCGAAAGCATTTGATGTAAAATTTGCAACAAAAGAAGGCACACAAGAATATGTTTGGGCTACAAGTTGGGGGGTATCTACCAGATTGATGGGAGCGCTTGTAATGGCGCATTCAGATGATTTAGGATTGGTGCTGCCTCCAAAACTGGCTCCTATTCATGTGGTTATCGTACCAATTTACAAAGGTGAAGAACAACTTGCTGAAATAAGCGTGTATGCCAATAAATTAAAAGAAACCCTCCAAGATAAGGGATTGTCAGTGAAATTTGACAATAGAGATACACATAAGCCAGGGTTTAAATTTGCGGAATACGAACTGAAGGGCGTTCCAGTAAGGATAGCCATTGGTGGACGCGACATGGAGAATAGAACCCTAGAAATTGCTAGAAGAGATACCCTTGAAAAGCAAACCATGGCACAAGTTGATGCGGTAGATCACATAATGAAATTGATGGTCGAAATTCAAGCTAATATCTACAACAAAGCATTGAAGTTTAGAGAAGAATCTACTTATAAGGTAGATACTTGGGATGAATTCGTGGATGCTATTGAAAACAAAGGTGGTTTCGTATTGGCGCACTGGGATGGTACTCCAGAAACGGAAGAATGGATCAAACAGCAAACAAAAGCAACGATCAGATGCATACTGATAGACAATGAAAAAGAAGAAGGATTTTGCATTAAAACAGGAAAACCATCAAGTCAGCGAGTAGTTTTTGCAAAAGCGTATTAATCAAAATATAACTGTATGTCTGAAAAATTTGATTCAATAAAAGATAGTCTCTTAACTAAAGCTTGCCTAAAGCAAGATGTGTATTCGGTAACAAAGCAGGTGTTTGCAGATTTAAATCAAGTACTTGGAGAGGTGACAAACGAAATGCATGATTTCATATCGCCAAGCGACTCTAGAGTTTCTGTTGAGTTGAGTAGCACAGGTATTTGCGAATCATACCTAACCATGGCTGGCGATACGGTGATCTTTCACATGCATACCAATGTCTTCTCTTTTCCAGAATCCCACATGATTCACAAAAACAGCTACGTGAGCAAGAATCCCGAAAATGCATATTGTGGTGTGATTAACATCTATAATTTCTTGACAGATTCGTTCAGATTCAATCGAATGAATGATTACGGATACATGGTCGGAAGAATTTTTGTGAATAAAGACCGACATTTTTTCGTGGAAGGAAAAAAGCAATTGGGTTTTCTTTTCAATGATTTTGGCTCGGCAGTTTTGGATAAAGCAGCACTACGAGATATTGTTGAAACAGCGCTGCAGCACGTGATTGAGTTCGATTTACTTACTCCGCCTTATGATAAGGTGAATATTGTAAGCTTGGATGATGTGAAACAATTAAGTCAAAATTTAAAATTGAAAACAGGGAAAAGACTTGGGTTCCGCTTCGAATCGGATGAAAATGAAGTAGAATTTTAAATTATTTTCACTCTAGGTATTGCAGCAATAAAATTCCTTTTTACATTTGCACTCCTTTTGAAAGAAAGGCCCGTTCGTCTAGGGGTTAGGACGCCAGATTTTCATTCTGGAAACAGGGGTTCGATTCCCCTACGGGCTACAATAAAAATACTATGGCAAATCATAAGTCAGCATTAAAGAGAATCAGACAGAACGCTGTTAAGAAAGCAAGAAACGCTTATCAGCACAAAACAACACGTAACGCTGTTAGAAAGCTTCGTGGTACATCTGATAAAAAAGAAGCGCAAACAATGCTTCCAACCGTAGTTTCTATGTTGGACAAGTTGGCGAAGAAGAACATTATTCACAAAAACAAAGCAGCTAACCTTAAGTCAAGCTTGACCAAGTTAGTAACAGCACTTTAATTTTAGTGATATAACTTTTTGAGTGAAAGGCTCTCCATTTGGAGAGCCTTTTTTATTTTCACCAAGTTATGTCTGAAACACCCTACACGCCACCGCCCTTATCCATTAAAGCTTGGGCAGAAGATGATCGCCCTCGTGAGAAAATGATTCAGAAAGGCAGAGATGTACTTTCTAATGCTGAATTAATTGCAATACTCATTGGCTCTGGTTCAAGAAACGAATCGGCCGTAGATCTGTCCAAAAGAATTCTAAGTGCAGTTGGAAACGATCTACACCTCTTAAGCAGTCTTTCAATAAAAGACTTGACCTCTTTTAAAGGGATAGGTGAGGCCAAGGCGGTGACCATTGCAGCTGCGCTTGAGCTTGGCAGAAGACGCAAAGCTGCTGAGATCAAGGAAGCGGTAAAAATAAGTTCCAGTAAGCACGCGTTTGATGTACTTTATCCTTATTTGTCAGATTTAGACCATGAGCAATTTTATGTGGTTTTGCTCAGAAGAAATAACACCGTGATTGATACTGTAAGAATAAGCCAAGGCGGTGTAACTGGAACGGTGGTAGATGCGCGTATTATTTTCAAAGCAGCCATTGAAAAGTTGGCTAGTAGCATTGTTTTGGCGCATAATCATCCTAGTGGTAATTTATCTCCAAGTCAGGCAGATATTAGGCTGACTGATCAATTGACTCAAGGAGCAAAATTGCTTGACATCATTGTAATGGATCATTTAATATTAGCCGGGCAATCTTACTATAGCTTTGCTGACGAAAACATGATCAAGCGATAGATGGAACACGAAATTCTAATATTCACCCCCAAGAAAACCAATCGACTGGTTTATACATTGAGGCATGTGTTTGAATATCGCTTGAAAACGAGTTTTAAACTTACCCAAGATCCTGAAACATTTAGTGTTTATCAAGGGTCAAAACTGAATTATAGTTCCATTAAACTTGAGGAGGTTCCTCAAGTGATTCCTTCCAACATACTTTTTGAAAAGAGATTGCAGCAGCCTCAAGTTGAAATTGAGGAACACGATGGACTTAAACTGCTTTTTGCCAATGGAACCAAGCATTTGCATCACGATGTGTTTGGTGCTGTTTTTTATTTATTGAGTCGTTACGAGGAGTATTTTCCTTTTAGAAAAGATGAACATGATCGATTCAGTGCCAAGCACAGCTTAGCCACCAAGCACGATTTTGTGACCAAGCCATTGGTTGATCATTATATCATAAGGTTGGCATTATGGCTGAATTCGTCACTTCAATCAGACGCATTCAGTCCTAGCCAAGATTTCAAGCACATCATTACACTTGATGTGGATCAGCTCTACATGTATAAAGCGAAAGGCTTGGCTAGAACTTTGCTTTCATTGGCGAAAGCGGGCATAAAAGATCAAGAGGATTTTTCGAAACGAGCCTCTACACTTTTTGCAGGTAAGCCTGATCCAATTGATTTATATGACAAGTTTTTAGATGCGGCTAAGTCTAAAGAACAGGAGACAATATTTTTTTTTCAGGTAGGTGATAGTACTCGGTTTGATATCAACAACCCAGTGCATTTACCAAGAATAAAGAGCAAAATCAATGAGCTGAGTTTGCGGACTAAGATTGGGATCCATCCTTCGTATTATACTTCTGAAAACGAAGAAATGATCACGCGCGAATTCGGTAGGTTCAATGCTGTTTCTAGCATGAAGCTTTACCGCAGTAGGCAACACTATTTACGGTTTAAAATTCCGCAAACCTTTAGATGGCTCGAAGAGCTTGGGATTACTGAAGAGTATAGTATGGCTTTTGCAGATCAAAATGGATTCAGAGCTTCAACGGCTTTTCCATTCGTATTTTATGATTTGGAGCAAGACGAAGCCACTAATATTACTGTTCATCCAACGTGTTTCTTAGACATTACTGCAGTAAGAAATTGTTCCAGTCAAGAACAAAGTATTAATGAATTGACGGCTTTGTATAATGAAGTAAAGCAAGTGGGTGGTCATTTTATCACCGTGTGGCATCCTGAGGTTTTGAAAGGATTTGATGTGCCATTGGCATCTCAACCATTATACGATCATTTATTAGAGCATTTGGTTTGAGGTTAGTTTCTAGAGCTGATATAGATGATTTGAAATGGAATCAAGTTATTTTAAATGCAACTTGCTTTCGGCATTACGGCTTGACCTATTTTCTCGATGCATGCGCGCCAAATTGGGAAGCCATCATTTGGGGAGATTATGAGATTGTTTGGCCTTTGCCCGTTAAATCATTTCCAGTAAAACGAGTATTTCAACCATTGTTGGCTCAGCAGCTTGGTCCATTTTCTGCTTCGGTGATCGATTCAAAGACCATAGATGATGCTTTAGCCTTAATTCAGACACGTTTTAAGAGCGTTAATGTTAAGTTCAATGAAACTGTGAATGAACTTAGTTTACTGCCTCTCACCAATCATCTAAATGTTGAGTTGAGCTTAAGCTCAGATTACGAAACATTGCGCCAAGCATACAATAGAAATGTAAAGTCAAATCTTAAAAAGGCTGAAAAGAGCAATGTTTTAGTCAAAAGGAATGATGATGCTTTTGCTTTTGTAATTGAAGCTTTCAAAAAAGGCGAAAGAGCCGAGAATACTATTTTGAATGGTGCCTTTTATCAAGACGTTTCAAACATCTATAGAGCTTTTTTAAAGCGAGGCGAAGCCGAATGCTACATAGCGCTGATTAATGAACAACCAGTAGCTGGCCAATTGATTTTGACTTCAGGTGGACGAATTCTTAATTTTTTCACTGCAAGTACATCCGCGGCTCGCAGCACAGGAGCCATGCATGCCATTATTGATTTCGTCATACAGCAATTTTCAACCAAGGCCCTAGCATTGGACTTTGAGGGCAGTAATGATGAAAGTCTTAGGTTTTTTTATCAAAGCTTTGGTGGTACCGAAAAGGTATATTTACAGGCCCAATTCAATACGTTGATTTGGCCTTTAAATAAACTAATCAAGTGAGTCAGATTCATATTTTATCAAAGCAAAAAAGCGCAGCAAACCTATTCATGCGTCAATTACGCGATGTAAATACACAAAAAAGCAGAGCGAATTTCAGAACCAATATCGAGAAGATTGGTCAGATTATTGGCTACGAAATAAGTAAGACGCTCGATTATAATAAAGAGCAAATTGCGACTCCTTTGGCTAAGATGAACCAAGATGTTTTGGCCAATGAAGTGGTGGTAGTAACTATCCTAAGAGCTGGCTTGCCTTTGCATAATGGCATCTTAGAAGTATTTCCCGAAGCTGATAATGGATTTATTTCTGCTTACAGAAAACACAATGAGCAAGGCGGATTTACGATTGAGGTGGAATATGTTGC
>JANRBI010000085.1:0-19209 GCA_030727625.1 Salibacteraceae bacterium
GATGGAAGCAACCTTCCGAGTGGTAACTACATCTTGAAAGTAACTTCTGACAACGAAACAGCGTACGCTAGAGTAGCTGTTGCAAAATAACAAAGCGAACATTCCTGACTAGTTTTAGTCAGGAATGTTTTATTCGCTCACAATAAAAAAGAAATAAAATTGTTTTAGCCGTATCGTTCTTTATCTAAAACAATTTTAGTTGAGTAAGTTGGATTACTTAACACCTTGAGAAGAAAAGCCCTGCATTTTTTGCGGGGCTTTTTTTTACTCATTACTCAACGCCTCATTAAGCAATCAGCTTACGTGATTTAAGCCTGTTTTCAAGCTTTAAATACACAGCAAGCGGAACAACAATAATGTTGTGACTTGAAGTCTCAAAACAAGCCGCTACTCGGCCTTGAACATCAAACAATAGAGCACAAAAAAAGAGATGCCTTGTGAGCATCTCTTTCATTATCATTTCGCTTAGCGCGAGTTAGTCTAATACTTGAAGCACTTCCCAATCGCCTTGTTCTACTTTCAATTCGGCCGACTTGTATTTAACTACATGTACTTCGCCTGTTTTCATATCACGTACCTCTACCCTATCGTTTCTCCCAATCTTTTTCTCAACTCTTACCGGCTCTTTTTTGATGTCGGCATCATGTTGCGTGTTGGTGTTTACGTTTTGATTTGGGCTTTGACTCGGAGTCATTTCTTTACGAGTAGCAATTACATTGGCCAAGGCTTCGTTTTTCTTAGCTTCTTGTGTTGCTTGCACGTGCTCTGGTTGCTGATTTGGCAAACCAGCTCTAAACAAGAACTGAACAATCTCTCTGTTAACTCTGTCAATCATTTGCTCAAACAACTTGAACGACTCAAACTTGTAAATCAACAATGGATCTTTTTGCTCATAAACCGCATTTTGAACTGATTGACGCAAATCATCCATTTCACGTAAATGCTCTTTCCAATACTGATCTATCATAGCAAGTGTTGATGCCTTTTCCAATTCAACACGAATGTTGCGACCTTCTTTAGCCAACGCCTCTTCCATGTTTACTACAAGTGGCAATGCTTTCTTACCATCAGTAATTGGAATCTCGATATTTTTAAACTGATCACCTTGCGTTTCGTGCACACGAGTGATCACTGGCAGTGTCATACTAGCCAGCATTTTGTTTTTGTTTGAATAATGCTGAATGGCTTTTCCAAATACAATATCAATCAAATCGTTTGCAGAGCGTTGTAAAAACTCTTCTTCTGTCACGGGACTTTGAATGGTAAGTGTGCGATACAATTCCATCTCAAATCCTTCAAAATCTCTTGAACCTTGATATTCATCTACAATAGATGAACACACATCATGAATGGCATTAGAAGTTTCTACGTGCATACGTTCACCATGCAAAGCATAGCGTCTGCGCTTGTAAATAACCTCACGTTGTGAGTTCATAACGTCATCGTATTCAAGCAAGCGCTTACGAACTCCAAAGTTGTTTTCTTCCACCTTTTTCTGAGCACGCTCTATACTCTTGCTCACCATGCCGTGTTGAATCACTTCACCTTCTTCAAGACCCATGCGGTCCATAAGCTTAGCAATACGTTCTGAGCCAAACAAGCGCATCAAATTGTCTTCAAGAGACACAAAGAACTGCGAAGATCCTGGATCACCTTGACGACCGGCACGACCACGCAACTGGCGGTCAACTCGTCTAGATTCGTGACGCTCTGTACCAATGATGGCCAAACCACCCGATTCTTTTACGCCTTCGCCCAATTTAATATCTGTTCCACGACCAGCCATGTTGGTAGCGATGGTTACTGTTCCTGGTTTACCAGCTTCTGCAACTACATCTGCTTCTTTTTGGTGAAGTTTCGCGTTCAACACTTGGTGCGGAACTTTCTTCATCTTAAGCATTCGGCTCAATAATTCCGAAATTTCCACGGAAGTGGTACCTACTAGCACTGGTCGGCCAGCATCTCGCAGCTTCACAATCTCTTCAATTACTGCATTGTATTTTTCGCGACTGGTTTTGTAAACCAAATCTTGATCATCGTTTCTCTGAATTGGTCTGTTAGTTGGAATTACAACTACATCCAATTTATAGATTTCCCAGAATTCGCCTGCTTCTGTTTCGGCAGTACCTGTCATGCCCGCAAGCTTGTGATACATTCTGAAATAATTCTGTAGAGTAACCGTGGCATAGGTTTGCGTTGCCGCTTCAACCTTCACATTTTCTTTGGTTTCAATGGCTTGGTGCAACCCGTCAGAATAGCGTCTACCTTCCATAATACGGCCGGTTTGCTCATCCACAATTTTCACTTTACCATCCATTACCACATATTCCACATCGTTTTCAAACAATGCATATGCTTTCAAAAGTTGGTTTACTGCATGAATGCGTTCGGACTTTTCAGCATATTCATTGATCAACAAATCTTTCTTCTTACTGCGCTCTTCTGAATCTTTGATTTCATTTTCAAGCTGCGAAAGCTCGGTGCTGATATCTGGAAGAATAAAGAAATGTGGATCGTCTCCTTGACCAGTAATCAAATCGATTCCTTTTTCAGTCAAGTCAATGCTGTTTTGTTTTTCATCAATCACAAAGTAGAGATCATCGTCAATTTTGAACATCTCTTTACTTTGATCCTGCATGTAGTAGTTCTCCGTTTTTTGAAGCGTAGTTCTAATACCATCTTCACTCAAATACTTGATCAAAGCTTTGTTTTTAGGCAAACCTCTGAATGCCCTTAATAGCTTTTCGCCACCAAGCTTATAATTAGCTTCGAGTGTTTTCTTGTCAGGTGTATTTTCAGAAGTAGATCCCAAGAGCTTTTTGGCTTCGGCCAATTGCTCGGTAATGAGCTTGCGTTGAGCATTTACCAACTTTTCAACGCGAGGTTTTAGTTGAATAAACTGCTGTTGATCGCCTTTTGGTGTTGGCCCAGAAATAATCAATGGTGTTCTAGCATCATCAATTAAAACAGAATCTACCTCATCTACAATACTAAAGTGATGCTTGCGCTGAACCAAATCTTTTGGTCGGCTTGCCATATTGTCTCTTAAGTAATCAAAACCAAACTCATTGTTGGTTCCATAAGTAATGTCGCAACGGTATGCAGCTCTTCGGCTTTCACTGTTTGGCTGGTGCTTATCAATGCAATCAATGGTCAAGCCATGAAATTCAAACAATGGACCCATCCACTCCGAGTCTCTTCGGGCAAGATAATCGTTCACAGTAACTACGTGAACACCTTTCCCCGTAAGGGCATTGAGATAAATAGGAAGCGTAGCAACTAAGGTTTTACCCTCACCTGTGGCCATCTCGGCAATTTTACCGTTGTGTAGTACTTGACCACCAATCAACTGCACGTCATAGTGCAGCATATCCCATGTAAACATGGTTCCAGCAGCTTCCCAAGCATTTGCCCAAAAAGCTTTGTCGCCAACTATTGTTATGTGATTGCGGGTTTCTGCCAATTTCTTATCAAAATCGCTCGCTGTAACTTCAAGCTCTTTGTTCTCTTTATATCTGCGCGCAGTTTCTTTTACTACCGCAAATGCTTCTGGCAAAATAGCTTTTAACTCTTCTTCCAGTTGCTCAAGCAAGGTTTTTTCAAGTTTGTCTACTTGCTCGTATAAATCTTCCTTTTCGGAGAGATCAATTTTATCATCATCAATTTTTGCCTTGAGTGCATCTATTTCTGACTGAACAGATTTAGTAGCATCCGTCAATCTCTTTTTGAACGCTGCCGTTTTTGCTCTAAGCGAATCATTGCTAATGGAAGCGTATGACGCAAAGTGCTTGTTTATCTCATCTACAATTGGAGTAAGTTCTTTAATGTCTTTGTCACTCTTGGTGCCAAAAAACTTACCCAAAAGGTTGTTTATAATATCAATCATGAATTCATCAATTAGATGGATGCCCTATAGTCAACAGCCTTGCCAAAACGAGCAGGCTGCCAATTTGCCATCCTTAAACCAAAAGGCGCCAAAGTTAAGGAGAATGAATGGTGATTTATTTTAAAAAATAGGGCATAAAAAAACCCCAAACTGGGGTTTTAATGTTGTTAATACTCGTCTTCGTTGAAGAAGAAATCTTCTTTGGTAGGATAATCCGGCCAGATATCTTCGATTGTCTCGTAGTTATCGCCTTCGTCTTCCAACGCTTGAAGGTTTTCAACCACCTCAAGCGGTGCTCCTGTGCGCATCGCAAAATCGATTAATTCGTCTTTGGTTGCAGGCCAAGGTGCGTCTTCTAGGTATGATGCTAATTCTAATGTCCAATACATGTTTTCCTCCTTTTTTGACAGGGTCTCAGAAAGCCGCAAAAATATAGTTTAGAAACTAACATGCAAGCCCTTTTTTTAACCCTTTATCTTTCTGTAAATCAGTAGCTTAAATTCAACCTCTAGGTTTCCAAGGTATCTCCTCAATGTTTAGATCGACTGTAAGTTGTCTAGATAACACGAAAAAGTAGTCAGAGAGCCTATTTAAATATTGAAGAATCAGATCGTTAACCGGCTCGTTTTCTTTTAGCGCAACGCACAATCGCTCAGCCCTGCGACACACACAGCGGCAGATGTGCGCTTGAGACACTGACACATGACCACCAGGCAATACAAAAAAGCGCATTTCTGGCAAGTTTTCTTCCATTGCATCCATACGCTTCTCCAAATATTCAATGTCATCACCATCGATCATTGGCAGCTCCATTTTGTTTTTGATAGGGTCGCTGGCCAATTGCGAACCAAGCGTAAAAAGCTCTTCTTGAATTTTAATCAATTCTGCTTTGTATGGCTCCACTCCGGATTGATCGCGTAGCAAACCAACGTGCGAGTTAAGTTCGTCAAGCGTGCCATAGCTCTCAATTCTGATGTGGTGCTTCGGCAAGCGTGTTCCGCCTAAAATGCCTGTGTTACCTGTATCTCCTTTTTTGGTGTAAATCTTCATTCAATCAACTATTATTTAAATGCCAAGGCTTTTGCAAAGGTTACATTTGCCGCCAATTTCCAATGAAAATAGATTTCACAAACAAAGCTGTGCAATGGATCACCTTGATCTTGCTGGCACTAACCTGGGGCAGCTCATTCATTTTAATGAAACGCGGACTCATCTACTTTAGCCCAACAGAGGTCGCAGCTTTTCGCATTTCAGTTGCCATGCTCGTTTTGTTGCCCATTGCGCTTCGCAATTTGAGCTCTTTCAAAGGAAAAGTTTTGCCGCTTTTCTTGGCTGGTCTGTTCGGAAACGCCATTCCTGCCTTTTTGTTTGCTTTGGGTCAAACCCAAATTAGCAGCTCGCTCAGCGGAATGCTTAATTCACTCACCTCGCTATTCACATTATTGATAGGCATTTTGTTTTTTGGTATGGCGGCCATGCGTTGGCAAATTATCGGAGTAATTGTGGCGCTTGTTGGTGCTTTGGGTGTAATCGGCTTCGAAAACTTGACCCAATTTAGCGATGCTGGAAAATATTCGTTGTTAATCATCATAGCTGCAGGATGCTATGGCATTGGCGTAAATGTGATCAAATCGAAACTACACGATGTAAAACCCACACACATTACTTCGCTGTCTTTTTTAATGGTCGGGCCACCGCTTTTCATTTATCTGTTAATGGGAACCAACTTTTTAAACACACTCAGCACCAACACTGAAAGCTGGTTAGGTGTGTTTTACCTGTCGCTATTAGCGATTGTGGGCACCGCCATTGCTGTAATTATGTTTAACCGACTGATCAAAGAAACCACGGCCGTTTTTGCAACCACCGTAACTTATCTAATACCTATTGTGGCCTTAGGTTGGGGTTTTGTAGATGGCGAACGAGTTACCATGACCCAAGTGTCTTTCATGGCGTTGATTCTGGTTGGTATTTTCCTAATCAACTCAAGCGCCCCAGGAAGGCTAGTAAACCGTTTGTTCCGATAAAAAGAAGCACTACATTCGAGTTATGAATTTCAAACACCCACTATTATATACAGGCATCTTCCTTTTGCTTTTCGAAATTATTTGTTTGATTTTAATGCCTTCTGCTTATGCGAACGAAACACTGAATCAAGTGAATGCTACGCAAGATTATGTCCCGTATATGTTCTTTGCCCTTACGGGAAGTTTTATCGCGGCTTTCTTGTTTCTATTTAGCGGCATTGTCTTTATCCTGAAAGCTTCACTCAAAGAAAACATACCCGCATTTGCGGCTTTACTACTGGCTTTTTTAACGCCAATGTTGATTTATTACACACAGATTTAAGCTCTAAAAAGCGCTGTATATCAGCAATCTGGAATAAATTCGGAGTAAAAACAATGAACACTGCAAACAATGTTTGTTGATAACTCAAAAAGAATTACTTTTGCGCCCCTTATTTAAGTAAAAAACAAAACAAGCTATGTACGCAATTGTAGATATAGCAGGGCAACAATTCAAAGTTGAAAAAGACCAAAAGGTTTACGTTCATCGTTTGGCTACAGAAGAAGGCAAGAAGGTTACCTTCGACAGAGTTCTTCTGATTGATGACAAAGGAAAAGTAAACATTGGCGCCCCAGCTATCGAAGGTGCTGAAGTAACAGCAACCGTTCTAGAGCACCTAAAAGGTGACAAAGTAATCGTCTTTAAAAAGAAAAGAAGAAAAGGTTACAAGAAGAAAAATGGACACCGTCAATATTTGACTGAAATCCAGATCAATGAAATTAAGGCAACTGGCGCAAAAAAAGCGGCACCTGCTAAAGAAGAAACCAAAAGCGAAGAATAAGCTTTAAAAACACTTAAACGTCATGGCACATAAAAAAGGTGTAGGTAGTTCGAAAAACGGACGCGAATCAGAAAGTAAACGTCTCGGTGTGAAAATTTTCGGTGGTCAACCAGCTATTTCTGGTAACATCATCGTTCGTCAGCGTGGCACTCAACACCACCCAGGTTTGAACGTAGGTATTGGTAAAGACCATACTTTGTTCGCTCTTACTGATGGTGTAGTAGAGTTCAGAAAAAAAACAGGTAATAAGTCGTTTGTATCGGTTGTTCCTTTCGAGGCATAATTAGAGCGATTTATCTTTTACAAAATATAAAGTCCCGGTTCGCTCTTTGCGGCCGGGATTTTTTGGTTTCAAACCATTAGTCTTTTGCCTTTTTCTAAAAGCAATCAAACCACAGCATCATTTAAGTGGTTCTTGCTCTCAAAATCAGACGCTTTTTGCGTTGTTTCGCTTTATCATTTAGCATTAGCTATTAATAACAAAACCGCCATTTTTGGCTTCACAATAAAACAGACTTTAGCACATCACTTTATATATGTTACAACTAGCACACATCCGCGAAAACAAAGCCGCTGTAATAGCAGCTCTTCAGAAGAGAAACATTGATGCAGAAAGCATCATTTCGCAAGTAATTGCTTTGGATGAAGAACGCAGAACTATTCAGCACACGCTAGATCAAAACTTAAGTGAAGCGAAGAAAATAGCCGCTGAAATTGGCAAGCTTTTTCAAGAAGGCAAAACTGCCGAAGCAAACGCAGCTAAAGCTAAAACTGGTGATCTTAAAACAGCAAATCAAGAACTTGATGCTAAAATGAAAGCCGCACAAGCCGAGCTTAATGCGCTTTTAGCAACCATACCAAATACGCCTCACGCTAGTGTGCCTGCTGGCAAATCTGCTGATGACAATGAAACCGTGCGCACATGGGGCGAAGCAAGTAACGCTGCACACGCTACTCCTCACTGGGATTTGACCACTAAATACAAACTCATTGATTTTGAATTGGGTGTAAAAATTGCCGGAGCAGGTTTTCCAGTTTACATGGGTAAAGGCGCAAAATTGCAACGTGCCTTGATTCAATTTTTCTTAGACGAAGCAGAAGCAGCTGGCTTTTCAGAAGTAATTCCGCCACACTTGGTAAATGAAGATTCTGGTTTTGGAACAGGGCAGTTGCCTGACAAAGACGGCCAGATGTATCATGCCACGGTTGACAACCTTTTCTTGATTCCAACGGCTGAGGTGCCAATCACCAACATTTACCGCGATGTGATTTTGGATGAAGAAGAACTGCCCATAAAAAACTCAGGATACACGCCTTGTTTTAGAAGAGAAGCAGGCAGCTACGGCAAAGAAGTGCGCGGTTTAAACCGATTGCACCAATTTGATAAAGTTGAAATCGTACAAATTTCAAAACCAGAAAACTCTTATCAGCTGCTAGAAGAAATGGTGGCTCACGTAGAAGGCTTGCTGAAAAAACTAGAGCTTCCTTATCGTGTTTTACGTCTTTGCGGTGGCGACATGGGCTTTACCTCTGCCCTAACTTACGATCTTGAAGTTTATAGCGCAGGTCAAGGTCGTTGGTTAGAAGTAAGTTCTGTTTCAAACTTCGAAACATACCAAGCCAACCGCATGAAGCTGCGTATTAAAGACAAGGACGGAAATAAACAAATGGCGCACACTTTGAATGGCAGCGCACTTGCTTTGCCACGCATTGTTGCAGCCTTGCTAGAAAACAACTTTGACGGTGAAAAAATTGTTTTACCAAAAGCAATCACGCCTTACACCAAATTCGAAACCATAGAGTAATGAAACAATTTGCCTTTATTTTCTCGATCATCGCTTTGGCAGCAAGCCTTGGCTCGTGCAACACCAAAGTGAAAGAAGAGCGTTCGCAACGCATTGATAGCCTTGGTATTCATTTAAACCATGTGGAAGAAGTGTTGGCTCAAGTAGATACCGTTGCGCTTCGCAATTGGGCTTCGACCATTAAGCAAACCGAAATTTGGCTTTGGGACAATATCGAAGACACGCTTGAAGCTAGACCTGGAATTGTGTTGGGTGATTTTTTCCGTACCAACAAATTCATTGGAAAAGTTGGTTCACGCTACCGTGATGTGAAAAAAGAGGCGGCTTACGCCAAAACTCAGATTGCAACACTTCGCGAAGACGTGAAAAACAATTTTTACAGCGAAGAAGAGTTTAGAGGCTATTTCAGTGCAGAAGCCGATGCTATTGCTAAGCTAATAGAAGCTTGTGATGAATTAGAAAACGGCAACGACTTGCTCCAAACTCGTTACAAAACAATTTATCCTGAGGCTACGGCTGTGATTGATTCTATAAAAGCAGTAATCTATGATCCTAAGCCGCGGGCTAAATAAATTCATAATCCTAATAGCATTGGTGTTTGGCGCTGCTAATGGCTTCGCTCAAAATACCGATGCACAATTGGCCGCTTATTATTACCGCGAAGGTGATTTTGAAAAAGCTGCCATTTATTACGAGCGCTTATATGAAAAACAGCCATCGGACGATAATTACGATTACCTGCTTCAGAGCTACATCGCACTAAAAAACTATAAGGAAGCAGAAAAACTTGCTGAAACACAGAGCAAAAACAACCCTGCCGTTTATGACTATTTGGTAGATATAGGTCAAGTGCTAAAGTTGAGTGGAGAAGACTCTAAAGCAAACAAACACTTCGATAAAATCACCAAGAATATTGGCAGTGCATCTATCAGTCAAATTATTGCTTTGGGCAATGCATTTGCGCAAATTAGTGAGAACGATCGCGCTTTAGAGGTTTATTACGCTGGTCGTAAAGTGCAAGGAAAAAACTATCCTTTCAATTTTCAAATTGCACAAATTCTTGGTGAAAAAGGCGATGTTGAAGGCATGATCAGAGAGTATATCGAGGTGCTTGATGTAAGCGCAGGCTACTTGCAATCGGTGCAAAACACGCTGAACAGAATCATTGGATTTGATACCGAAAACAAATACACCAATGCACTGCAGACTCAATTGCTTGAAAAGGTTCAGAAAAACCCAGAAAACAATGTGTATGCAGAAATGCTGATTTGGATGTATATGCAGCAAAACAGGTTTGAAGCGGCATTGATTCAAGCAAAAGCCATTGATAAACGAAACAAAGAAGATGGTAATCGCCTGATGAAATTGGCCGACTTGGCACTCAACAACCTTAAATATCAAGTAGCGATAGATGCTTTTGAATATGTGAAAGCCAAAGGGCCACGCAGCTATTTCTATTTAGATGCAAGACAAGGTTTGCTCAGCGCGCTTCAAGAGCAGATTGTTTCTCGGTCTTACGACAAAATAGCCATCGACAAATTGATTGCCGAGTATCAATCGGCATTGGATGATTTGGGCTACCGCGATGGCACTTGGAAATTGATTAAAAATTACGCTCACGTAAAGGCATTTTATCAAAGTAAATTCAGCACAACGGCCGTGCAAGAAGCGATTGATATTTTACAAAAAGGACTGGATATTCCAGGCTTGAATCCTACAGGAAATGCTACGCTTAAAATAGAATTGGCAGACATTTATGTGTTGACTAATAGCATTTGGGACGCTTCTCTGCTTTATGGTCAAGTAGAGAAAACCTTCAAGTATGATGAAATTGGCTACGAAGCCAAATTGAAAAACGCGAAGGTGTTTTATTACGCAGGCGACTTTGGTTGGGCCGAAGCACAACTGGGCGTTTTGAAAGGCTCCACATCAAAGTTGATTGCCAATGATGCACTCGAACTTTCTGTTTTTATAACCGAAAACACAGGTTTAGATACTATAACAGATGCTCTTGCGCTTTTCGCGAAAAATGAACTATTGCTTGCGCAGCACAAATACGATTCTGCACAAATGGCGCTTAATGATATTGAGCGTTTGTTTCCAAATCATGCTTTAGCTGACAACATTCTATTTCAACGTGCAAAGATTTTTGCTGAGCTTGGTGATTATGAAAACGCCACTAAAAACTACCTGCAAGTAGCAGATGTTTATAGCAGCGACATCTTAGCAGACAATGCACTTTTCGAAGCAGGAAAACTATACGAAGGCTTTTTAAACGATCCTGAAAAGGCTATGGAATGCTATTCGCGCATTTTAGATGAATACACCAGTTCGCTTTTCACCATTGAGGCCAGAAAGCGATTTAGAAAGCTGCGAGGAGATTCTATTAATTGAGTCAAGCCGGCTTTTCTCACTCTTAAACTCCTGTTGTTCATTATTTTCTCAAGAACAATATTCTTAACCTCTATTATGTCCTAGTTTCGTTCACCGATTATGGCTAAAAAAGGCGAACAAACATTTCAAAAGCGCAGATTACGCGGCTCTTACATTTCAGTAATTCTGAGTGTTGCACTGGTGCTTTTTACTCTAGGATTGCTAGGTTTAATCATGCTTTACGCTCAAAAACTGAGCAATACAGTGAAAGAAAACATTGGCTTTACCATCTATTTGCAAGATGATGTGAAAGAAGTAGATGTAGTTCGCCTTCAAAAAGCGATAGAACTTGCGCCATACTCAAAGTCAACCGTGTTCATTTCTAAGGATGAAGCCGTTGAAATCATGAAAAAAGATCTTGGTGAAGATTTCATGAACTACTTAGACTACAATCCGCTTTCTGCCTGCATAGAAGTGAAGTTGAATGCAGAATATGCCCATCAAGACAGTTTAGCCGGAATCAAGGCACAATTGCAGCGCAGCTCGAAAATCAAAGAAGTTGATTATCAAGAATCTTTGGTGAGTAGTGTTCAGAAAAACATTCGCAAAGTAGGCATGGTGCTACTAGCTTTTAGTGCGCTTTTATTGGTTGTAGCCATTGCTCTGATCAACAACAGTATCCGGCTTTCAATTTACAGCAAACGCTTCTTAATCAAGAGTATGCAGCTGGTTGGCGCCACTCAGTCTTTCATCAGAAAACCCTTTATTATCAAGGGAATTTTCCATGGAATTTATAGCGCACTGATTGCCATTATGCTCATCATGAGCTTGATGTACGTGTCTCAACAATACCTTCCTGATTTGATTCAAATTCAGGATATAGAAATTTTAGCATATCTCTTTGTAATTGTTTTGATTTTAGGGGTTGTTATTTCGTGGGTTTCTACTAGTTTGGCCGTCCGTAAATTTTTACGAATGCGCAGCGACAAAATGTATTGATTATGAGCGAAAACAATGATTCTCACGAATTTCCATTAGGCAAGAAAAACTTCATCTTGATTGGTGCAGGAGCTTTCACCGTTATTTTAGGCTTCTTCTTAATGAGTGGCGGTGGCGCTGACGATGTTTCGTCATACAGCGATGCCATTTTCGATTTCCGCAGAATGTACATTTCACCCATCGTAACCTTAGTTGGTTATGGATTGGTTATGTATGGTATCATCAAAAAATAATCTCTTTTGAGTATTCTCGAAGCCATCATCCTTGGCATAATTCAAGGGCTTACAGAGTTTTTGCCCGTAAGCAGTTCTGGGCATTTAGAGCTTGGCAAAGCCATTTTAGGTGACAATAGTTTACCTGAAGAAAGTCTGCTTTTTACTGTCGTGCTTCACTTTGCTACAGCGCTTAGCACAGTGGTAGTATTCAGAAAAGAGATTGGTGAAATAGTGAAAGGGTTATTCCAATTTCAATGGAATGATCAAGCTCAGTTTTCAGTAAAAATTATTTTGTCGATGATGCCAGCAGCCGTTATTGGTGTGCTATTCAATGACCAAATTGAAGCTTTGTTTTCGAAACAAATTTTGCTCGTAGGCGCAATGTTGGTGATTACAGGTTTGCTTTTGTTTTTGGCAGACAAGGCAAAAAACACCGACAAAAACGTCACGTTTACCAACGCTTTTATCATAGGAATTGCGCAAGCCATTGCTATTCTTCCGGGCATTAGCCGCAGTGGTGCAACCATTTCTACATCCGTACTTTTAGGAATTGATCGTGAAAAAGCAGCACGCTTTTCATTCTTGATGGTAGTTCCACTCATTTTCGGAAAAATGGCCAAAGACTTATTAGATGGTGGCATTACAAGTTCGACTATCGACATTATGCCGATGGCATTAGGCGCCATTGCGGCTTTTGTTGCAGGGCTTTTTGCTTGTAATTGGATGATTGCCTTAGTGAAGAAAAGTCAGCTCAAATATTTCAGCTACTACTGCTTTGCAGCGGGAATTGCTGCTGTTGGATATTCGTTGATTTAGGTTCGAAAAACTCCAATTCATTTTTATCTAAATTTGATTTATGAGCAGAGTAGAACTTTTACGCGAGCGATTAATCGATAAAATCTTCAACATTTCTAATGAAGAATTCTTAACCGCTCTAGACTCGCTGATTACGGCCACTAAAAATGACTTAGTTCTAGTTGATTTTAACGAAACTCAACTAGAAATGATCGCCAAGAGCAAAGCCGATATTGAAGCTGGAAGAACGATCACCAACGAAGAAATGAAGAAAGAATCAGCACAATGGCTGAAAGATCAGAACCCTTCAAAATAATTTGGTCTTTTACGGCTCGATTACAATTTAAACATGTGTTAGAATATTGGACAGAGCACAATCAATCGCGTTCATTTTCATTTAAACTTCAAGAACAAACGTTTGAAAAACTCGAGCTTATAGCAAAGAATCCAGCCATTTTTGCCAAAACCACTATTCAAAACACATATCAAGCTCGCGTGAATCATTTCGCTATTGTTTACGAAGTAAACACCGATCAAATACAAATTCTTGCATTTTGGGATCAAAGGCAAGACCCAGAAAAATTGAAGCATCTTTTGAAATCTTCAGAATAACACTTCAACTTTTTCTCTTTTAACTCATTCCTAAAACATGGAAAACCAACCGCCTTTTGGCCTTACTCTTTTGGTTGACAAACCAATTACTTGGACCTCGTTTGATTTAGTCAACAAATTGCGCTACACAGCAAAGCATGCCACGGGAAGAAAAAAAATCAAGGTCGGACACGCTGGCACACTCGACCCATTAGCCACTGGTTTGATGCTTATTTGCGTAGGAAGTCACACTAAAACGATCAACGATTTGACCGGAATGGACAAAAGCTATGACGGTACTTTTTTGCTCGGCTCCACTACTCCATCTTATGACTTGGAAACAGAAATTGATCATAGATTCGATCTTCCAAACCAAG
Organism: Salibacteraceae bacterium; assembly: GCA_030727625.1. Lineage (GTDB taxonomy): Bacteria > Bacteroidota > Bacteroidia > Flavobacteriales_G > Salibacteraceae > SHAN690. Next base: position 13,890 of record JANRBI010000085.1, read on the forward strand.
ATATCGAAGAACTAAAGCTTGCGGCAGGGCAGTTTTTGGGTGATCAGAATCAAGTGCCACCTATATTTTCGGCTAAAAAAATTGATGGTCAAAAAGCCTATGATCTAGCAAGAAAAGGCAAAGAAGTGGTGATGAAACCAAATCCAATCCACATTTCTGAATTTGAAATAGAAGCCGATAATTTTCCTGAAATCGCCTTCAAACTCAGTTGCAGCAAAGGAACTTATGTGCGCAGCTTAGCCTTCGATTATGGTAAAGCGGTGAATTCAGGCGCGCATCTCACCAAATTGAGACGCACACGAATTGGCGAATTTTTATTGGAAAATGCCTTAAGCGTAGAGCAAGCAATGGAGGCCATAAAAGATGGATTCCAGAAATACTTAGATTCAATAGCCATTAAAAGTTGATTAATCATACATTTGCAAGCCTTTTTTTAAGGCTCGTTATATCCAAACTAAAGATTGATTTATGAAGCTATCACAATTCAAATTTGACCTTCCAGACGAACTTGTTGCTGAATATCCATCTGACTTGCGTGATGAAGCAAGACTTATGGTGGTTGATTCTAAAAAAGGCACCATTGAGCACCACTTGTTTAAAGATGTGATCAATTATTTTGACGAAGGCGATGTGATGGTGTTAAACGACACGAAGGTTTTTCCAGCTCGCTTATATGGTAACAAGGAAAAAACAGGAGCAAAAATCGAGGTTTTCTTGTTGAGAGAATTGAACCGCGAAAGCCGCCTTTGGGATGTTTTGGTTGATCCAGCTCGTAAAATCAGAATCGGAAACAAACTATATTTTGGCGAAGACGATTCGTTGGTTGCTGAAGTAATTGACAATACAACTTCAAGAGGTCGCACATTGCGTTTCTTGTTTGATGGTAGCTACGAAGAATTCCGTGCTACTTTGATGGGTCTTGGTAACACACCACTTCCCAAATACATCAAGCGTGATGCAGCTCCAGAAGATGAAGAGCGCTACCAAACTATTTATGCTGATAAAGAAGGCGCTGTTGCTGCACCAACTGCTGGTTTGCACTTTAGCCGCGAGCTTATGAAGCGTCTTGAAATTAAAGGTGTAGACTTCGCTAAACTTACGCTTCACGTAGGTTTGGGCACGTTCAGAAACGTAGAAGTGGAAGATCTTACCAAACACAAGATGGATTCTGAGCAGGTAATTATTCCTCAAGAAGCTTGTGACATTGTAAACAGTGCAAAAAGTCGCAAGAAGAGAATTTGTGCCGTTGGCACTACTTCAATGCGTTCGATGGAAACGTCTTTCAGCACTGAAAAGCACCTGAATGCTTACAATGGTTGGACAAATAAATTCATTTTTCCTCCATACGATTTCAATGTAGCTGATAGCATGATTACCAACTTTCACATTCCAGAATCTACCTTGTTGATGATGGTTTGCGCATTTGGCGGATATGATTTAATGATGGAAGCTTATCGCACAGCTATCAAAGAAAAATATCGTTTCTACAGCTATGGCGATGCGATGTTGATCTTGACTTAATCAAACAACATTTAATTGAAAAAATACGCGGTAATAGTTGCCGGAGGAAAAGGTGCTCGCATGCAAAGCGATTTGCCTAAACAGTTTTTAACCCTTGCGGGGAAACCTGTTTTAATGCATACAATAGCACAATTTTTCAACGCAATTCCTAGCTGCGAAATCATTTTAGTATTGCCCGAAAGCCAACAAGGCTTTTGGGCAAACTTGTGTTTGGAATATACGTTCAGCATTCCACACAAAGTAGTTTCGGGTGGTGAAACACGTTTTCACTCGGTAAAAAACGGACTTAAAGCATGCGGAAACGATGGAATCGTTGGTATACATGACGGTGTAAGGCCACTTATTTCTAAAACAATGATTCAACGCTGTTATGCTTCCGCAGAAAAGCATCAATCTGGATTACCTGTGGTGCCAATAACCCAAAGCTTAAGGAAAGTAGATGGCGATAAAAACGCTGCCATGAGCCGCGAAGGTGTGGTTGCAGTTCAAACACCTCAGTGTTTTGATTTAAGCCTCTTAAAACCATCCTTTGAAGCCCATTACCAAGAAAGCTTTACCGATGATGCCACGGTATTTGAACACGCTGGCCACACTATCAAATTAGTGGCTGGTGAAGAAACGAATCTTAAGATTACCACTCCAGCCGATTTAGCGATTGCTGAGGCGATATTAGCGTTGAGGTAAAGATGTAGGTTTCCGCCTCAAGCGCGATTGCATCACGTTGGCATCGTCCTGACATTTATTCAACAACAGATTAGCTTGTCGCTATCGTGGACTAGCAGTCCGTGATCTACACACCAATCGACTCATATACCCAAAACATGTTCCCTTTAAAATCCGAACGCTTTTTACAAAAGCGCGTGAGATAAACACTCCGGCCACATGCTCCCTGTGGTATCATGAGAATACGACAAATGACGTAGTGCATTCAAATATGCTCTGAATTAATTTCACAATTGAAAATTCCACTTCATGAAAAAGATCTTTAAAACTTCCATTTTACTCGTTCTCACACTTTTTGTGCTTACGAGTTGCTCGAAACAGAAAAAATTTGAGAGAAATTTTACTGGCAAATGGGATATTGATGCTGTTCAATTTTTTGGTGAAGACACTGACCTCAAAGGCACTTTTACATTTACAAAAAAACGATCAGATGTTGTTCCTACTTACACTGTTTCTGGCGAGCTTTATGAGGGAAAAATTGAATACGATAACGGAACTGAGATTGATTTTACTTACGAATACTTCGACATTTTAAGCCATGAAGATGTGGCAGTAGTGCTGCATGGTGCTGATGGAAGTGGATACAAAAACCTTATAACAGAGATGCTCACTAAAAAGGTTTGGATTTTCTATTTTATAGATCAATATGGATACGTGATCTCAGAAAAATACTACCTATCTAAATAACAGGTTAAGCACATCAATCATGAAACTAAACATAAGCGTAGTAGCATTCCTCTTCATAACATTTGGCATCGTTTCGTGCGATAAAACCGATGGGCTCAAACGAAAAGTAGGCGGGAAATATGACATTTCACTCACCGAAAATGAGTATAGAGCGAGATTCAATTGCGGTGATACTTCAAAGATCATTTATTCGGTGGTGAACCCGGGCCGCATGGTATTTACAAACGATAAAGTCATTCAAGGTCCTGCCAATACACTTACGTATCGCCCTTATGTGGGTTATTTTGAATATGACTTTACACTAGTTGATTATTTTGGCCAAGCAATAGTATACAGCGACAAAACTTACTTTCAATATGATTTTCCTACACTAGAAAATGGAGACTCTAATTGGGTAGAGCCATTCATTTATATGGAAGGGCAAAGAATGGAACTTATAATTGAGGAAGATGATAAAGGCAATCCCGTTTCTTTTTCATACAAAAACTACAACGACAACTGCTATTGGGGTTACATAACACACTACGTTAAGTAAGTGGTTCATGTATTTAATGTTCTTGTGTAGATTTTCATTTTTAAAAGTCTAAGTGCCATGCACAAAAAACCTGTTTAGATAATTCGGATCAATTTCTCTTCAGATCAATCTTGCTCAGACTTAAAGTACAACTCCTTCAGATTCGAATCGTATAAAAATTGGGAATTTTTATAGATCTTACAATCCTCAGGTGTCTAGATTTATCTGTTAAAACAAATCGCACATGTTATTCGAGTTACTAGCGTTTTGTCCAAAAAACACTTTTGTCCCAAGCTTTTTAAAAAGCATTGAGACCGCAAAATCATCCTCTTCCTATCCCTTACAATCAATTAACTAGTAAGCTCTACCTTCGCGGCAATGCAAGGCAAACAAAACATTCGCTCACTTTCTACTGAGCAGCTTCAAGCGTATTTCGAAGAAATTGGTCAGCCGAAATTTCGCGCAAACCAAGTGGAGCAATGGCTGTGGCAAAAACAAGCCAAAAGCTTTGACGATATGACCAACCTTCCACTCGAAATCAGACCTCGATTAGAGCAAGATTTTGTGGTAAACGCACTCACCATTGCCGAAGAGCAATTGAGCAATGACGGCACCGTAAAGTGCGCCTTCAAGCTACATGATGGCAAGGTGGTAGAAGGAGTTTTGATACCCGCAAAAGACCGCATGACCGCCTGCATTTCATCCCAAGTAGGCTGCAGCCTTACCTGTAAATTTTGCGCAACAGGCAAACTCAAGCGCATGCGCAACCTCGAGCCTGACGAAATTTTTGATCAAGTGGTAGCCATAAAAGACATGGCGCAGAAATACTACAACAAGCCGCTGACCAACATCGTTTACATGGGCATGGGCGAGCCGCTTTTGAACTATAAAAACGTGCTTACCTCTATAGCACGCATCACCGATGATAATGGATTAGGAATGGCTTCGAAGCGCATTACTGTAAGTACTGCGGGCATCGACAAAATGATTCGCAAATTGGCCGAAGACAAAGTGAAGTTCAGGTTAGCACTTTCGCTTCACGCTGCAAACGACACTAAGCGTAGCCAAATAATGCCGATCAATGATCAGAACAACTTAGATACGTTGGCCGAAGCATTGGATGAGTTTCACAACAACACCAAAAACCGTGTGACGTTTGAATACATCATTTTCAAAGATTTTAATGACACCATTCACGATGCACAAGAGCTAGTGAATTACTGCAAACGTGTGCCGGCAAGAGTAAATATCATAGAATATAATCCTATTGATGATGGCGAATTTCAGCAAGCCGATCCTGAAAAGGTAGATGCATTTGCTGCGCACCTCGAGCGCCATGGCGTAGTGGTGAACATCAGAAGAAGTCGTGGAAAAGACATTGATGCCGCATGCGGACAATTGGCCAACAAAAACAAACTTGCTAATGAAGCTGCGGCTTAGCATAGCGCTCTGCCTAGCATTGGTTTTTTCGCTTGCTCAAGCGCAAGACGAGATTGCAGATTCTTTATTGAACATTGCCCTTTGGGGCGATGAGTTTGAATTGCCACGAGCTGAAAACATCAAGGAATTGCGTGTTCTCAGAAACGGCAACCCGCTTTTGGTTACCGCAGATCAAGACCATATATATTTACGCGGCATGGAACCCGAATCGCTGTTTCCTGGCTCATCCATCACGCTCACTTCTACCGAAGAAAAAACCATAGCCGATTACGCCATTGTGGGCGATTCGCTGCACACACTGATCAAAGTTGGATCGAAGTCAAAAGGATATTCGCACGAATTGGTGATTTATCGCATTGCGGGCCAAAACCAAGGCGAAGTGCTTCGAAAAGATGTTGGTATCAATATTTCGAACCTTCAAAAGTCTGTTCAGCC